>DATJWT010000110.1:0-2602 GCA_035500975.1 Binataceae bacterium (SeqCode)
AACCCGGCGAAGTAGTTGTTCGCCGCCGGCAACCCGGTGGACATCGCCATGTAACCCGCCTGCGCATTCGCGGTGGGGAAGTAGTCGCTTTTCGCCTCCTTTATCTGCGCGCCTGCCGCCCGCGCCTCGTCGAACAGCGCCTGCAAGTCCGGCCGCAGGCGCATCGCCGTCGCCTGGAGGCCGTCGAGCGTATCGGTCACCGGCTCGTAGGTCAGCGTCCCGACCACCTCGTATGGCGGCGCCTGCCCGGCCAGACCCATCGCGGCGTCGAGCGCTACCTTGCTGTCATCGACGCCGTTGCCCGCCTGGATCCTGTTCATCTCGGCGCGCGAGAGATCGGCCTGCGTGACCGACACATCGAGGTAGGGCCGGAGGTCCGCCTTGGCCATCACCTGCGCCTGATGCAGATGCGCCTGGCGCTGCTCGATCGCCTGGTCGTAAACCGTGACCAGCTGCTTGGCCGCGAGCAACGCATAGTAGCGCTGCGCGACGTTGTAAATGAGATCAAGGTCGGTCAGCTTGAGACGTGCCTGGGCGGCATCGCGATTGGCGCGCTGCTCGTCGACGAATCCGCGCATCCGGCCGAAGTCGAACAGGAACTGTTGCAGCGAAACCCCGGTTGCCCAATTGTTATGGGAGCTGAACGACTGCGAAAAATCGCCGTTGGCGAGGTCGTGGTTCACGCCCGTGAATCGCGGGTACGTTCCATCATTTATCCAGGTAGTGTTGCCGATTCCATTGGTGGTCGATCGCAGGTACTGCGCGAGCCCATAGGCTTGCGGCAGCAGGTTGGCATTTGCTTCGCCTACGCGAGCCTGCGCCACCCCGACTTCGGACTGCGATTCCATCCGCATCGGATGCAGTTTCAGGGCAATCTCGGTGGCTTGTTTCAGAGTCACCTGTGAGTTCGGCGCGATCGGCTGATCCGCCGCGCGCGCCAGGCCGTTCGGCAGCATGCAGAGAACCGCCGAAAGCAAGAGCAATAGCCGTCCCATCATCGATCCCTCCACGGCCGCTCAATCGGCCCGCGCCGAGGATTGGGTGGCCTGCTCGGCCGGCGTCTCGTCGAGCACATGCACCGGCTCTCCCGCCGCCAGCGAGGGATTAAGGGTGCTCACCACCATCTCGTTGCCGTCGAGGCCTGAGGTTATCTCCACGTTGATGCCGTCGGTGATGCCGGTAGTGACCGCGACCTTCCGCAGCTTTCCGTCGGCAACGCTGTACACCCACGGGTTGGGCTGACCAATTCCGTAAACCGCCCCACGCGGTACCTCGATTGCGTTGGGATGCTGGATGAGCATCAGCGTGACCTCGGCGTACATCCGCGGGTACAGCCGATGGTCCGGATTTTCGATATCGAGCTCGGTGAGCATCGTACGCGTCGCGAGATCGAGCGACGAAGCGAATCGCGTCACCTGCACCGGAAAGCTCTTGCCCGGGAACGCCCTCAGCGTCAGGGTCGCGGGCTGTCCGATCCTTACGTAGCCGGCTTCGCGTTCCGGGACATAGATGTAAACGCGCAGCTTGTCGATGCGAGCCTCGGTGAGAACCGGCCCGCCTCCCGTCAGATGCCCGCCGGCGCCCTCGGTAGCGCCCGAACTCACTGCCGCGCCGCTGCCCGAGATGCCGAAGTCACCGCCGCCCGCGCGAATCAGCGCGCCCGGGTCCGCGAAGCGCCCCGTGATTACGCCGTCGAAGGGCGCAATGATCGAGGTGTATCCGACCATCGCCTCGAGCTCGCCTTCCGATGCCTTCGCTTCCAGGTACTTTGCGTAGGCAATATCGACGTCTTCCTTCGCGACCAGCTTGGGATCGGTGTTGCGAACCCGATCGAGCCGCTCCCAGGTTAGCTTGGTGATTTGCAGGCTGGCACGAGCGCGCGCCAGGTTCTGATCGAGTTCCGGAACCTCGATGGTCGCCAGCACCTGTCCTTCCTTGACCCAATCGCCCTTGTCGACCGCGATCTTGCGCAGGTAGCCGGTGACTTTCGAGTGCAAGGCAGCCTCGTAATAGCCGACCAGGTCTCCGGGCAACGTGATCGACTGCGTAGCTTCCTTGCGCTGGGGCTGGATGACCGCGACCGTGGGCGTATTGGCCTCGGAGGCGGTATCGGAAGTAGCCGCGCCATGGCCGCATCCTGCCGCCAGGCTCAGACTCAAAATAGCCAACAACAGACTTGCGCGGCTCAACGTTCGCCCCTCCACGAGTAGAACAGTTCATAGACCGACGGGACCAGGAACAACGTGAATGCGGTAGAAACCACCAGGCCGCCGACCGCCGCGCGTGCGAGCGGCGCGGAAGCCTCGGAACCCGCGCCGAGCTCCAGCGCGATCGGCATCAGGCCCGCGACCGTGGCCAGCGCCGTCATCAGGATCGGTCGCATGCGGATGCGCGCGGACTCGACCACCGCGCGGCGCAACTCCTGGCCGTCGCGGCGGCGCTGGTTGGCAAAATCGACCAGCAGGATCGAGTTCGACACCACGATTCCGACCATCACGATGATGCCCATGAACGATTCGATGTTCAGCGTCGTGTTGGTCATCCACAGCGTCCAGATAACGCCGATCAGGCCCATCGGCACCGCGAACATGATGATGAACGG
>DATJWT010000111.1:0-14072 GCA_035500975.1 Binataceae bacterium (SeqCode)
GCGCTCGACGATGCCGCGAGTCTCCGGTTCCAACACCTGCGCGAGCTTGTCGCGTTCCACTTCGATTCGCGCGACGTCGCCATGATAGCGAACCCGCGCCACGCGGAACCCCAGCGAGTGGAGCACCCTCTCGCCTTCCGAAACCTTGCGCAGCCCGTCCGGCGTGATTTGCGTGCCGTAGGGAAACCGCGATGACAGGCAGGGCGATGCAGGCCGGTCCCACGTCTCCAGCCCCATCGAGCGCGACAGTTCGCGAATCTCCGCCTTGCTCATCTCCGCCTCGACCAGTGGATGGCGCACGCGCCGTTCGGCGGCGGCCTTCATGCCGGGACGGTAGTCGCGCAAATCGTCGAGATTGAGACCATCGACGATTTGCTCAATCTTCAACTGGATTGCCCTCGCCTCGCAGACTTCGAACAGGTTGCTCTTGCACAGGTAGCAGCGGTTGATGGGGTTAGCTGCGTAGCCGGGAATTTCGAGCTCGTTGGAATCGATCACAAGATGGCGGGCGCCGATCTCGGCGGCCATCTTGATGGCCGTCGCGCGATCCTGATCGGGCATCGTAGGCGAGGTCGTGGTCAAGGCGAGCACGCGATTGCCAATCGTGTCGTGCGCCACCTTCAGCACGAACGTGGAATCGACGCCGCCCGAGAACGCGACGATCACCGACTTCATCGGCGCGAAGATCGCGCGCAAGTTCTCGAGCTTGTTGCGCAGCTGTTCGGTCATCGCTCCGCGCCGGCCAATCAGATGCCTTCAGCCTGGAACAGATCGGTTGTCAGGTAGCGCTCGCCGGTATCGCAGAACACGACGGCCACGACCTTCCCCTTGCCCAGGCGGCGCGCGACTTGGGCGGCAGCGCAGCAATTGGCGCCCGAGGAAATCCCGACCAGGATTCCTTCCTCTCGCGCGAGGCGGCGCGAGAACGCCGCGGCATCTTCGTCACTCACCTTTATGATCTCATCGTAGGCGTGCGTGTCCAGGTTTTTCGGCACGAAGCCGGCCCCGATGCCCTGGATCTTGTGAAAGCCCGGCTCTCCACCCGACAGCACCGGGGAATTGGCCGGCTCCACTGCCACGACCTGGACTTTGTTCTTCAAATGCTCATGCAGATAGCGGCCCGCGCCCGAGATAGTGCCGCCAGTGCCGACTCCCGACACGAATGCATCGATTTGCGGGAGCTGCTCGATGAGCTCGGGACCCGTCGTGCGATAGTGCATGTCGGGGTTCGCCGGATTGCTGAACTGCTGCGGCATGAAATAGCCAGGATTTTCGCGGCACAGCTCCTCGGCCTTGGCGATCGCGCCGTGCATGCCCCGCGTGTCGGGGGTGAGCACCAGCTTGGCGCCGTATGCGACCAGCAAGGAGCGGCGTTCCTCGCTCATCGTGTCGGGCATCGTGAGAATGAGGTTGTAGCCCTTCACGGCGGCGACGAGAGCGAGACCGATTCCAGTATTGCCGGAAGTCGGCTCGACGATTGTATCGCCGGGCTTGATGCGGCCGGCCTTCTCGGCCGATTCCACCATCGCCAGGCAAATTCGATCCTTCACGCTGCCGCCAGGATTGAAATTTTCCAGCTTGGCCCAGATCTCGGCGTCGTCCTTGCCGGGAATGCGGTTGAGGCGAACTACAGGCGTGTGCCCGATAAGCTCAAGGGGAGAGTGCGCAACGCTAATCGGCATGCGCCAATTCTAGCCGTATTTCATCCCGGTTTGCGAGAATCCACGGATTACGCCGCTTCTGCTGGTTGATAGACTTCCGCAGGATGCGGGTTTTGGTCATTTTTCCGGGCGCATTGGGCGACTTGATTTGCCTGGTTCCCACGATTCGCGCGATCGCCCGCCGCCATCCCGATTCATCAATCGAATTGATGGCGCGCGCGGAACTCGCCCGTTTTGCGGTCGGAAGAATCGGAGTTGCAGCCGGTCACTCGATCGATCGGCGTGAAGTAAGCGCTCTGTTTCGCGATCAGTCGCGGCCTGACCAACCTGTGGCGGAGTTTTTCGGGCAATTCGGCGTGGTCTATTCATTCTTTGCGGCGGATGATCCGAACTTTCGCCGCTCGCTCGAAGCTTGCGCGCGCGGCTCGGTGTCGTTCCACCGCTTCCGTCCCGAGGGAGAGGGTCACATAAGCCGCCTTTACTGCGAAGCTGTCGATGGCGGACGGGAGCCACTCGACTCGCACATCGACCTTTCCACTGCCGATCTCTCGGCAGCCGGGCAGGTTCTTGATCAGGTCAATGCGACACCAGGAAAGTTCGTTCTGCTTTTTCCGGGTAGCGGCAGCCCGACAAAGAACTGGCCAGTCGATCGATTTCTCCAGCTCGCTAGAGACACTGCATCAATCACGAGACCGGTTGTGGTCCTTGGTCCGGCAGAAACCGGAATCAGCTCACGATTTCGGGAAACTCGTTTAGCGACCCTGGGGGGCCTCGATCTGCCGACCGTCGCGGCTCTCGCCCATCTCGCAGCCGCTTTCGTCGGAAATGATTCGGGAGTCTCCCATCTGGCGGCTGCATCCGGATGCCCCGGTATCGTTCTTTTTGGACCCACCGACCCTGCGCGATGGCAACCGATCGGCGACGTCACGGCGATACGGCGGCAACCGCTGGAAACCTTGCAAGTGGCCGAGGTCGTGAACATCCTGCGAGCGCGCCTCGTCTCTCCATAAGGCCCATTTGATGATTACATTGACTGTGAAAAACGCGTGTCATAGCTTTGGAACACGCGCTCTCCGGCGCGTTTTCCCGCGGTGCCTGTGAAATCATGAACAGTTTCTTCAAAACGACGTTCCTGCTCGGCGCAATGACCGGTCTGCTGATGGTGATTGGCGGCCTGCTCGGTGGTCGCAACGGAATCATGCTCGCGTTCATCTTCGCTGCGGTCTTCAACTTCGCCAGCTACTGGTTCTCGGACAAGATGGTGTTGGCGGCGTATCGCGCCCAACCGCTCGATGTTTCCAACGCACCCGAGCTGTACTCGATCGTCAACGAACTGGCGACTTCCGCCGGCATCCCGATGCCGCGGCTGTACCTGATCGATTCCGACACCCCCAACGCGTTTGCGACCGGGCGCAACCCGAAGCATGCGGCGGTAGCGGTTACGCGCGGAATCATGCGCATCTGCGATCGCGAAGAATTAAAGGGCGTGATCGGCCACGAACTCTCGCACGTGATCAATCGCGACATCCTCACCAGCTCGATCGCGGCGACCCTCGCGGGCGCAATCATGATGATTGGTTCGTTCGTGCGATGGGGTGCGATCTTCGGGATGGGCCGCGGCGACGACGACGAGGGCGGCGGCATCATCGGGCTCATCGTAATCGGCGTGCTGGCGCCTATCGCGGCCACCCTCATCCAGCTCGCGATCTCGCGCACCCGCGAATACCAGGCCGATGCGAGCGGAGCGCGCCTGACGCACAATCCGCTGAACCTCGCCAACGCTCTCCGCAAGCTCGAGGCATCGAACGAACGGATGCCGCTCGATGCGAGCCCGGCAACTGCTCATCTGTTCATCGTCAATCCCCTCAGCGCGCAGGGAATCGCGCGCCTGTTCTCGACCCATCCTCCGATCGAGGAGCGCATCCGGCGCCTCGAGCAGATGGCGGTGACTCCGTAGTCCGGCAATGGCAGAAGAAAAAGAAAAGGGCTTCACCGTACAGGATCGCCGCCGCTTCTCTTCGGAGGGTGAATCCAGGAGCGACCAGGCGGAAGAGAAGGCTGCGCCCGGGCCAACCCCGCATGAGAGTGCGGCAACGGCTCCTCAAGCGCAGCACCATCACGCAGAGGCCGAACTAACCTTCACTACCTTCATGGTTGGTCTCTCCACCCAGGCGTTGGCGGCGCTGGGTGAAATACCGGATCCGATGTCCGGAGAGCGCAGCAAGGATCTCAACGCTGCCCAGCAATTGATTGATATAATCGGGATGCTACGTGAGAAGACCCGTGGCAACCTCGACCGCGACGAAGATGGATTGATCGAAGCGATACTGTTCGATCTGCGTATGAAATACGTTGAAATTGCGCGTCAATCGGGCCGGTAAAAAGCATCGCCTCCTTGCAAATGCGTTTCAGCTTGATTCGATTTTCACCGGCGATGGTCGCGTCGGCGGCGCTGGTCTTGATAGCGGCTGCTCCTGCGCCCGCATCCGATGAACTCCAGTTCTGGACGGAAACTCCCGAAACCGGACACGTCGCCAAGGCCCAGACCCTTCCGGACTTCGTGGATTTGGCCGCCAAGCTGAGTCCCACCGTCGTCAACGTCTCCAGCGAAGAATCGGCGGAAGGCGGCAACCCGGAGGGCGGAGAATTTACCACTCCTCCCTTTGGCCATCAGCGTGGCAAATCGATGGGCTCGGGATTCATCGTCTCCCACGATGGCTACATCCTGACCAACGATCACGTCATCGAGAATCCCAACAAGGTTACCGTCACTCTACAGAACGGGCGCACCTATCCCGCCAAGGTCGTGGGCGGCGACAGCAAGACCGACGTCGCCCTGCTCAAGATCAATGCGGGCGACGACCTGCCCGTCGCTCCGCTGGGCAACTCCGACGATCTCAAGGTGGGGCAGTGGGTGATGGCGATCGGAAATCCCTTCGGCTTCGATCATTCGGTGACGGTGGGTGTCGTCAGCGCCAAAGGCCGCTTCCTGCCGGACAGCGTCGACCAATTCATCCAGACCGATGCGCAGATCAATCCGGGGAACTCGGGCGGTCCGCTGATCGACCTGAGCGGCGGCGTGGTCGGCGTCAACACCGCGATCTACACCAGCACGGGAAGAAGCATTGGCATCGGCTTCGCCATCCCAATCAACCTGGTCAAGTCGGAACTCTCCGAAATCCGTGGCTCCGGAAAGATCAAGCACGGCTGGCTTGGCGTCTATATACAGGAAGTGACGCCGGAGCTGGCCGAATCGATGGAGTTGAAAGACGTCCGTGGCGCGCTGGTCGCGGAGGTCCGCAAGGGCAGTCCCGCGGACCTCGCAGGAGTGAAGCGTGGCGACGTAATCGTCGAATTTGACGGCCATCCGATCAACGACCGGCGCGAGTTGCCGTTGCTGGTCACCGAGACTCCGCTCGGAAAGAACGTGACCTTCAAAATCATCCGCGACAAGCAGCCGCTCGAACTGCGCGCCAGTATCACCGAGATGCATCCCGAGGAGGTTGCGTCCGCCGGGGCCGAGCCCAAGCTCAGTGCCGGTGTGCCGTCGTCATTCGGGCTGCGTGTGCAGGATCTCAATCCCGACCTCGCGCGCCAGCTCGGGCTCGATACCGACAGCGGCGTGATGATCTCCGGTATCGATGCGGGCAGCCGCGGCGAGGAGGTGGGCCTGCAGAAGCGCGACGTGATCCTCGAGGTCAATCGCGCTCCGGTCAAGGACGTTAACTCCTTCCAGCAGGCGCTCAAGGCGAGCGGCAAGGGCAGTATCGTGCTGCTGCTGGTCAAGCGTGACAACGCAACCTTGTATTTCGCGCTCAAACCCGAAGCCTGACCGCGGCATTCGTTTCTTCGATGCCCACCGCACAACCCAAGCCGCCAGCAGCCCGCCGTTGGACGGTGTGGCGCATCGCGAAGATCCTGGTTCTCTGCTGCGTGGCGCTGTTGTTGTTCACGGTGCCACCGGTTCTCTATTACTTCTCGTCGTATTACGACAATCTCGAACAGGAAGTCGTGGCGCGAATGTCCGGCAAGCGCTGGGATATCCCTTCGCGCATCTATTCCGATTCGACCATCGTCTACCCCGGCCAGAACCTGAAGGACATCGGGTTCTTCGAGCGGCTCGCGCGGCTCAACTACCATCGCACCGACCCGGGCAAGGTGCAGAGCCGCGGCGAGTACAGTTACGACGCGGGCGCCGGCAAGCTGGTCATTTTCCTGCACAGCTTTGCCTATCCCTATCGACAGTTCGGCGGCGAATTGATCGAACTCAACCTGTCGAAGAACGACATCATCCAGTCGATGCACGAGCCCGGCACCAGTAAGCCGACGTACTCGATGGAGCTGGAGCCCGAGTTGATCAGCGGCATCTTCCAGGGAAGCTGGGAGCAGCGCCGGCTCGTCCGCCTGAACCAGATCCCGCCCGCCTTCATCGATGCGATCCTCGCCGCAGAGGATCACCGGTTCTACGAGCATCACGGCGTCGACCCCGTGCGCATCATCAAGGCGGCGCTCGTCGACCTGACCTCGCGCCACATTCGCCAGGGTGGCTCGACGCTAACGCAGCAGTTGATGAAGAATTTCTTTCTCAGCAGCGAGCGCAGCTACAAGCGCAAGGTCAAGGAAGCGCTGATGGCGTACATCGCGGAGAGGAAATACTCCAAGGACGAGATCCTGGAGAATTACATCAATGACATATACCTCGGACGCCGCGGCCAGGAGGGCATCGACGGCATCTGGGAGGCATCGGAATACTATTTCTCCAAGGAGCCGCGCGATCTGACTATCGGCGAGATGGCAACTATCGCGGGCATGATCAACTCGCCCAACCGGCTGAATCCGCTGCGCCATCCCGACGAGGCCCGGCAGCGTCGCAACGAAGTGCTCGCCCTCATGCTCCAGGAGGGCTACATCACGAAGGCCGCCTATGACGATGCGGTGGCTGAACCGCTGCACGCACGCGAGGCATACACCGAGAACAACGATGCGCCCTACTTCGTTGACTACGTAAAGAAGGAACTGGCGGATCGCTATCCGCCGGAAGTCCTGACCGCGGAGGGCCTGCGGATTTTCACTACCCTCGACGTGCACCTGGAAAAGCTCGCGGAAAAATCGGTGCGCGAGAACCTGGCCAACCTCGAAGCGAAGTATCCGCGCTTGCTGCACAAAGAAGAGAGTCACCGGCTCGAAGAGTGTCTCATTTCGCTGGAACCCCAGAGCGGAAAGATTCGCGCGATGGTTGGAGGGCGTGACTACCGCGAGAGCCAGCTCAACCGCATTACCCAATCAAAACGGCAGCCGGGGTCGGCGTTCAAGCCGTTTACCTACCTGGCGGCGTTCCAGGAAACCCTCGATGACGGCCCGGTCAAGCTGTTGCCGACCAGCTACGTCGATGACGAGCCGTGGACCTGGCAATACGCGGAGAACATGAGCTGGTCACCGCATAACTACAAGGATGAGTACTTCGGGCACGTTACGTTGATCAAAGCGCTCGAAGAATCGCTTAATGCCGCGACCTCGAAGATTGCCTACACCATTGGGCTCGATCGCGTGCTCGACATGGCCAAGCGGATGGGCTTTGGGGATCTGCCCGCGTACCCGTCGATCGTGCTCGGCGGAATCGAAGTGTCCCCGATGCAGATCGCAACCGCGTACTCGATAATCGCCGATTACGGCATGTCGGTTCCGCCATATGCGATCACAGCGGTGGTCAATGAGAATGGCAAAGTCATCGAGGGCCACGAGCTCAAGGCGGAGCAGGTCATCTCACCCGAACTCGCCTACATGGGCCAGTTCATGCTCGAGCAGGTCATCAACCACGGCACCGGGCATCCGGCGCGCGAAATGGGCTTCAAGATTCCCGCCGCGGGCAAGACCGGCACGACTAACGATCTCAAAGATGCCTGGTTCTCCGGCTTCACGCCCAATCTCCTGACCGTGGTCTGGACGGGATTCGATGCCAAGGAGGACCTGAACCTGACCGGTGCGCAGGCCTCGTTGCCGGCGTGGACCGCGTACATGAAGGCTGCAACGGCATCGCGACCCGTGCTCGACTTCACGGTCCCGCTGGGAATCGTCCAGGAGCGCGTTGACCCGACGACAGGCTACAAGGCGAGCCCGTGGTGTCCGACGACTATCGATGGAATCTTTCCGCGCGGTACGGAACCAACGCAGGTCTGCCCATTCCACAAGCCCGGGGTAATCACAGCCCAACATACGCCGCCGGACGAACCCGACACTTTGACTGACCCTCACGACTGACGTTAACCTCCCTTCCTTGCTGTTCCATCGTCGATCAATCGTCGCGGCTGTTTTGCTGCTGCTTGCCGGCGGGTCTGTCCAGGCCCGCGCGGCCGGCCCTCGTGTGCTTGCGCACCTCGAAGAGGAATCGATACCAGCGGCCGAAATGAGCGCAACACCGACTGACACTCCGTCGCCGGCTCCCGGCGCAACGCCGATTCCAACCGACACCCCGACTGCGACACCGACCACTTCGGAAGTTTTCCGCGAGCCCACTCCAATTCCGTCGACTTCCGAGGACGTAGCGCCGCTCGAAGCGGGCTCCGTTACGCCATCGCTGCGGGTCAGCGACTCATCGATCCAGGACGCGATCGACAAGGAGCAGAATCCCGCCAGGGCGGCCTCGATGAGAATCGCGGAACAGGCGCGCACGGAACTGCTCGATGGACATCCGGAGCAGGCCAGCCGCGACCTGCAGCGCGCGGTGGAAATCGACCCAAGCGACCCTTACGCATACTTTTACCTGGGGCGCGTTTACATCACGGAAAAGAACTACCCGCAGGCGATGACGTTCCTGAAGCGCGCGGAGATCGGCTTCGGAAGCGGCAACCCGCTGTGGCTGAGCGAGACGCTCGCGTTTGAGGGCCTGATCTATGAAGAATCGGGGCGAGACACCGGAGCCGCCGCCGCGTACCAGCAGGCCTTACAGGTAAATCCCGGAAATTTGATGGCGCGTGTCGGCTACACGCGACTGGCGCCGGCCCCACCCGCAGCTCCTGAAGGAGCGCCATCAGGCGGCGCTGACCTGGCACCCCCGTCGGGCGAAGCAGTGCCACCACCACCGGCCGAGGCGCCCCCTCCGCCACCACCGGGCTCCGCACCACCATCAACGGACTGACCCTTTCTCCGTTCGCAGCCCGCGACTATCGTCAAGCTGCTGACCAAAGATAACCAACGCAATGCTGATACTCGGAATCGAATCCTCCTGCGATGACGCCGCCGCCGCGGTTATCGAAACCGCGCGCGCCGGCACAGTGAAAGTGCTCGCAAGCTCAGTCGCAAACCAGGACGACATCCATCGCGCCTACGGCGGCATCGTTCCGGAACTCGCTTCGCGCAACCACGTGATAACCATCCTGCCGGTCGTCAGTCGCGCGCTCGATGGCGCAGGCACTTCGCTGGCGAACATCGATGGCGTTGCGGTTACGCGCGGTCCAGGGCTGGTCGGATCGCTGCTGGTCGGCCTGATGTGCGCCAAGGGTATTGCGCAGGCCACCGGCATCCCAATGGTTGGCGTCAATCATATCGAAGGCCATCTCCTCGCTCCGCTTATCGAACACGAAATCGCGATGCCGTACCTGGCGCTGGTGGTGTCGGGCGGCCACACCGCCCTGTTCGCGGTCGAGGACTACGGACGCTATCGACGGATCGGGACCACGCGCGACGATGCGGCCGGCGAGGCGTTCGACAAGGTCGCGAAGCTGATGGGCCTCGGCTATCCGGGCGGCAAAGTGATTGACGAGATGTCGAAGCATGGAAACCGCCGCAAGGTCAAAATACCGCGCGCTCGAGTGAAGGGGGCGCCGCTTGATTTCAGCTTCTCCGGCGTGAAGACAGCGGTAGCGACTTTCCTGCGCAGCGATGGAGCGCAAGCCACCACCCGGGAAGACCTGGCTGCATCGTTCCAGGAAGCGATCGTCGACATGTTGATCGCGCCGACGCTCAAGGCGGCACGTGAAATTGGCGCATCGACAATCGCGCTGACCGGTGGGGTCGCGGCCAACTCGCGCCTTCGGGAATGCCTGGCCGCAGCCGCGGCCGATGAGGGGCTGCGGGTCGTTGCACCGGCGTTCAAATACTGCACGGACAACGCCGCGATGATCGCGCTGGCGGGAAGCTGGCGCCTGCTGCGGGGCGAGCGCGACGATCTCACGATCGACGCCGCCGCGAACCTTCCGCTGTAGGGAAAGAATTCCGGCACCCCTTCCTTCTCAGGGAAGGGGTTAGAGGTTAGGTTATTGGGAGATGAAAATTTCCCGGGCGCGTACCGTGCCAGCACCTGATTCCGCCCTGCGTCCTCGCTCATCCCTGACCACCGCCGGCGTTCGACCCACGAAGTCGCGCGGGCAGAACTTCCTCGTTCAGGCCGCGATCGCGAATCGGATCGTCGATGCGGCCCGGCTCGCCTCCGGCGATTGCGTTATCGAAATTGGCCCCGGCCTCGGAATCCTGAGCGAGCGTATCGCGGCTCATCCAATCGCCCGCTTCACGCTGGTCGAACTTGAGCCGAAGTTGGCGGCGCGACTCGAAGAGCGCTTCACGGGCGATCGCCGGGTCAGGATCGTGACTGGAGATTTTCTCAGAATCGACTTCGCAACCTTGCGCGATCGTACCCCGGTCAAGGTCGTAGGGAATCTCCCATTCAATGCCGCCGCGGCAATCCTCGCCCGGCTGTGCTCGCATTACGGCGAGATCTCGCGGATGGTCCTGATGTTCCAGCGTGAAGTCGGAGAGCGGATCCGCGCCAACGTTGGTGACGACTCGTACGGCGCGCTCAGCGTGTACAGCGCGCTCTACTTCAGGATCGAATCGCATTTCCGGGTCGGCGCGGGAAATTTCCATCCTCGGCCCAAGATCGACGCAGAAGTGCTTACCTTCGCGCCACACGCGGACCTGGGCTTCGATGCCGCTGAAGAACCCGCCGTCCTGGCCGCCGTGCGCGCGGCGTTCTTTGCGCCGCGCAAGACCCTGCGCAATTCGATCGCGCACGCGACGCATCTGAATGCGAGCCTCGTGGATGAACTGCTGCGCGTGGCAGCGGTGGACCCGGGCGCTCGCGCCGAAACCCTGCACCCGCGGGACTTCATCCGCCTTGCGCGGCACCTCGGGCCTGTATTAACGGGGTCCAATGCCTGAACTCCCCGAGGTCGAATCGCTCCGGCAGATTCTCAAGCGCAGCGTAACTGGCAGGACAATTACCGGAACGCGAATCGGCCGCCTGCCGCTGCGGCGCAGGAAGACCGGCAACTTCGGCCCCCGCATCCACGGCAAGCGCATCGAGAAGGTCGACCGGCGCGCGAAGTACTTGATTCTCGATCTGAGCGGCGACGATGTAATCCTGGTGCATCTCGGGATGAGCGGCAGCCTGACCTGCCGCGATCGCGATTTCGATTCTTCTGAATTCAACCCGCGCCACGACCACGTCGAGTTCCGGCTCGATGACGGCAGCCGGCTGGTCTTCAATGATCCGCGGCGCTTCGGGATCGTACGCCTGGTGGCACGCGCGGGATTGCCAGCGTTGCGAGAGCTGAAAGATATCGGACCCGAGCCGCTTTCCGATGACTTCAATGCCGACTACCTGGCGAACAAGGCGCGGGGCCGCAAAGTCGCGATAAAAAATCTGATCATGGATCAGAAGATCGTCGCCGGCGTCGGCAACATCTACGCGTCCGAGGTGTTGTATCGCGCCAGGGTGCAGCCGACACGGCGCGCGGCAACATTGAAGCGCAGCGAGATCGACCTCATCGCGAAATTCATCCCCATCATCCTTCGCGATGCGATCGACGGCCGCGGCACCACTTTCCGCAACTACCGCGATTCCGAGGGCCGCCCCGGAACTTTCGCGGACCGCCTGCAGGTCTATGGGCGCGAGGGCGAGAAATGCTACCGATGTTCGGCCGCGATCAAGAACGTAGTCGTCGGCCAACGCGCCAGCTTCTACTGTCCCAAATGCCAGAAATGACAAACATTCCTGAGAGCCTTCTTCCTCGGAGAGCGCCGAGCCGACGAGCTAGCGAGGAGTCCTGAGGAGCATCAGCGACGAAGGATCCGTATGAGCGAACCGTTTTGAGGAGTGAAAGGGCTTCCTTCTCTGTGTTGCGGCATGCACGCTCCGCCTGCCTTTCCCGACTGAGTCCCGAATTTCCGTCCGCCGCGAATATGAAACGCGTCAAATGCCCGAACTGCCGTCGAATGGTGCGCCCGATGCGCGGTCGGAACGGATATTCATGCCCGCTGTGTCCGTGGTACGGATTCGCGACTTGCGACGATGCGAAATGCGCCGAGTTCGCAACCGACCAGTGCGAGATGTGCGGCGCCAATTGCTGCGACAAACATCTGCTCAGAGTGAAACGTGGCTGGCATGGCGCGCGTCACAAGGCCATTTCAGGAGTCGATCCGCGCCAGATGGTCTTCGATTTTGCACTGAGCAAAAAAACCAAGAAGCGAGACCTGCACTGACCATCTGCGGGTCTATGGAGATGAGGGCGAGAAGTGCTACCGATGTTCGACTGTGATCACGAAAATGCCTGACGCGTCTCAGCGGATTTCCAAATCTTCGCTTCCGCTCATCCTCCTCGTCCTTGCGGTTATCTTTGTTCCTCCGCCGTCTGCGCGGGCAATCGATCCCCCGTCACCCGACTGGAACGCGATCAACCAGGAAGCGCTCCCCTACTTCCAGACTTATCTCCGCTTCGACACTACCAACCCTCCCGACAACACCGCGCAGGCAATCGCTTTCATCAAGAGCATCCTCGACAAGGAAGGCATCGAGACGGCGACCTTCGAGAGCAAGCCGGGAGCGGTCAGCCTCGTCGCGCATCTGCCGGGACCCGCGGACAAGAAACCATTTCTATTGCTGTCACACGTCGATGTAGTTCCGGCCGTCGCCAAGGACTGGTCGCATCCGCCCTTCTCGGGTGATCTGGCAGATGGCTACGTGTGGGGACGCGGCGCGATCGACAACAAGGCCCACGGCATCATGGCGCTCATGACGATGCTCGCGCTGCATCGCAATCATGCGCCGCTGCGCCGCGGCGTGGTGATGATGATCAGTCCCGATGAAGAGGCGGGCGGTGCGAATGGCGCCGAGTGGATGGCGGCGAATCACTGGGATGCGTTCGATCCGGCATTCGCGGTCAACGAGGGCGGAGTCGCGACTCCCGATCCCTTTGGTGGTCATGAAGATGTCTTCCAGGTGACGGTCGCGGAAAAGCGCGTGATGTGGTTGCATCTCACCGCGCACGGCCGCTCGGGCCATGGCTCGGTTCCCACACCCGACAATCCGACGCTCATCCTCGTCAACGCCCTCGCGCGCCTGCTCGCCAATCAGCCCGAAGTGCGCCTTACCTCGATCATGTCCGAGGCGCTGCCGGTATATGCCGAGCGGGAGTCATTTCCGACCTCGTTCGAGTTGGGCCATCTAGGTTGGCCCTTCGTGCTTGGCTTCGCGGTGGAAGGGCCGCTCAAGCCCGATTTTCTCCAGGCACTGATGCGCGACACGATTTCGCCCACGATGTTGGCCGGCAGCCTGAAGGTGAACGTGATTCCTTCGACGGCAGAGGCTGGTCTCGACTGCCGCCTGCTGCCCGGCACCGACGCGGATGCCTTCCTGAGTCACATGAAGGCTCTGCTCGCCGACGATCGGATCACCATCGATTTCCTCCAGAAACCCGACAGCGGACCGATCTCGCCAACCACCGGTGAGGCGTGGGATGCGATCAAGCAGGTGGTTGCACAGGACTTTCCTGACACTTTCGTGGTGCCCTGGATGAGCACCGGCGGCACCGATTCGCGTTTCCTGCGCGACAAGGGCGTGCCCGCGTACGGCTTTGTTCCAATCGTCCTCGATGTGGGCGAGCGACGTCGCGTTCACGGCGTTGACGAGCGCCTCTCGGTCGAGAACCTGAATCGCGGCATCAAGGCGACCTACGACCTGACGACCATTCTCTGCGCACAACCCTAGTGTCCTCGGCCTGATAGCGCGCGCGTCTCGCCTGTGCGCCATTTCGCTCCCTGGCGGAGTCCGCTTGCGTTTGCCGGGCGATTGTATAATGTCCCCATACAATAGTCATCGGCATCGCCGCCGAGGCCGTTCCCGAAGGAATAAGACCGTTGCGATGAGCTGCTGGATGCGGGAAGTGAACGCTGTGCGAATCGTATCGACAATCGCGCTGGCCACATTTGTGGCGGCTGGCGTGTTGGACGCACTCGCCCAGGGAAACGCCGTACCGACCGCATCCGCATCGCCTTCGGCGCTGGCGCCCGGCACAACGATCGACTCCAGCAACGCCGCCAGGTATAGCCAGTATCTTCCCGCTGCTGCCCAGGCAGCCGTGCAGCACGGACTCAGGATCCAGATCGTCCCTACGAAGCGGCTCGACTGGTCCGCGGGCT
>DATJWT010000112.1:0-4261 GCA_035500975.1 Binataceae bacterium (SeqCode)
GGTGGGATTCGATGAACGCCGCGACGCCTGGATGGACGAGGGGTTCAATACGTTCATGAATGTGTACGAGTCCGACACATTCAACAAAGGGGAATATGCTCCCAAGCGCGATCCAGAATATGCACCGGGCGGGGGCAATCCGGTCGAGGAGATCCTTCCGATCCTGAACGACTCTGAGGCGCCCGTCATAATGACGCGCGCCGATGCGATCCGTGAGAAGTACCGCCACCCCGTCACGTATTTCAAATCCGCCCTTGGCTTGATTCTGCTGCGCGAGCAGATTCTTGGGCCCGAGCGCTTCGACTGGGCGTTTCGCCACTTCATCCGTAATTGGGCATACCGGCATCCGACGCCGTCGGATTTTTTCCGCACGATGGAAAGCGAAGGTGGCGAGGACTTAAGCTGGTTCTGGCGCGGCTGGTACATGAACAACTGGAAGCTCGATCTGGCTGTTAAGGGCGCAGCCTATGTGGACGGTAATCCTGCCAAAGGCGCGATAGTCACTATTGAGAATCGCGGCCAGCTGGTTATGCCGGTGACCATACAGGTCGATTTTGGTGACGGCAGCCATCAACGCGTGCGGCTGCCGGTCGAGACGTGGATTCAACAGAGTATAGCCACGCTGACTCTGCAGAGCACCCAGCCCATCACTGCAGTCACGATCGATCCGGATCATGTCCTCCCCGGCCAATATCAAAACGGTACATCGGCGTTATTGTCCCAAGGACATCCCAATACTCAATAAGCTGAATTCGGTGCGGCCGTCATGACTGTCTTTATCGCGTGAATAACCCACAACGGCGGGAAGGAAAAGACAGCACGGTTAAGGGCAATGGACAATCCGCCATTGCATCAGCCGTGAAGGATGCCTTTGCTGCTAGCGGTTGCGGGCGCCGGGCGAGCTCGGTGCAGGGCCCAGACAATGATACCAAGGCCGATCAGGATCATGGGGACGGAGAGGATCTGCCCCATCGTAATCACTCCCCCGATGTAGCCTAACTGCGGACATACCGCGGTGAAGCATGAAGGGCACGTCGACTATCTGCACGACGGCCATCCGCACCATCTTCACGAAGGCCAGCGCTGCCTCACAATCCCGATATTGCGCGCCACTCCGGAGAGAAGCGATGCGCTAACCCCCACTTGACGAGGGCGTCGCAGCCTGTCAAGAAAACGATATTGATAATCCAATATCGTTAGGGGGAGTCATGGCTTCAGTTCGTTTCCTGTCAGGTACTAGTGCGGCGCTGGGCGGCATCTTCTGGATGTGGGCCGCCCTCACCGGATGCGGCGGATCGTCAGGGTCGGCGCCGCCGACCAGCTCCAGCACCTTAATCGTAGCCAATCAGGATGCCGGCAGTGATCCGAATCTTCCATCGATCGGCTTCTTCTCGCCCTCGGCCAACGCCAATGCGCATCCAAAAAGATTGCTGGCAGGCGATCAGACGGGCCTGGACAACGGCAACGCCGCAGCCGTGGTAGTCAGCAACGGGCAGCTTTATGTGTCCAACCCGACGAACGGGAACATCACGATCTATCCCGTGAAAGCCAACGGCAATATCCCGCCCACGGCAACTCTCGGGGGAGCCGCGACGATGATTACTTTTCCCGCCGGTCTGGCGGTGGATGCCGCGGGCCGGATCTACGTTGTCGATGATGGGCCGGACGGTGGTGGGCCGGGATCGATTCTGGTATTTGCTGCCGGCGCGAGCGGCAACGTGGCGCCGCTGGCTGCGATCACGCCTACCACGACACCGTTGACGACGCCGGTGGGAGTGGCGGTCGCGTCCAACGGTGACATCTGGGTCGCCAATCTCTACGGCGCCAGCGTCATGAAGTTCAGCGCGGGATCGAACGGAGACGTTCCAGCCGCCGCGACTCTCGCCGGCGCAAATACGATGATCAATGCACCAGCGTACGTCGCGATCGACTCGGCGGGGAATCTCTATGTCAGTAATGACGGATCCGCTTTCACTCCCCCGACTATGGATGCGATTTTGGCCTTTCCGCCCGGCAGCGATGGCAACGTCGCGCCGTCCAGCACCATCAGCGGTTCGAACACTCAACTGGACCTGCCTACGGGGCTCGTATTCGACACCAAGGGCGATCTGTTTGTCGCGAACTACAGTAATCCGAGCGCGCCCGATGACCCGGGCCCGAGCCTGGTCGAGTTCGGGCCGGGCAGCTCGGGAAATATCTTTCCGCTCAGGTTTATCGGCGGACCGTCAACACACCTGAGCCGGCCAGGCGGAATGTTCTTCGTTCCATAAACATTGCCGAGTTTCAGCAATCGAAGCGCCTCGGGACCGTCACGCCGCCATCCGTCTCGCGGCGTGACGGGCTCCGATGATGTTGCGGGCGACGGGGCCGAGCTCCAGTTCCGCGAGCGGGCCCGTGACATGGAGGCCGGAACGCCAGCGGAGGTTCACGTCCACGATGGGATATCCGCACTCATGGCAGCGCAGTGCGAACTGACTGATCGCTCTATCCAGCCATTCGCCGCCCGGCCGCGAGCGATCGAACCCAGTCGCAAGAACTACGAGATCGGAGTTCAGGAGCTCCAGCGGCGCTTCGCTGTCGTCACCAATTGTCAGTTGCACCCGGTTGCCCCCAATCGCGCGCGCGTGAGCGATGTCACCGCAGGTGAGAGAGAGCCGGTCCTCCCGGATCGCGTCGAACAGCTGGCTTGCGATCTCGCTAGGGACCGAGCCGCGATTCCTGGCCTGCGCGATCATCCGCCGCCGCTCGCCATGGCCTGCCCGCTCGAATTCGCGCATGCATAAGGCCCCAATCCAGCACGGGTCGGAATCGAACATCTCGATCCTTAGCGAGTGCCGCGTTACTAGCGAAACGCGACCGGACGAGCGCTCGGCGAGAGCCAAAGCCGTCTGGACCGCGGTAATGCCACCGCCGATAATGGTCGCGTGGCTCCACTGCGGCAGATCTTCCAGATGGAAGGTGGGGCTGAAGACATGATCGATGGGCGCTCCGGCCGCCCGCAGCGCCGGCGCCCATGCAGGCCAATGCGGATGATCGCTGGCGCCGATCGCCAACACCACTCGTTTTGCGGCTAAGGGGCCCCGATCGGTTTCTACCGTCACGTGCCCATTGTCAAAGGCGAGGCCCTGCGCGCGCCCGGTCATCCGCAGTTCGCGCAATCGATGCCTCGTAATGACCTGAGCTGTGTGTTCGCGGAACAACTCAAATGACGGACGGCTGTATGGCTCGAGCAAGGCGGCACGAGGCTCCTTAACGCTGGCGAAGCAGTACTTGCGCAGACCCATCGGGTCGAGGTCCAGATGATGGACATCGGGCGAGCGCATAAACCTCATGCCGGTATTCGCGCAGCAATGGTACCAGCGCGCGAGCGGTTCCGGCTCCGGGTCGAGGACCCGCACGCTCTCGCGCGGGACTCCCGCCGCAGCCGTCAGATAATGAGAAATGAAGGTGCCATGCACTCCCCCACCGATGATTAACGAATCGAGCATCGCCGCTATTTCTCACCTCCCAAAGCGATATTGAGATGTCATTATCGTTACGCTGGTGGCAATCGCCACGGATCAACCCCACGAAACGCCAATTGATTCAGAATGAAGGTCGCAGCGACCTTTTCAGGCCGATGCGATCCAGCCGAAGACCCACATGCCGACGTAGAAGAGGCGCAGGTTGCGGAAACCCGCTTCCGCCAGCAGTGCTTCCTCGCGCTCGGGTGGCAGCAAATGAACATTCTCCCGCTGCATTCGCAACACGGCGTCGATGATCTCCTCAGGTGCGCCGTTGCGGCGGGCGAAAGCGGCATTTAAGCGCTGGTCCTCTGCAAAACGGGGCGACTTCGTGTCGGCGCAGCCATTGATCATCAGAAACGGCGCACCGTGCTTCAGCCGCGCGTGAATCTCCCGCAGAGCGCGCAGCCGCGCACCTTCGTCGGGCACAAAATGAAGCGCCAGGAACCCGGTCGCAGCATCGAACGCCTCGCGGGGCGCATCCTCCGCGGTCCCGCGAACCAGCGTCACCCTGTCTGTGGCGCTGGCTTCGTCAATCTTCTGTCTCGCGCGCGACAACATCTCAACCGACGGATCGACGCCGGTGAAGCTCCATCCGCTCGCTTCGCGGGCAAATACCGATAATTCGATACCACCGCCCGCGCCGATGACGAGGATTCGGCCGACCTCGCCGATGCGGTCGCGGAGCAGGACCGTCGCCATCGCGTGACTCGCGTCGTAGCCGGGAATGAACCATCGCGGCCCTTGGTCGTAATTGT
>DATJWT010000113.1:0-19665 GCA_035500975.1 Binataceae bacterium (SeqCode)
GTCCGGCTACTTCAACCAATACAACCAGGGCAAGAAATCGCTGTCGCTGAACTTCAAGTATCCCGAGGCGAAGGAAGTTGCGTGGCGATTGATTAAGGAAGCCGACGTCGTCGTCAACAACTTCGCATCGGGCGTGATGGAAAAGATGGGCTTCGGCTACGAGGCAATCTGCAAGGTCAAACCCGAAATCATCATGATCTCGCTCAGCGGCTATGGCGACACCGGTCCGTATCATGATTACGTCGCGTACGGGCCGGCGCAGGTTCCGCTTTCGGGACTTTCATCGCTGACGGGGTACAAGGGCTTCCCCCCGATGCATGCCGGGTTCAGCTATGCCGATCCCAATGCGGGTGTGCATGGCGCATTCGCGGTGCTCGCCGCGCTGTACCATCGCAAGAAGAGCGGCAAGGGACAGTATATCGACATGGCGCAGTGGGAGTGCGCGATGGATCTGCTCGGCGAGGGAATCCTCGAATACACGATGAACGGGCGCGAGCCGGAGCGTAACGGAAATCGTGATCCGCACATGGCGCCCCACGGAATCTTCAAATGCCAGGACCTGCCCGAGAAGGTGCTGGACATGACTATCGATCGATGGGTGGCGATCGTTTGTGAGGATGATGCGCAATGGGCGCGGTTGGCGGCTGCGATGGGTAAGCAGGAGCTCGCCAATGATGCGCGCTTCAGGACCCTGGCCGCTCGCAAGGCCAACGAAGACGAACTCGAAGCGATCGTTACTCAGTGGACATTGCCGCAGAAGTTCGACGAAGTCGCGAAGAAGCTGCAAGCTGCCGGGGTGACGGCAGCGCCGTGCGCCGACAACAAGTATCTGTGCGATGAAGATCCGCACATGAAGCAGCGCGACTACTGGGTCGAGCTGCCTCATCCCGAGGTCGGCATAAAGCGTCATGCCGGAATTCCGTGGAGGATGAGTGAAACTCCGAGCAGAGTGAAATCGGCGGCGCCGTGCCTGGGGCAGCATACCGACGAGACCCTGGCGCGGCTCGGATACGGCACGGCGGAGATCGAATCGCTTCGGAAAATCGGCGCGCTCGACTAAGCGCAAGGAGCCTGGCCATGCGCACACTCAAGACATTGACGGAAGGATTGCTCTTTCCGGAGGGACCGCGATGGCATGAGGGGAAGCTCTACTTCTCCGACATGCACGACCTCAAGGTGAAGACCGTCGATCTGCAGGGCAAGACCAGCGTCGTGTGCGAGGTGCCGAACCGGCCGTCGGGCCTTGGATGGCTTCCCGACGGGCGGATGCTGGTCGTGTCGATGCGCGATCGGAAGCTGCTCAGGCTCGAGGGCGGCGCGCTGAAAGAGCACGCCGACATGTCCAGGGCTGCGCCGTTCGATTGCAACGACATGGTGGTGGATACGAAAGGGCGGGCCTACGTCGGCAATTTCGGATTCGACCTGCACAACGCCGAGAAGCCGCGCACGACGAACATGCTGATGGTGACGCCGGAAGGGCAGGTGCGGGTGGTCGCGGAGAACCTGATGTTTCCGAACGGTACCGTCATCACGCCCGACGGCAAGACGCTGATTGTCGGCGAGTCATTCGGCGCGAAGCTGACCGCATTCGATATCGCGGCGGAGGGATCGCTCAGCAATCCGCGCCCGTGGGCGAACATCACTCCGTACGTTCCCGATGGAATCTGCCTCGACGCCGAAGGCGCCATCTGGGTGTCGGCTGCTACCGGATCGACGGTCATCCGCGTGAAAGAGGGCGGCGAGATCTCCGAAAAGATCAAGGTGGAGACAGACACTTTCGCGTGCATGCTGGGCGGACCAAACCGTAAGACGCTGTTCGTGCTCACGGCCGCATCGTCCAATCCGGATGAGTGCAAGAAGAATCCTACCGGACGAATCGAAATCACCGAGGTGGATGTGCCGGGCGCCGGACTGCCGTAAAGACTGTCGCATGATGGCTACTGGCGTGCGCGCGAACTTCGTGGCGTAATCTCGTTATGGGCCTCAACGGAAATGCAGGCGTGTTCCAGGCGCGGCGCGCGAAGTTCCTGCAAGCGATCGGGGAAGGCGGGACCGCGATTCTGCCCAGTGCTCCGGTGGCGATGCGCTCGGGCGACGTTGAATTCATCTACCGCCAGGACAACGATTTCTATTACCTGACCGGCTTCGAGGAGCCAGAATCGATCGCGCTGTTCTCGCCGGGGCATCCGGACGGCGAGTTCGTGATGTTCGTGCGGCCGCGCGACAAGGAGCGCGAGACCTGGACCGGCAAGCGCGCCGGCGTGGAAGGCGCGATGGTCGAGTACGGCGCCGCGAAGGCCTGGGTACCCGAAGAGCTGGAGAAAGTTCTGCCCCGCTATCTCGAGAAGAGCGATCGCATCTACTACCCGATCGGGCGCAACGAAAAGATGGACGAGCGCGTGCTCAAGCTGGTGCAGTCATCGAGCGCGATGCGTCCGCGAATCGGGTCGGGGCCGTATGCGATCGTCGATCCGCGCGAGTTCCTGCATGAAGCGCGCTTGCGCAAGGAACCGACCGAGATGGAATTGATGCGCAAGGCTGCCGCCATCTCCGCGGAGGCGCACAAGGCTGCGATGCGCAAAGCGCGCGGCGGCATGAAGGAGTGGCAGATCGAAGCGGAAGTCGATTTTGCATTTCGGTCGCGGGGCGCGGCCGGCCCGAGCTATCCGTCGATCATCGCATCGGGGCCGAACGCCGCGATCCTGCATCACGTCGAGAATCGCCGCGAGATGCGCGCGGGTGAGCTGCTGCTGATCGATGCGGGATGCGAGTACGACTTCTACGCATCGGACATCACGCGCACCTTTCCGGTCGGGGGCAAGTTCAATGAGCTGCAGCGGCAGCTCTACTCGATCGTGCTCGAGTCCCAGCTCAAGGGAATCGAGAAGGCGTTGCCGGGGGCGAGGTTTGACGATCCGCACGAGGCTGCGCTGCGCGTGTTGATCGATGGAATGCGCGACCTGGGGCTGGTGAAAGGCAGCACCGAGGAAGTGCTGGAGAAGGGCAGCTACCGGCGCTTTTACATGCATCGCACCAGCCATTGGCTGGGCATGGATGTGCACGACGTCGGGCTGTATCGCGTCAAGGGCGAGTCGCGAAAGCTGGAGCCCGGGATGGTGCTGACAGTAGAGCCCGGCCTCTACATCGACGAAGACTGCGAGGAAGCGCCGCCGCATCTGCGCGGGATTGGGATTCGCATCGAGGATGACGTGCTCATCACCGAAGGCGGACATGAAATCATCACGGCCGCGACGCCGAAGTCGATTGCGGATGTCGAGGCGCTGACGGCTGGATAATTCGTCTTTTCTGCTGATGTGCGACCGCCCGTTGATCCGGGATTCCTCGCGGAGTTTCTGGACGCGCGCTCCGCGCGCATCATCCGCGGGAATGACAAACAACCAGAACTGACTACCAGAAGTGCCAGTTTGAGCAGCTCTTGTTGTCGTCGTCGCACTTCAGGTCGCAGTTGCCGACCTGGATCTGGCAGTACCACGCGTCGGTATTCTTGACCTGGCAGAGCTGGTAGTTGCGTTCGCACTCGTACCTGCACTTGGTGAGCGCCTGCTTGCATTTGCTGGCGCATCCAGCCATGGCGAGCACAAACGCGAGCGAGAGCAGAGCCGGAGCGTAGTGCCTTTTCTGTGAAATCCGGGGATGCTGTTCTTCAGAGTTCCAGCGCACTGGCGGTGCCGACGATGGTTTTGGTGCCGTCGGATTTCTCGCACCACACCTCGGCATCTGCGCGGGTACGCTTGCCCTCGGCGTGACGATCGAGAATTCTGCCGCGTGGCCCGGTCACATCGTTGCCCCACACCACGTTGACCAGCCGCAGATCCATCTTGCCGCCGTAGTAGAAGCCCAGCCCGAAGCGGCGAGTCATCATCTCGGCGACCACGCAGACCGAGAGCATCCCCTGCACGACGATCTCCGGAAATCCCAGCTCGACCGCCTTCTGGCGGTTGTTGTGATAGTTCAGCGCCGGTCCCGAGAACGCCATGCACATGTCTTCGGTAATCGTGCGCGTCGGCGCATCGAAGGGTTCCCCGCCGCGCTCTCCAACGCTGAAGCTCCGCTTCGAATCCTTCTCGCGCGAGCGATCGACCACGAACGCATCCTTCTTTGCCTGGTCGGGAATGAGGAAACTCTGATGGGTCCGGCTGCGGGAGACGATGTGGCCTGCAGCATTGGTGACAATGACCTCGTTCACGACGTACTCGCGGTCGCGCTTCGAGTAGCGATCGATGATGAGCGAGCGCGTCGCGATTCGCTCTCCCACCATCACGGGCATGAAGATCTCCCATTCCTGGCGGGCGTGCAGATTGCCGTAGATGTTCGGCAGGTACCATTCGAGTGTTTTGTAGACTGCCGAGTGCAGAATCAGGGCGGGAGCGAGCGGCCCGCCAAGCGGAGACTTGTCGCGATACCAGGGGTTATTATCGCCGGTCCCCGCGATGAAGGTGGCGACCAGGTCGGGAGTAATGTCGTAGGTAACGCTGCCGTAGTCGCGGCCGACGAACCTTTCATCTTTCTCGAATAGCTGGGTCATGGTCGTAGTTAAAGTTTCACTTTAGCTTTGAGCCGGTCGTTGAATTTGGCCGTATCGATCACGGCGCGACGATGGGTGCCTGAGCCGATCTGCTCGGCTTCGTCGAAGGCGGTCACGGTGAACTCGAGGCGGCGGCCCTCGCTCCTGGTGACTTCCGCTTCGGCGCGAACGCGATGCTTCGGCGGAGTCGCGGCGGTGTGCTGGGCGTCGATCGAGATGCCGACCGAGCCTTCGCCGGGATCAAGGAATGGTTTGATCGCGTCCATTGCCGCAAGCTCCATCATTCCGATCATGGTGGGCGTGGACATCACCTGCGCGAGCGAAGAATCGAGCTCGCTGGCGAGGTGAGACTTCGCGACGACTTGTTCGAACTTGCCCCTGGCGCCGACTGGTATCGGTTTCATTTCGACTCTCTCCGCAATCCCATAGCATCGAGTTTCTTCGCGAGCCACACGACGCGATCGTTGCCCCAGAAGAGCTCGCCCGCGGCGACGAAAGTGGGGACGCCGAATGCGCCGTCACGTTCGCCTTCTGCGAACGATGCCTTCAAGTCGCCTGGCCCATCGGTCTCCGCGTATTTCCGGAACGCGGCGCTGTCCAACCCGACCTCGTCGACTACCGCCGCGACTGCCGAGATATCTTCGATGTTCAACTCGCGTTTGAAGAAGCGTTCGAAAACCCGATCGGAGAAGGGACGGAACTTGCCGTGCCGGTCAGCCCAGATGCCGGCCATCATCGCGATGCTGGAATCGAACAGCTTCTGCGGTCCGCGGATGATCATCCCGCGCGCGTTCGCGTGCCGGCGCACGTCCAGGTAGAGGTAACGGACTTTGCGCCAGTCACGCTCGGTGCGTTGCTCGAGTTCGCCGCCATATGCGCCGCGCGGATTGAAGTCGAGGGGAAGCGGGCGCATCCGGATGCGATGGGTTTGTTCAAGCTGGAACGCCGGTTCGAGCGCGAGGTACGTGAAGGGACTTTTGTAGTCGTAGTAGAACCTGATGGTTTCGAGTGATTCAGGCATCGCGTTCCGACTTTAGCGATAGCCGAATCCGATCGCGAGCAAAAGACCGGCGGGCAGAATCCGCAGATTTCAGGGGAGACTAATTTTTGCCCGCGTTGCGATCGAGGTAGTCGAGGATGATGCGGCGCTGGTCGGAGGTCAACGGCTCCATGCCCGATGCGCGGATTTTTTGATCCATCGCGTCGACCTGGGTTTCCCACATCGCGGCCGTCATCGAGCGCGGGTCGTACGCGCGATGGCATTGCGAGCAATGCTGAACGTAGACGGAAGCGGCGGCGCTGTCTGCCTCGGGAAGAGGCCGCGACTTGCAGGCCGCGAGCGACAATCCCAGAGCGGCGGCGATTGCCCCAACGAAGCAGGTTGCGAGTCTCGATGAGCGGCGCATGCGTTTAGCCGGGGATGCGCGCATCTGGAAAGCGCGCGGTGATCTCTTTGCGAAGGGCCGCCATCAGCGCGGCGCGGTCTGCGGCGGGCAGAGCTACCTTGCGTTCGGCATCAGGCCGTATCCACACGGGGCCGAAGCGCAGCTCGTCAGACTCGTAGCGCGGGAACAGATGCCAATGGACGTGCGCCTCGGTGTTGCCGAGGCATTCGTAGTTCATCTTCCAGGGCCTGGTGACGGCGGCGATCGCTTCTGCCGCAAGGCGCACTTCGTCGAACAACGCGTGCGCTTCGTCCCGCGGCATCAAGTACATCTCGGTCGCGTGGCGCCTGGCGAACAGGATGCAATAACCGCGATAGAACTGCGCATCGCCGAGAATCATGTAGCTGCTCGGCAGCTCTGCGACGAAGTCAGCGAAGGCGCCGGCCCTGATTGCGGCGATTCCCTTGCAGATTCCGCATTTCGACGGGTCGGCGGTCTCAGCGGGCATCGGGCGCCTCCGGCACTTGCACGAGCTTGATGTTGGCCGGCTTCAGCAGGTCGCCGACCGTGTGCAGCTTGTACTCCTTGCCGTAGTACACGGTGCGGATGCCGGTGTTGATCAGCACCTTGAGGCAATGGATGCACGGGGTATGCGTCACGTAGATGTCCGCATCGCGAATAGCGGCGCCGTTGCGGGCGGCCTGGGTGATAGCGTTGATCTCGGCGTGGATCGTGCGAAAGCAGTTCTGCTCGATCTCGCCGTCAGGATTGCGCGATTCGTAGATGAGGCATCCGACCTCGGTGCAATGCGGCATTCCGGCCGGAGAGCCGTTGTAGCCCGTGGCGAGAATGCTGCGGTCGCGCACGATGACGGCGCCGACCTTCGCGCGCAGGCAGGTGGATCGTTCGGCAACCTGCCGCGTGATGGTCATGAAGTATTGATCCCACGATGGGCGCGGCGCGTGGCCCTGCGGCGAATCTTTCCTGGTTTCCAGCCTGGTCTCCCCCGTTTCTCGTCTAGCGATCGATGGTTGCTATCGCCTTGAGGAGGTGCGGCGGTGCAGAGTTCGCCGGCGCCTGGTACCTGACATCGTAGGACTGTGACTGCGGCTTGGTAGGCACTTCCGGGGTACTGATCGAAATCGGCACGGGAACGAAGGTAACGATGAACAGCACGACCGTGGCCCACGCGGCAATGCTGCGGCGGCTGTCGAGAGGAGTGTCGCGATCCTGCGTGACAGGATGGCCGAGGCCGAGCGCGACTCCGAGCACCGCCCATATCAGCCATCCGGCCCAGAAGCTGTAGCCGAGCGCGAGCGGCACGACCACGAGCAGCACGCAGGAACCGACGAACAGCGTCGAGATCGTGCGATGCCAGCGCGGGAAGAGCGTGTACACGACGTGGCCGCCATCAAGCTGGCCGATCGGGAGCAAGTTCAAGGTCGTGACGAACAGCCCGATCCATCCGGCGAACGCCATCGGATGCATCGTGATGTTGACCGAGTTGGGGTCGACGCCGAGCACCACGCGGCTGATTCCCCAGAACAGGAGCGAGTTGCCGAGCTCCAGCGAGAACCCGGTTTGCGCGCTGAGCGGAGAGACAGAGGAGAGGCGCAGGCCGATGATCACGCACGGCAGGGCAACCAGCATCCCGGCCCATGGGCCGGCCGCGCCGATATCAAACATCACGCGGCGCGAGCGCGGCACTTCTCGCATCCGGATGAACGCGCCGAAGGTGCCGATGATCATGTACGAGGGAAAAGGCGCGGGAAGAAAGTAGGGCAGACTCGCATCGACGCCGTTGCGGCGCGAGGTCAGGTAATGGCCCATCTCATGCGAAAGCAGAATGGCCATCAGCGGAATCGAGAATGACAACCCGGTCGAGAGCGCGGCGAGGCTCGCGATCGGATGGAACAGCGAGAGGTCAGCGCCATTGCTGTACGCGCCCGCCATCGTGGTGGTGAGCAAGGTCAGCGCGAACAGCACGAGGTTGATCACGGGGATGTGCATCGCGACCGGGGTCACGGGCCGAGCGTTCTCCGGGCCGTAGCGGGGGATCTCGGTCAGGACGCCGGAGGGATCGCGATATGCTGACGCGTCATTCATGATCAGGACGGGGCGACGTGCGCATGCACGTGTGTTCCAACGCGGCAGCCAAGCCGCTCGGCGGCGTTTCCGTCACGCACCGCGATCTCGAGGAGTTCAAAACTGCCAAACGTGGCGAGGATGGTACCCACAGGCGCGTCGCCATAAGTGTTGAGAATTGCCATCGACGCGCCGGTATCGATCCTAACCGAAACCTGTTTACCGGGGAAGGAAGAGTTGAGGCGCGCGATATCGTCGCGGCTGATGTTGGTTACGAGGTTGCCAAACGCATCGATATAGAGGACTTCGCCGCGAATTGCAGCGCGGCTCACCGCGAGCTTGGGGAGGCTGAGGGGACGGATCCGCTCCAGCGCCGGCCCGACCCGGCGAAGCTGCATTCCGCGCGCGAGGTTGGCAGCGACGGGGCTGAAGATATCGCGCCCGTGGAAGGTTGCGCTGGCATCGGCGAACCGCGAGGTGTCGATTTCGACCACGCTTGTGATTTCGGCCTCGTGCGCCGCCAGCGCCATCACGCCGTTGTCCGGGCCGACGAAGCGCGCGCCGGCGCGAGTCTCGATAGCGATGGGGAGCCGCGAGGTTCCAACTCCGGGATCGACCACGACCAGGAACACGGTGCGTTTCGGAAAGAACCGCCAGCTTTCGCGCAACGCGATCGCTCCCGCGACGATCGATTGCGGCGGGATGCCATGGGTGATGTCGATGATCGGTGCATCGGGGGCGATCGACGCGATGACGCCCTTCATCACGCCGGCGTAGTGGTCGCGATAGCCGAAGTCGGTGAGTATTGCGACGGGAGCTGCAGTCTGGCGAGGACTGGTCACTTGCGTCCGGGTCGGCCGAGTTCTTCGCGCACGGCCGCGGCCAGCAGCGGGAACATCAGCTCGTGATGGCCAGTGAGCGTAATGCGCGTGCCGCCGGTTTCGGTCGGGCGCTCGACGACGTTGCGGCGCGCTCGATACTGGTGAAGGAAATCCATGTCGGCGGCGGTGAAGTTGCGCGCATTGCGACGGAGGTTGCGCGCGAGGTTCAACGCTTTCAAAAACACCTCGGGCATGACCACGGCGGAACCCAGGTTCAGCACCACGCCGCGCGAGAGCGTGCCGGCGACGGCAGCGAGACGATGGAAGTCGGCCATGGTTGCGGCGCCGATGGCAGCGCCGTTGGCGGATGGATGCATGTGGATGATATCGGCGCCGATTGCGACGTGAACAGTCGCGGAGACGCCATGGCGGTGGGCGGTCGCGAAGATGCTGGCTGAGCGGAACTTGAGCCGCGCCCTGTTGATCTCGCGGCCAACGACTTCGCCGAGGCCGAGTCCTTCTTCGGCAGCCATCACGGCCGCCCGATTCAAGAAAGCTCCGGTCTCCTCCGCCATCCCGAAGCTGCCGTCAGCGAGGCCTTCGCCGACGTCTTCGGAGGTGCGGCCCGCCAGCGCCATCTCGTAGTCGTGGATGATCGCTGCGCCGTTGGTCGCGATCGCGGTGAGAATGCCGTCGCGCATCAGGCCGCAGATGATTGGCGCGAGGCCGACCTTGATCGGGTGCGCCCCGATCATCATCAGGAAGGTGCGGCGCGAGCGATGCGCGGTTGCGATCGCGCGTGCCAGCGTGCGCAGGTCGCGCGCGGCCAGCACGTCCGGCAGTGAATCCAGGAAGCGGCGCATCGAGGCGCCCCTGGCGATGGGAGCGGCGAGCTGCTTGCTGTTCACGATTCGCGACAGAGAAGCGAGCTTGCGGGTGCGTGCGCGCCGCGGATCGATTCGTTCAAGTTTCATCCGGAGTTTCCCGGTCATTCACTTTCCAGCCACGTGGTCATATCAAGCTCCGAACCGGCACATTGTGCCAACTACAGCGCGCAAAAGCGACGGCGAGACTTTACTTAAGCGTGCGCGCGGACTAGTTGGCGGCATCAGGAGGGCGGCAGCATGAGTCTTTCGAGGCGACTGACGGCGGAGTTCATTGGAACCTTCTGGCTGGTTCTGGGCGGCACCGGCACAGCGGTTCTGGCGGCAGGCTTCCCAAAAGTAGGGGTAGGACTGCTCGGAGTGGCGCTCGCTTTCGGGCTGACGCTGCTCACGATGGCGTACGCGATCGGGCATATCTCCGGATGCCACATTAATCCGGCGGTGACCGTGGGGTTGTTCTCGGGTGGAAAATTCCCCGGCAGTGAAGTGGTCCCCTACATCGTTGCCCAGGTAATCGGAGCGATTGTCGCATCGACGGTGCTCTACATCATTGCGAGTGGGGCGGAAGGATTCAGCCTGAGCGCGGGCTTTGCCGCGAACGGTTACGGAGAACATTCGCCGGGCGGATATCCACTGTCGTCGGCGCTGGTGTGCGAAGTCGTGATGACGTTCATCTTCCTGTTCGTGATCATGGGCGCGCTGGACAAGCGGGTTCCGGCTGGTTTTGCGCCAATTCCGATCGGGCTGGTGCTCACGCTGATTCATCTGATCAGCATCCCCGTGACGAATACGTCGGTGAACCCAGCGCGCAGTACCGGTCCCGCGCTGTTCGTGGGCGGATGGGCGCTCGAACAGCTGTGGCTGTTCTGGGTCGCGCCGCTTGTGGGGGGCGCGCTGGGAGGGTTCGCGTATCGCGCGCTGGCGGGCGAGGAGGAGTAGAAGCGAAAAAAGTGATCCGCAGGTTTCGCAGATTCCCGAAGGAGCCTGTGGAAATGACAACATTTGACAACACTTTCGGCGGGGCAGAGACGCCGGTCGACTGTAACATTCCGTAACATTTTCGAGTGCACCTGGTTTCCATTGGCGGCCGACCGGAATCGGCCAATGCGCGCCTGAATCGGATCGAGGCGCTTCGCTGCGGTGCGCTGGAATTCATGGTCCCGGAGCCATGATCCGCCCCGGAAAGTTTGTTCGCAAATGCGCCTAAGCGGCAGTTACGGATCATCCACAGCTTGTCTACAGCAGCCGGCTGAAAGACGCTGCGGATAGCGGAATTATCCAGGTCCGCTGCACCGTCGCGGGTGCGCAATCACCTGAGCCGTCAGCTCGCGGGCAGCCCGGCAGCAGCGGCGAGATGGGCAGGAAGCCGACCACGCCGCGGTGCCCCTGTGCGCGGATCGTCGGAGTCGCGCGACAATCGGTCTAGTCGGGCGTCGGGCAGCCCTCCGGTGTTGGCGATACCGGCTGGAATCCCACGACCCCGCACTGCCCCTGATAGAAGTAGTTGTCGCACTGGAGGGGGTTGCGCCCGGTGTTAACGATGGGAGTCCCCGCAAGAGAGGTACCGGTGGTGTCCTGCCAACACACCATACTCGGAGCAGCAGGGTTCGGCGTGGGGGTGGGCGTTGGCTTCTTCTGCCTGGAAGAGTTCCGGGTGGTCGTAAAGCTATAGGAGAGTACCGGGGTGCTGGTACTGGTTGGGCTCGGAATGCCGAGGGCCACGCTTATCGGCACTCCCGCGGGGACCTGGTAGCCGCTGGTGCAAGCCGAGGAAGACTCATAGGTGCCCTTGGGCCACTGGCTTTTGGGAAGTTTGAGGAGCATTTCCGGTATTCCGATATCGAAAATGCCACTGCCGGAAAATGGAGTGGAGGAATTTTGCAGAGTGAAAGAACCGGATATCAACTGGAAGTCTCCGGGATGTTCACTATCAGCCAGAAGATCGTAGGTGTTGTAGCCGGTCGTCGAGTTTATTCCGAGGGTGATGTCGCCGTTCCCCTTGGTTGGGGGCGCCGGCAGCAGGTAGCCCTGGTTGATGTCGGTGCCGAGGTTTGCGTCGGTTACCTGCAGGAAGGCGTTTTGGGCGGGGCTTTGGAAGAGCTCGGTGGGCGAGCTGCTCTCACGGTCATAGCCGACCCCAATGTAATGTAAGCCGCCGGGACTGGTACAAGGCGGGGTAGTGGGCACGTTCGAGCAACTTGTAACCGGGCAATTATATTTGACCGCGAGGACCATTATCGGATTGGTCTGGATCCATCCGGTAGTGGTCTTGATATCGACCGGGGCCAGATAATAGTTGCCCCAAAAGGCCTGGTTGTCGCTGTCGTAGCAGGTCGTTCCCACCGGCCCGGGACCGATCACCGGGGTGATGGTGTTGGGATCGGGAAGGTCGCTTTGCGTCACGATCGTTCCCAGCGAGCCCGTGTCAACCGTGTAGGTTCCCGGGGTGGGCGTTGGCTTAGCCGAAAAAGCACTGGCGGGATAGCCGACCGCCGCCTTGACCTGCAGGGCATTGGGCACCGTACTCGTGAGATGCACTGAGTAGGTCTGCCCTTGGGTACTCGCCGGGCAAGGCGGATTCTGCGGCAGAATCAAGGTCTGGCCGATTGCATAGCCTCCTCCCGAGATCGTCGAGTCAGAAATCCAGGCATCCACCGCTACGTTGTTGGGGACCGCGTCACCGTTGTATTCGAAGGTGACCGCGGAGGTGGCGATAGGAGTCGGGTTGGTAACCGTGATCGCGCTCGACCCGTACACCATAACCGTCAGCGGATTGGTGCTGCTCGGGGTTAAGGGGGCGCCAGTCGAGTTCACTGCCGAAATTGTGATCGTGAAGGTGGAGGCCGCACCCGGGGTGATCTGCGGATTGCCCGGCGAAAATTGAATCAGGTCGGGTATCGGACTGGGTGTTGGAGTCGCCGTGGGCGTAACCGTGGCGGTCGGCGTGGGGGTCGGAACCGGAGCGGTGACCGATACGCTGGTCTGACCGTGAACGCCATTGACGGTTGCGCTGATCGACGCGCTGCCAGGCGTGAGACCGGTTACCAGGCCCTGACTGTTGGTCACATTGCTGACCTGGGCGACAGTGTCGTTGGAAGAGGTCCAGCTCGCCTGGGTCGTCAAATCCTGCGTGGTGTGATCGCTATAGGTCCCGGTCGCGGTGAGCTGCACAGTGCTGTTGGCAGCGATGCTCGGATTTGCCGGGGTTACCGCGATCGAGCTCAGGGTCGCGGCCGTGACGGTGACGTTGGCGGATCCCTTCACTCCACCGAGTTGCGCGCTGATCGCGGTGCTTCCCTGACCTAGCGCGGTCACCAGCCCCGCGCCCTTCAGCGCGTTGCTGACATGAGCAATCGATTTGTCGGCCGAGGTCCAGCTTACATAGCGCGTCAGATTCTCATTGGTCCCATCGCTGAAGGAACCGGTGGCGGTCAGTTGCACCTTGGCACCATCCGCCAGCGAGGGCGCCGCGGGAGTGACGGTGATCGAATTCAAGGTTGCGGCGGTCACCTTCAAATTGGTCGAACCCTGTACTCCACTGACGGCCGCGGTGATCGAGGTGCTTCCCACGCTGAGACCGGTCACCAGTCCGTTGCTGCCGGGGGTATTGCTGACTTGCGCGATGGTGCCAGTGGCCGAGGTCCAGTTGGCCTGGGCCGTGAGATCTTGCGTGGTGCCGTCGCTGAAGGTGCCGGTCGCCATGAGCTGCACGGTGGTGCCGTTGGCGATCGAAGGAGTCGGCGGAGTGATTGTGATCGAACTCAGGGTTGCCGGGGTAACTGTTACGCTCGCGGAACCCCGCACTCCGCCGTAGCTCGCATTGATGGTGGTGCTCCCCTGGAGGAGCCCGGTCACCAAACCGGCGGTTGCCTGGGTGTCGCTTACTTGCGCGACGGCACTATTGGCCGCGGTCCAGTTCGCCTGCTGTGTAAGGTCCTGGGTAGTCCCATCGCTGAAGGTGCCGGTGGCGTTGAGCTGCACGCTGGTGCCCTGGGCGAGCGAAGCAGTTGGCGGAGTGATCGTGATCGAACTCAGCGTTGCGGCGGTCACGGTGACGGTTGTAGAGCCCTGGATGCCGTTGAGGGTCGCGGTTATCGCGGAGCTGCCCTGGCTTGTACCGGTGATCAACCCCTGAGTCGGTGGTGCATTGCTGACTGATGCGATGCTGCTGCTGGCGGAGGTCCAGCTCACCTGGTTGGTGAGGTCTTGCGTGGTTCCGTCGCTCAAATTGCCGGTCGCGGTAAGTTGCAATGCGGTGCCGTCGGCCAGCGAAGGGGCTGGCGGCGTGACCGTGATCGAACTCAGGGTTGCGGCGGTGACAGTGACGCTCGCGGAGCCCTGCACTCCGCCGAACGTGGCCGTGATGGTAGCAGCCCCTTGTGCCACTCCCGTTGCCAAGCCCTGGCGGTTGGGCGCGTTGGCGACCTGGGCGATCGCGATATTGCTGGAGGTCCAACTGGCGTGGACGGTAAGGTCCTGCGTGGTGCCATCGCTGAAGTTACCGGTGGCGGTCAGTTGGACAGCAGTGCCCTGGGCTATCGACGGGTTGGGCGGCGTTATGGTTATTGAACTCAGGGTCGCGGCGGTTACGGTAACGGTCGTCGAGCCCTGCACACCATTGAGGGTCGCGACGATCGAGCCGGTGCCCTGAGTCACTCCGGTCGCGATGCCGACGGTGGCGGCAACGTTGCTGACCTGTACGATCGAACTATCGCCTGAGCTCCAGCTCACCTGCGCCGAGAGATCTTGCGTGCTGCCATCGCTGAAGGTGCCGGTGGCGGTCAGTTGAATCCTGGTTCCCTGAGCTATCGAAGGACTCGGCGGGGTGATCGAAATTGATTCGAGTGTAGCAGTCGTGATGGTCACGGTCGTCGAGCCCTGGACGGCGCCAGCGGCGGCGCTGATGGTCGCGGTTCCCGGGCTTGCACCGGTTACCTGTCCGATCGTGGTTCCGGTATTGCTGATCTGCGCGACGGCAGAGTTGCTTGAGCTCCATGTCGTTTGGCTGGTCAGATCCTGCGTGGTTCCATCGCTGAAGTTGCCCGTAGCAGTGAGGCGTAACGCACTGCCCTGCGCGATTGATGGATTGGGGGGAGTGATCGTGATCGAAGTCAGCGTCGACGCGGTCACGGTGACCGTGGTCGAGCCTTGTACGCTCTTGTAGCTCGCGGTTATCGCACTGCCGCCCGCGGCAATACCTGCCACCAGGCCGATGGTGTTCGAGCTATTGCTGACAGAGGCGACATTGGTGTTGGCCGAGCTCCAACCCACCTGGGTGGTGAGGTCCTGCGTGGTTCCGTCGCTGAACTTCCCGGTAGCGGTGAGCTGAAGCGTGGTGCCCTTAGCGAGGAAGGGGTTGGCAGGCTCGACCACAATCGAAGTCAAGGTCGCGCTGGTTACCGTAAAGGCGCTTTGAGCCTGCTTGCCGCCCAGCCTTGCGGTCACGGTTGAAAGGCCCGCTTCGCCGGCGGTTGCTAACCCCTTGCTGTCGGACTTGTTGCTGACCGTCGCAACCGAGCTGTCGGTCGAACTCCAGGTTACCGACGCGGTCAGGTCCTTGGTCGTGCCATCCGAGTAGGTGCCGGTGGCATGTAGTTGCTGCGTGAAGCCGACCGCGCTTGACGGGTTAACCGGGTCGATGGTTATCGCCGTGAGACTGTTGGGGGCAGGGGCGGGCGCCGAGGATGAAGAACTACCGCCGCATCCGCTGAGAAGACAAACGAAGACCGCAGTAATGGCGAGCCTTGGGAGACTTCCGGGGTTTGGTGAAATTGTCATCTCTGTTTTAGGGCATGCGAGTCCAAGCATCTCTGCGAACAGTGTGGCCAGTCTGGTCACGACGTGGATAAAGTCTACATCTAAAAACAGACGATGTTTTTTACTGCATCTGGTTAATCGATTGCAAGTTTCCGCCTGTCACTGCATAAAGATGATTGTCTCATTCCTATAGAGTATTACTAGAACTGTCATTGATTGAATAAATCGTAGACGTTTTGCATCTATGACAAATTCTCCGGAATCTCGATCGGGGTTGGAGACTCTTGGGGCCGTCTGCACGCTTTATGTGGCGATTTTCGGCGGGCGACAGCAGCTCAGATTCTGCAAGGCGCGCCCGGACACCGACCACCGCGGCTAGAGCCACTGCAAAGGCGACCGTAACCGGGACCCAGCAGCGACGCCCACCGCGGACGGGCCGGTATCGATCTAGTCACAAGAGATCGATACAGCCGCAATTGGATGAGATTTCATAAATGCAGGCCGCAATCCGCTGAAGTGCTATGACTACCTGTACAACAGGCAGTGCGGGCGGGTGGGTTTCGAAACACGTCCTCTGCGGGAGACTGCGCCGGAACGCTATAAGAGCAGTCACGGCATGTACACTATCCGTTTACAACATGCGGATCGAAGGACGCGGCATTGAACGCCCGCGTCAATCCAGTTTCCGGAGAGCGTGCTTTTTGAAGGCGCCGCGCCGCAAGCCAGGAGTCTGAAGAAGCGAGTTCAAAGAATTGACACTCCGATCGGGTGGCCCTAGACTTCGCGATGGGCGGGTGTAATTCAGTGGTAGAATGCCAGCTTCCCAAGCTGGACGTCGCCGGTTCGACCCCGGTCGCCCGCTCCATCTTTTCCTCCGGCATTTCGACTCGGTGTGCTGCGCTGGTCTGCCTGGTTTGCGAGCCGCCCAAGCCGCAGTCGCGCGAATAGACAGGTTTGCCGAAACTCAGAAGGGAAGTCGGCAACCAGTAAACGCGACCTCGAGCAAGCTGAGATGGGTTTCTCGACCGCGATTAAAGGCGACGTCTCGAATGTTTCACCTTCGGGCAAAGCCGCTATAGAGTGTGCGGCGATGGAACCTCAGAACGAGGAACAATCGTGGCCGCTAGGAATCGTGCGGCTCCTCGTTTACGCAGCGATCGCGATCGCGGTCGGCTACGCTATCGTTCACTTCTGGCCCGCGTACTACCGGCCGCATTAGAGAGGAACTTCAGAAAACCGGCACTGAACCGTGGACTGCCCTCTCGACGGGAAGGCAGGGTTGTGAACGAAGTTCACCAGGCCATGTTTCCGGACAGATTGGCGAGCATCATAGTTCCCGGTGCTCCAGAATCGTGAAGTAGTAGTTCAGTACCCCGACCTGATTTTCGCGCAGCGTTTTCACCCCCAAAATGGATTGCGGTGCCTTCGGATTCGAGCTGGTCCCACCGGTCGAACAACAGGTACGGCCGCACATAATCAACGACGTAAGAAATGTGGGCGTCAAGTTCGATATGCCGCGTGCTTGAGACCGTTTGCGTCGGCGGTGACTTCGCCAGCGCTCATCTTCAGGCTCTGGATCGTGCGCATCACTCGTTGAGGTTCCCCCAAATCACACCAACGGACTCGTGACATCGGCAGCACAAACGTCCCGTGCGCACACTGTTGAAGAAGAGTGGTGCTGAAGCACGACGGCTCGATTTCCTCGTATAGCCTGGTCAGAGCCTGACTTTCGCATACGGTTCCGATCGCTGCAGCGACTGCGCGAAAGTTCGCGTACAGAGTTGCCGCCTTCTGCAGGTACATCTGCAGGAATGCCGAAACGCGGCCTACCATGATGAAGGTGTTCCACCAGGCGCCGCTCTTCCATAACTCCATGGCGAGTTGTGCATTCGGCTTCTCGACAAATCTCCGCACCCGAAGAATGTCCGGACGCGAGGGTTTTCCTGACGCGTCCGCCTCGATCCAGCCATACGCCTGTTCGGGTGCACTCGCGTCGGCCCCAAGCAGAACAACAGCATCTTCCGACCCGCGGGCAGCGTCGAAAGCGGAATCGAGATGTGTGACGAATCGCGCCAGGTCGCCGATGTAATGGTCGGAGGGGAAAATGCCGAGAGTTGCGTTCGGAGCGCGATGGTACAGGTGGAGCAGGGCGTGGAGGATCGCAGGAGCCGTGCCCCGGTTTGCGGGTTCTTCCACAAATTCGTGGAGCGAACCACCTTGAGCCATGCGACGGTAATATCGACGATGCTGCTGATTTACCGAGACGATGGTCTGATTGGCAGCAACCACCGGCGACAGCCGGTCCAGGGTCTCTTCCAGCAGCGATTTTGCGCCCATGATCGGACAGAACTGCTTCGGCATCTCGCGGCCGACGATTTGCCTGGTGAGCGACTTCAACCTGGTGCCGTCGCCTCCCGCGAGAACCAGCGCCCAACGTTCCAGAGTTAGTTTAGCCATAAGAGCTCCCGCAGGTTGGAGGGATTTCAGGGGCTTACCGGGTGAGCATTGAGCGTGCCATCTCCTCCCACAACTCGGGCCCAGCAGATCTATGAGGAGTGCTTCGGAAAGGGACAGGAAAACGGCTGTGGAGCGATTCCAATCGAAACATGTACCGGCTGTCTGCACGCGCGAAGCCTGGTCGGACGTTGTCTCACGTTGGCCGGGGACGGTGCTGTGGGTCTCGTGGCCTCGATGCGTCAGGCCATGGCGCCCGGCTCGATCGGCCGAAAACCGTGAATGGCCGATCCGGGCGTCCCGGGTTCGCCGGAACCTCGCGCGGCCCTCGGAGAGAAATGGTGCGCTGTTCCATTGAGTTGAACCGCCAACCTTGACATCAATGACGGTAGTGTATAATGATGACGATAATGTCAAGTTTGAACAGAGACTCCAATATGGAAGTGATGATGAAGCCAGGGCAGGTGCGGAGAGCGAAAGAGGTGGCGCGAAGGAGTCCCGGGCGCAGGGAGAGGAGAAAGCTTGCAACTCGCGCAGCCCTGCTGGACGCAACCCAGGCCCTGCTTGCCTCGCGAAGTATGGATGCACTGAGCGTGGACGAAATTGTGCAGCGAGCGGACGTCGCCAGGGGCACGTTTTACAACTACTTCGCCGACAAGGATGCGCTGGAGCGCGAACTCGCCGCGCACGTTCGCGCGCGCGTGGAAAATGATATCGCGCGGACCAACGAAGGGATCAGCGACCCGGTCGAAAGAATTGCCCGGGCATTCTGCTGCATCCTGCGCTTCTTTCTGCGCGAGCGTGAGCAGGCAGCCGCGATGGCGCGGTTATTCCCGCGCGCGACAGATCCGGCCGCCCCGATCAATTCGGGTGTGCGCGGGGACGTGACGAAAGGGTTCGAGCAGGGTCGGATCGCCGCACCGTCGGAAGACGTTGCGGTCGCGTCGATCGTGGGAGTCTTCATGGCCGGAGTAAATCGCGCGTTGGACCTCCCCTCCGGCAAGGCGGGGGGCCTGGCAATCGGTATGGGCACGATTCTGCTGCATGGGCTAGGGGTCCGCCGGACTCAGGCCGAGCGCATCATGACCCGAGCGGTCCAATCGGTGCTTCGTTGAAGGGAGTCAGCCATGGGCATCAAGGTGCAGGATATCGCTTACGTAAGATTCAGCGCCCCGGATCTCGATGAAATGGAAACGTTCTTGAGCGACTTCGGGATGATTCGGGCGGAGCGAACCGCCGACGTGCTTTTTATGCGGGGCCTGGATGAAGATCCGTTTCTTCACGTGACGCATCGAGGCGAAGCGGGTTTCGTAGCGGCCGCCTTCGAAGCCGCGTCGATGAAAGACCTCGCAAAGCTCGCTCGGGAAGAGAATGTTTCTATCGTCGGATTGGACGGGCCCGGGGGCGGCTCCGTGATTCGCCTGCGCGATCCTGACGGCTTCGAGATCGAGGTGGTTGCCGGACGCACAGCCGCTACTCGCAAAGAGGCGCCTGCGCCGGCACCTTGCAACGACGCCCACGCTGCGCCGCGAATCAACGCGCTCAAACGCGTCTCCAAAGGTCCTTCGCATGTGAAGCGGCTTGGTCACTGTGTGCTGAACGTTAGCGACTTTCGTGAGTCGGAAGCCTGGTACAAGTCGCGCTTCGGTCTGATTACTTCGGACGAAATCGATATCGGGTCGCCCGACCGGGCGCTCGGTGCATTCTTCCGATGCGATCGTGGAGCAGTACCG
>DATJWT010000114.1:0-14425 GCA_035500975.1 Binataceae bacterium (SeqCode)
GTGAATGCTTCGGCTGCAGCTGTCGGAACAGACTAAACGGCACCACTGTCTCGATTCATCGTCCTTGGCAAAAAGCCGCCATTCTTCGCGTACGTGGAGGCCCGATGCATCGGTGAAGTTTTTGTCTGTCTCATGGTGGTACGCCGGGTGTTCGCTGGGATCCCTCCGCTCCGCACGGGATCACGTTGGAGAGGCGGCCACCCGCCTTGTTCGCCGGGGTATCGGATGTTAGCTTCGCTGCTTAGCCCGTTTTCAAGGCGATAGCGGGCCCACTTCCTTGGAGAATTCCCTTTAAGCATGCGCCGCGGAAACATGGCCTTGCCCGACTTCATGGGCATCGGCCCCGGCCGCACCGGCACCAGTTGGCTCCACGAAGTGCTGGTCGGGCATGCCGACCTGCCCGAGGGCGTCAAGGAAACCCAGTTCTTCAATCACTCCTACGCGAAGGGCGTCGCTTGGTACGCATCGCACTTCCGCCACGCCCGCGGCGATCGCCCCATCGGCGAGATTTGCCCTTATTTCATCGATGCCGAAGCGCCCACTCGCATCAAGTCGCTGCTTCCTGACTGCAAGCTCGTCGTCTGCTTCCGCGATCCTGTCGATCACGCCTACTCCAACTACAAACTGCTGATGGCCTATGCATGGGCACGCGGGTCGTTCGAGGAGGTTCTCGAAACCCGCCCGCACATCGATCGCGGCAATCAGTACGCGGCCAATCTGCGCCGATGGTTCGATGCATTCGGACGCGACCAGGTGATGGTCACCTGGTACGAAGATCTCTCATCGAACCCGCAGGGCTACCTCGATCGATTCTGCGACTTCACCGGCATCGCCCGGTTTCCCCTGCCTCCCGTGGGCTCATCGGAAAAGAAGGTCAACGAATTCCAGGGACCCCCGCGTAGCCGCCGCATCGCGCAGAACGCGCGGCACGCGATGTACTGGCTGCGCGACCGGCGCGCCTACTCTCTCATCAATGCGCTCGATCGGGCTGGCCTGTGGACCTTCTGCTTCAGCGGTCCCAATCGCTACCCGCGCCTGACTGCCGAACAGGATGCCCGCCTGCGGCAGCGCTACCTTCCCGAGGTGGAAGCGCTCGAGAATTTGCTCGGCTGCGATCTCTCCCGCTGGAAGCGGCCGCGCGAGGCCCGAGCGGCATGAGCCGGACCAGGTGGGGCCTGCTGCCCGACTTTCTCGGTATAGGGCCCGCGCGCACCGGCACGACCTGGCTGCATGAAAAGCTCCTGGGCCACGTCGATCTCCCGCGCGATATCAAGGAGACCAAGTTCTTCGAGCGCTATCATTCGCGCGGCGTCGAGTGGTACGCGAGCCTGTTCAAGCATTGCAAGGGCGACCGCCCGATCGCGGAAATCTGTCCTTACCTTGCAGGCCCGCGCGCGCCCGAATGGATCGCCGAGATCATTCCGAACTGCAAATTTATCGTAACTCTGCGCGATCCGGTGGACCGGATGTATTCGCATTACAAGATGATGCGTGGGTACGCGTTCACTCGCCTGCCGGTCGAGGAAGCATTGCAGAAGGATCGGTTTCTCGCGCAGGGCAGTCTCTATGCGCGCAACCTCGAGCGCTGGTTTTCGTTTTTCCCGCGCGATCGGTTCCTGGTCACCCTGTATGACGATCTTCGCCGCCGGCCGCAGGCCTACCTCGATTCGATAACCGACTTCGTCGGCGCCGGACGAATCTCGCTGGCCGGCCGGTCGGATCGCCGCGAAGTCATCAACTCTTTCGACCGCGCGCCGCGCAACTTCAAGATCGCACAGAACGCGCGCCATCTCCGGATCATGCTGCGCGAGCGCGATTGGAATCGCACCGCCACTCTGCTCGCGCGGCTCGGCGTATGGAGCTGGTGCGCGGGCGGCGGCGAGAAATTTCCCCCGCTCAGCGCCGAGCAGGATGCCCACTTCAGGGCGATGTACCTGCCCGAGATCGAGGAGCTCGAGAGGTTACTCGGCTTCGATCTCTCCGGTTGGAAGACTGCTCGTGGCCGTGACGATTCCGCTCCCGTATCGACGGCGCTCGATAACGCCAGGCCTCGACCCGCGGCCGCATCGAATGAGCTCAGACCGAAGGCTTCCTGACTTCGTCGCGGTCGGTCCGCAACGCACCGGCACCACCTGGCTGCACCGGGTTCTGACCGGCCACGTCGGGCTGCCGAGCACCAAGGAAACCGATTTCTTCTCGCGGCACTTCGACCACGGGCTGGATTGGTACCTCGGGTATTTTTCTGATTGCCCCCCGGATCGCCCGATGGGTGAGATCGATCCCAACTACTTCGGCATCCCGCGGGCCTACGAACGAATTGCCGCGACAATCCCCGCTTGCAGGATTCTCGTCTCGTTGCGCGACCCTGCCGAGCGTGCGTGGTCGTCTTATCGCACCATGCGCCGCGATGCCTGGACGCGCGCGGGATTCGAAGAAACCGTGGCTCGCAATGACGTCATTCGCGAGTCCAGCCGCTATGCTTTCCACCTTGCCAACTTGCAGCGTCTGTTCGGGACCGATCGCGTGCTGGTGCTCTTCTATGATGACCTCGAGGCGAATCCGCAGGGCTACCTCGATAGCGTGTGCGATTTCGTCGATGTCCCGCGCTTCTCGATCGCGGGTACGCCCGTGGCCACCGAGCGAGTGAACACCGTTACCCACGCGCCCCGCAGCCGGCGCATCGCGCGGAAGGCCCGCAACGCCCGCGACTGGATGCTGAAGCATCGATGGCATCGCACGCACGCCGTGCTCGAGAACCTGGGCGTGTGGCGTCGCGCGTTTGGCGGAGGTGAGGAATTCGGTGAGATGGATCCGGTAACGGAAAAACGCATGCGCGAACGCTTCCGCCCTGAAGTCGAGGGCCTCGAACGCCTGATGGGGCGTGATTTGTCGCGCTGGAAGTACGGCCGCGAAGCGACGTCGAAATCCGGGGCGGCCGGCGCCTGACTCTCCTTACTGTGATGCCGCGCGTCTCAGCGATAATTCCCGTTTTCAACTCCGCCCGCACAGTCGCGGCGACGATCGAGAGTATCCAGGCCCAGACTTTTCGCGACTTCGAAGTCATCGCGGTCGACGACGGCTCGAGCGATACCGGCCCCCAGGTGCTCGCATCGTTCGGCTCCGCGATAACCGTTCTGCGCCAGCCCAATCGCGGACCCTCCGCGGCGCGCAACTACGGCGTGCGCGAATCGTCGGGCGAGTACCTGGCCTTCCTCGATGCCGACGATCGCTGGCGTCCCACGATGCTGGAGCGGATGGTTGCGGCCCTCGATACGCACCCCGATGCATCCATGGCCTATTGCGATGTCGCCGTCATCGACAGCGAGGGCAGGCCGCTCATGACGGCCCTGGCGGGAGAAGGCGGAGCCCCCACCGTCGATGACATGCTCGATCGCTTGCGGCCCATCATGCCCAGCGGCGTCGTGATGCGCCGCGCCGCCCTCGATGCTGCCGGAGGATGGCCCGAGCAGCTGACCAGCTTCGAGGACGTGTTCTTGTGGTTGTTGATGAGAGAGCAGGGCGAGTTTGTCCACGTCGAAGAGGTTCTCGCGGAATGGCGCTTCGCTCATTTCCCGAAACCCCTGAAACCTCCCGGCGGCCAGGAAGAAGCCGGCAGGATTTTCCAGGGGCTGGTCCTTGCCCGATGGAACCGTTCCGCCGCCGCCCTCGTCCAGGCTCGCGAGCGCGCGCCACGCAGTATCCTCGGTTACATCGGGCTGCACTCCCTCGCCGCGGGCGATCGCGAGACCGCTCGCCGCGCATTTTCCTGCGCCATCAGCCTCGACCCGTGGCGGATGCGCAATTACCTGCGCTATGCGCGCACCTTCCTTCCCGCCGTCGCGGCACGGGCCTTGAGTGGCCGCTCCAGGGCGGGCAGGCTTTGAAATGCGCGCAAATATGATATGAAAACTCCGCCGACTAACGGCATTATGGACCGCAGCCAGAAGGAGCATTCAAGTGACAGCTAAGAATCTTGGTCGAGTTCTCGCTACGATCGTGGGGGGCGCTGCGATGCTGGCGCTGCTCGGGGGAGTCGCCGTCGCGCAGGCCCCTACCAAGAAGCAGAAGAAGATAGAGATCACCTTCGATCTCAGTAAATGCGAGCAGCAGGGGCCGAATCTCTACAAGTGCCCGTCGATCGACAAGCCGATCTGCACCCCCGAGTTCAACCAGCCCGACATCGTCTGCATTCACATCGGCAAGAAAGGCAGCGTCTTCGTGATGAATCCGGGCGGCGCGTCCGACTGATCGCAACCTGCAGTCGCTATAAAAAGGCGCGGACGGTGGATGAGACCGTCCGCGCCTTTTTCATTCTGTGCGCAGTCGGCGCCGCGCGCCTTCCAAAGACTTTGTATCCCTGCAATCATTTGTCCTTCAAATACGGTGAGCCGGTAGCTCAGGTGGCAGAGCAAAGCACTTTTAATGCTTGGGTCGAGAGTTCGAGTCTCTCCCGGCTCACCAAAACTCCGCATTAGCAGGACCTCAGCTTTTGTTCGGAGACACCCGCGCGGAACTCCACCCGATCGGTCCGCGAGATCCAGGCCGCTCATGAATTCGCCGCTATTGGACAAACTCCCGCCTTCTCTCGCTGGGGCGCAGATGCGCTGGTACCTCGGGTGCCTGATGTCGGCGGGCGAGGGCGCCACGCCTGCCGACCGCGATCGCTACACGCCGGAACTCCGCAGGCGAATCTACGGAGCCAGCGAGCCCGAGGACGAGCGTTCGCGATGGGCGTGGTTTGTCAGCCGCTCCGGCCAGATCGCTGAACTGGCGATCGACAAAGCCGATGAGTTTTCCATCGCCGTTTCGATCTCCACCGCGAAGGGACACCAGCTCAAGTTTCTTCTTGAGGTCGAACCCGATCCGCCCCATCGGATCGCAAAAGCCGACCTGCAGCGCCAGAACGATTTCAAGCTGGAAGTCCGCAAGGCCACTGAAGCCGATGCCGCCGCGCTGGCCGAAATCGAGCGCCGATGCCCCATCGTGCTCGGCGACACCTCGATGTACTTCGACCGCGGCGACGACTATTTCGCATTCGCGCGCCTCATGGAGGAAGCGACTGTGGGCATCGCGTTCGTCGATGACCAACCCGCCGCCGTGAGCTGCGGCGCGATGCACAAGGTCCGCGTCGCCGGCGTAATTCATCCGATCGTGACGGTCGCGCATTTGCGCGTGATGCCGGAGCATCAGCGCAAAGGCCTCTGGGGCGCCGTCAATCGCGCATTCGACCACTACTGGAAGGACGTCGACGGCTCCAACGCGTACATCTCCGTCAACAACGCCGGCATGCAGCACGGCTTTATCAACACTCGCAACAAGTGGCCCATCACCATCGAGCGCGTGCAGCTGGCCAGCGATTCTCTCGCCGGCGCCGCGGTCGGACGCACCGCTACCCCGGGCGATGCCGCGCGCATCGTCGAGATCCTGAATGTCACTCACGGCCGCGAGGAGATGTTCGTTCCCTACACGGTCGAATCTCTTGGCGCCCGCCTTGCCAGGGCTCCACGGCAATACTCCTGGCCCAATATGTTGATGACGGACCGCGCCGTAGTCGGTGTCTGGCCCGCCGGCGATTCGCTGAAAGTGATCACGGAATCACAGGGAAGGCGGACGGTATCGCGCCGCGCGTTGGTGCTCGACTACGGCTTCCTGCCCGGAGCTGAAGACGAGCTTGAGGACTTGCTGAGGGCGTGGTGCGCGAAACTTGTCGCACAAGGGATCGATACGCTTTCGATCTTCACCTCCAGCCCGTCTGCCGGTTCGGCACGAATCTGCTCGCTGGGCAGCGAAGTCGAGAGTTTCAACATGTGGAGCCCGGGCATCGCGGAAGGCCCCGATGCCCTCCAGAACGGCCTCTACGTCGATGCGATCTATTTCTGAAGCATCGCACGACATTCGACCAAAGCTTCACTGACATCGCCCTCATCGCAACACGTCATCCAAAAGTTTGTGAAATATTCCCGTCGAACCACCAGTCCTCAATCACTCCCGCCCGACGCCCGAACGTCATCCCGAGCGGAGCATTCCGATGCGGAGCCGAGGGACCTCAGCGAGTGAATCGTTTGCCACGATCAGTTCACACTAGGAAGCCGCGATGCTTCGATTCATCGTTCGAGGCAAACACTCAGAGGTGACCACAAGATGCGTCCATGGCCTTCTTTGTCTGTATCGTTCGCGGCATACATCGGTTGGCTGAGATCCCTCGGCTTCGCTCGGGATGACGTTGTGTAACTCCTTGCCGCAGGAGTGGCTCGCCTCCGAAGCCTTGGCGCAGGAGGGCCCACCGCATCCACTCGTACCGTCATCCCGAGCGGAGCATTCCGATGCGGAGCCGAGGGACCTCAGCGGGTGAATCGCCTGCTACTGTCAGTTCAGATTAAGAAGCCACGACGCTTCGATTCATCGGTGCCGAAATTCACACCCCCCAGCTCGACACATCGATTGCTTTTGTCTGGACCGTTGGTCGCACGCGTCACGTTCGTCGAGATCCCTCGGCTTCGCCCGGGATAACGTTGAGGGGGACTGTCGGGGAGAAGATCCCCGACCTGGCCGGAGAACGACGCCATGTCCGGCATTTTCCGATCAGGCTTTGAGGCTGCTCCCAAACGTTGCGATTCGCTATAGAGAATGCTCCATGTCCGAAGCCGTCACCTCGCACCCCCCAGCCTCTGCGCGACCCGTCCTTCATTCATCCCGGATGCAGCTGCTTCCTCTCTACGTCGTCATCTTCTCCGGCTTTGTCGGCTACAGCCTGATGATCACCGTGTTCACCCCGATGATCATCAAGGGCGAGACCGCGATGGTTGCGGCGGGCGCGCCGATGGCCCACAAGACGATCCTGCTGGGTTTTCTGCTCAGCATCTATCCGCTCGGCCAGTTCATCGGCTCGCCCGTCATGGGTGCGCTTTCCGATCGTTTCGGGCGCAAGCCCGTGCTCCTGATCTCCCTGACGATTACCACCCTCTGCTACGGTGTCGTCTCGACCGCACTGACTCTCGGTAACTTCGCTCTCCTCACCGCCGGCCTCCTCATCTGCGGCCTCGCCGAAGCCAATATCGTCACTGCCCAGAGCGCGATCGCCGATGTCATCCAGCCCGAAGAACGCAACCGTTTCTTCGGCTACATCTACATGAGCGTCAGTTCGGCCTTCATCATCGGCCCCCTCGCCGGCGGTAAACTCGCCGACCGCAGCCTCTCCCCATGGTTCGGTTACTCCACCCCTTTCTGGGTGGTGATGGTCCTGCTCGCCATCCTCACCGTCGTCACCGCGATCGTGTTTGCCGAGACCCATCCGCCCGAGTCGCGCCACCCGGTGAGCTATCTGGAAGCATTCACCAACCTCTCCGGTGTAATTCTCAACCGCCGCCTGCGCCCGCTCTATTGGCTCAATTTCCTCCTCTACTTCGCTATCTACGGGTTCTTCCGTTCCTACCCGATGTACCTGGTCGATGAATTCCACATGGGTGTTTCGCGAGTGTCGGAATTTATCGCGTGGGTCGGGTTTCCTATCGTCCTCTCCAATGTATGGTTGACCGGGTTCGTGTCGGCCCGCGTGAATATCCGCACGCTGACGTTCTGGTCGGCCTTGCTGACCGGCGTTTTTGCCATCTGCATTGTGATTCCGCGCCCCGTCGGAGCCCTCTGGGTCACGCTGTTCCTGACCTCCGCATCGCTCGCGATGTGCTTGCCGTCGTGCGCGACCTTGCTTTCGGTGGCAGCGGGCGAGAAGGACCAGGGACGAGTCATGGGCAACAACCAGGCGTTGCAGGTCGGAGCGGAGGCGTTCTCCTCGATGGCCGGCGGCGCCATCGCCGCCATCATGATCAAGCTCACCCTGATCGTGCTCGGGGTGGTCGCCATCGCCGCCGCGATGTGCGTGCCCCTGGTCCGCGCGGACCGCCCCGGCCAGCGCGCCCGCTAGCTCACCGGCGTGGACTGCCCACGAAGAAGACCATCGCCGACAGACCGATCAACGCGAAGTACACCAGCGGTCCAAAGTACTTGGACAGCCTGCGAATCCGTTCGGCGCGCGCCTGGAAACCTCTCTCGAGTGCCTGGTGGACCGCGATCAGCTCTATCATCGACGAGCAGCTGAACACGAAGCTCAGCAGGAAGAACGCATCGATGAAAGTCAGGTAGGGCACTTTCGGCAGGCTGGAGGAAATCGCGAACAGGAAGGCGATCTCGGTCAAAATCGCCGTCAGCGTGATCGATATCTGCGTGTAGTAGTCGGTTATTCTGATCCAGAACGCCGAATACGCGATCGCGACCATCGCCAACAGCGGAAAAAAGATCTTCCACAGGTAGTAGCGGTAACGCCGCTGGACCTGCAGGTCGACCTCCAGTTCGTAGATGTTCTGTCCGGTCTCGCCAATCGGCGCCTCGACTTCGATCGCGCTCAATCCCTTGATCTGCCACTGCGCCAGTTCCACGAATTGCTCCGTGGCAACCCCGCTCATCGATCGATCGTAGCTCAGTGAAACCGTGCCCCGTTCGTCCAGGAACGGCTGGATATATATCTCCAGCGATTCGCTGTCGAAGGGAAATGCTTCAAGATAGTACGAGGTCGTTAGTTCCGCCTGGAACAATTCCACGTAGTGGATCGTCCCGTCGGCGTCGCCCCGGATATTGATGCTGAACTTTTGGCGCTGCTCCGCGGCGTTGATGATAAATATCTTCGGTATCCAGATGTCGCTGGGCGTATACTCCCGCTGCTCTCCGGGCGCGTTGCCCGTGAACGCCAGCCGCGGGTCCTTCCACGTCATCGTCAGGTAGCCGCTGATGTGGAATTTTTCCTTTACCTCGTCGACCTCGACCAGATTGGTCACGAACAGCCCCAGCTTCACTTTCACCGGTTTGCCGTTGACCATCGGGGGGACGAGCGACTCGGATGTCGGGGCGCCGGACATGCTCGCGTTCACAATCGCGGGCATGCGCAGTACCAGCACGATTACGGCGACGAGCAAGATCCAGCTCCGCGCAGGCGCTTCCGCGGCACATCGGGCTTCTTCGCGATCCATCGCAAGGGTTGTACGCGGGTGGAGACTGGCCGGGCAAGGCTTGGGGGGATTGCCCGTTGGGGCGCGCTGGAATTGTACCGCGGTCAGATGAGATTATCTTCGTTGCCGGCTTGGCGGATATAATCCAGTCGCAACGCGTCGGGCGAAAATATCGTCCGCACTTTCGAGCCTCGTATGCCCTACGAAGAGTATTTCATAGCCGCTACCGAAAGCCTGATCGTGGCGGATCGAAGCGGCCGCATCCTCGAGGTAAATCCGAAGACCGAGTCCGTCTTCGGTTATGCCAGGGACGAGCTGCCTGGTCAGCCCGTCGAAATCCTGCTTCCCGACCGCCTGCGCCCCGATCATCGCCGGCATCTCGAGAACTACTTCCAGGCGCCTCGTACCCGCGCGATGGGTTCGGGCTTGAACCTCGTCGGCAGACGCAAGGACGGCACCGAATTCCCGGTCGAAGTAAGCCTCACTTACGCCCCGGCAACTCGCCGCGGCGACGTGGTGGTCGCCTCGGTGATCGACATCACCCAGCGCCTTGAGCTGGAGCGCGAAGCGAGGAGAGCCGAGGGCATTGCCTCCCTGGGTACCATCGCCGCCGGCATAGCTCACGACTTGAACAATCCTCTGCAGATAATTCTCTCTCGCGCCGAGCTCTTGTTGCAGGCTCCCGCGAATATGCCCGGAGAAGTCGTCGAAGATCTGCGCGTGGTCCATCGCCATGCCGAGCGGGCCGGCCGGATCGTTGGCGAATTCCTGCGCGTCTCCAGGCAACGCGAAAACCGGCTGCTTCCTTTGCAGCTCAGCAGGGTGATTGATGGTGCTCTGCTCCTGATGGGCGCGCAGCTTCGCGACAGCGGTATCAAGGTCGACCTCAACGTCGATCGAGACATCCCGCAGGTCGTGGGAGACAGCACCGCGTTGGAGCGTGTCCTGATCAACCTCTTCAGTAACGCCCGCGATGCCATGCCCGGCGGAGGCGTTCTAACCGTCGCCTCGGGACTCCTCGACGATCGACCTGGCTGGCTCTATCTGAGTGTCAAAGATACTGGCGAGGGCATCGAGCCGGCCGCGCTGAGCAAGGTCTTTGACCTGTTGTACACCACCAAGACCAATGGAACCGGCCTGGGGCTGTGGCTATCGCGCAGAATAGTCCAGGAACACGGCGGCAGATTCGAGGTTCACTCCCAGTTGGGCAAGGGCACCACCTTCACCATCTTCCTGCCCTCGAAAGATGCTCCGCGGTAGGGCTTTCTGCGGCCTGCGGATGGAGTAGTCTCTCGACATCATGGCTTCCGGCCGCATTGTCATTCTCGACGACGAGCCCGACATCATCGAAAGCTCCCGCCGGATCCTCGCCTCCGCCGGCTACCATTGCTTCACCACGACCGATCCCCACGAAGCGCTGCGCCTGCTCGAGTCTGAACATCCGGACCTGCTGCTCACCGACCTGAGGATGCCGGACATGGACGGCCTGGAGCTGTTGCGGCGCGCCCGCGAAATCGATCCCCGCGTACCGGTCACGATGATCACCGGCCACGCGACCGTCGAATCCGCGGTCGCCGCGGTTAAGGCCGGGGCATTTGACTATCTTTCCAAACCCTTTTCTGTCGATCAGCTCCGGATCACCGTCGAGCGCGCCCTCACCAGGCGGCGTCTCGAACTCGAGAACCTCAATTTGCGCGAACAGCTCCTCGGCGCATTCGGTTTCGAGAACATCGTCGGTCGAAGCACCGCCCTCCAGCAGGTGCTCGAGATGGTTCGCAAGGCTGCGCGTTCCGACGCCAATATCCTGATCCTGGGAGAATCCGGCACCGGCAAGGAACTGATCGCGCGCGCCATCCATGCCAACAGTCCGCGCGCCGCTCAGCCGTTCGTGCCCGTCGATTGTGCCTCGCTTCCGGAAAATCTGCTCGAGTCTGAACTCTTCGGATATGAAAAAGGCGCCTTCACCGGCGCATCCTCGGCCAAGCGCGGACTTATCGAGACCGCCCACCAGGGAACCCTGTTCCTCGATGAACTCGGGGAGCTTACCTTGCCGCTCCAGGCCAAGTTGCTGCGTGCTTTGCAGGAGCGCCAGATTCGTCACCTCGGCGGCATCCGGCAGATCGACGTCGACGTCCGCATCGTCTCCGCGACCAACCGCAATCTGAGCGCGCGCGTCGCCGAAAGCAAATTCCGCGAGGACCTCTACTACCGGGTCAATGTCATCGACATCGCGCTTCCGCCTTTGCGCGAGCGTCTGGGCGATATCGAGCTGCTCGCGACGAGTTTCCTGGAAAAATACTCCCGCGATACTGTCAAAGGGTTCGAGCCCGAGGCCATGATCGCCCTGGCGAGCTATCGATGGCCCGGTAATGTCCGCGAGCTTCAAAATGTGGTGGAGCGCGCATGCGCTCTGGCGGAGGGTGAGATGATAACGCTTGCCGAGCTCCCCGCGCACTTCCGCCCGAGCGCCGGGTCGATCGATGAGACGCACCCCGCGGAATCATCATCTGCCGGCATAACCTTGAAGGAAGCCAAGGAGCGCTGGATTGGCCAGTTGGAAGCCTCCTACGTGGCCGATCTACTCCAGCGCGAAAACGGCAATGTCTCCGAGGCTGCCCGCAAGGCCGGCGTCGATCGCAAGACCCTGCACAGGCTACTCAATAAGCACGGACTCCGTTAGTAACCAGGTCGGTGACCGATCTCCGGTCGGCCTGATGGCCGGCCAATGTCAGCTCCCGCCGCCATCGATAAATGACCTCACCGCGGCGACCAGTTCGGCGTTCGCAAATGGTTTGCGCAGATAGCCTGCCGCGCCTGCCTGCCGCGCCTCATCCGCTGAATTCGCAGAGTGATACGCCGTCATCAGGATGACGGGCGTGCCCGGTGACTGCTGGCGCACATAGCGTGCGATCTCGAAGCCGTCGCCGTTGGGGAGCGTGATATCCGAGATCACCAGAGTGGGCTTCATCGAGTCGAACAGCGACAGCCCATCCTCCATGTTGTACGCCACCACGCATTCGAGACCTTCTCTCTTCAGCAGCCGCGCGCACGTGTCCGCCAGGTCCACCTCGTCATCGACAATCAGTATCGTTCTCGTGTTCGGCAAGATTTCGTCCCAGCTGCCTCGGTAGTCTTTTCTGCTCTCTGGGCGCTCTCTTCACGCCCAGAATGTTGCGGCTATCAATTTCATCGGAGGTTCACGATCCGTGCCGCAGCTCCGATCCGGGCTTCGCAAAGAAGCAAAATTTCCCAAAAAAACCTGGGTTCTCAGCGATACGAGCTCGACTTTCCAAACATCTCGCGGTCGATTGTCTTTCTCGATTGGCTGCCGAAAGCTTCGCTGGCGGCGTCCACCGGGAGACTGTTTCCCGAGGCGCGGCTTCCCCAGCTGTGGCATCGATGTCCCACTCCCGCCCTTCCGAGCCTTGCGATTTCCGAAGGAACCATATGGCACGAGAAGTGCTGCCATCGGAGACATCACGACGACGGAGAATCACGAAATGGATGCAATCACGACATTCGGCGAATCGAGCTTCGATGTGATGTTGACGGGCGCTGCAACCGTGGGTTCTCAAGCCACTCACTTCAATGCCGATACTCCTGTGTCGGCGAGGAACTGGAGGACATTCATGCCTTCGAACGATGCTGCTTGCGCCGGAGCGTCTCGTAGCCTGGATCTTTCGTCCGACGACGCACGGCGTACTCCGCGCTACTTCCACATCATGTCAGATCTGGACCTCGACCAGCTGCGTTCGCTGGCCAGGACCACCGTGGCGCGACGTCGCGAGCTCGTTTCCCGCTTCTACCGGAACTACGCGCTCAGCTTCGGCGATGCGCGTACCCTCAGCGAGCCTGAGTTCGTCCAGTTGTTCGAGCCCGCCGTTGAGCAATCCAAGTCGGCTCTCCTCAGGGGCGATTTCGATGAATATCGTTCGCACGTGACGCACCTCGGAGAGTCGCTGGCAAAGCGCGGGATGCCCCTCGAAGAGGCAGTCGCGACGCTTCAACTCTACAAGGAAAGTCTTCGCGGCGTTTTTGCGGAGGAAGTCTCCGGAGGTGTCGATGCCGCCCTCGATCGATTGGCCCAGGTTCGTGTCCTGCTGATGATGTCCGCGTACCTCCAGTCGCATTCCGCCGTGTCCGGCGCACGGTTGGTGGCGCGGCAGTCAGAGGCTGCAAATCTTCCTCCAGCCGCAACCAGTCGTTTTCATGGCTTGGTCGGTGGCGCCCCCGACATGCGGCAGCTCTACCAGCGCATCCAGGCCGCCGGCGCCGTGAGCTGCAACCTCCTGGTAGTCGGAGAAAGCGGCACCGGAAAGGAACTGGTCGCGCGTGCTATTCACGAATGCGGACCGCGTCGCGGCAAACCCTTCGTCGCGCTCAACTGCGCCGCTCTCCCCAAAGACCTGATCGAAAGCGAGTTGTTCGGTTATAAGCGCGGCGCCTTCAGCGGAGCCACCGCCGAGCATCTCGGCCTCTTCCGGGCCGCCGAAGGGGGCACCCTTTTCCTCGATGAAATCACCGAGATGGATGCCGCAACGCAGAGCAAGCTGCTCCGTGCGCTCCAGGAGCGCGCGATTCGTCCCGTCGGCTCCACCCAGGAACAGCCGGTCGACGTGCGCGTTATTGCCTCAACCAACCGCGACCCAAAAGAAGCCGTCGCCGACGGCCACCTCCGCTCCGACCTGTACTATCGGCTCCAGGCTTCTGTGCTGAATATCCCGGCTCTCCGTGAGCACCGCGAAGATATTCCCATGCTGGTGGATCACTTCATCGCGCTCTTTGGCGAGCGGGTCGGTCGCAACGTGGCTGGTATCGATCAGTCCGCGCTCGAGGCAATGATGCAGTATTCCTGGCCCGGCAACGTGCGCGAGCTCGCCAACGCCATCGAGGGAGCGTTCACCTTCGGCAAGGCCCCGCTAATTGGTCTCGATGACCTCCCGGCCCCGGCCTTTGCCGCAAGCCTCCAGCGCCGGCCGCCCGTCATGGACTTCTCGGGCGCTGCCAACGGGCACGTGCCCTCATTCGCGGACGCCGAGCGCGATCTCGTCGCAGGCGCGCTCCGCAAGACCAATGGCAACAAGGTGGCGGCTGCCCAGCTACTCGGTGTCTCCCGCAAGAAGCTCTACGCGAAAATCGCCAAGTACAGCCTGGCGGGAGTTTCGCTCGATTAGTCCGCGGCGACAAAGCTGCGATCAACGACAGAAATGGGGAAAAGAAATGTATCGAAACGATGAATTGGCAACCGAAGGTTGGGGAAACTCGGTGCTCCCCTGCCAGTACAACGATATGGTCAGACGTTCCACCAGCCTGTCCGGCGAGCGTCGCCTCCTGTGGGCGGTCCTGGAGCATGCGATTCGCTGCTACCTGGTTGACGCCGGCTCCGCTTCTCGGGCCCGCCGTCTGGCCTCCGCCGAGGCGCGCTC
>DATJWT010000115.1:0-2941 GCA_035500975.1 Binataceae bacterium (SeqCode)
CATCAGGATCGGTACAAAGGTAACGCGCACGATCGGGTTGTGCGCCATCCATGAAATCAATTCGCCCATAGTATCTGCCGATTAGAGCGGGCCGGACATTCCGTCGCGCCGGATACGCCAGAAATGCACTGCCATGAAGATGCTGGCGAGCAGCGGGAAGAAGATGCAGTGCAGGATGTAGAAGCGGAGCAGTGTGTGCGGGCCGATCTCGGCGCCGCCGAACAGGAATGCGCGCGCATCGTAAATCGGGTTCACACCCAGCATCTCGTGGAAAGGGCCGCCATGTCCCAGCAGCGGTGTGGCGCGCGCCATATTCGATCCGACCGTCACCGCCCAGATGGAGAGTTGATCCCACGGCAGCAGGTAGCCGGTGAACGAGAGCAGCAGCGTGAGCACCAGCAGGATAACGCCCACCACCCAGTTGAACTCGCGCGGCGGTTTGTACGATCCGGTCATGAATACCCGGAACATGTGCAACCACACGGCGATAACCATGCCGTGCGCGGCCCATCGATGCATGTTGCGCATCAACATGCCGAAGGGCATGTCGAACTCGAGATACTTCATGTCGGCGTATGCGTATTCCGCGGTCGGCCGATAGTAGAACATCAGGTAGATGCCGGTGATGACGGTGACGAGGAAGAGCAAAAAGGTGATTCCGCCCATGCACCACGTAAACCGCATCCGGACCGCGTGCTTCTGCACCTTGGAGGGATGCAGGTGCAACCAGACGTTGCCCGAAACCATGAGGATGCGGTTTCGTGGCGTATCTTCATAGCCGTGGCGGAAAATCGACTGCCAGGCTTGCGACTCCGTGATTTGGCGTTTGACTTCGTTCCAGTCCAACTTCGCCATCTGACCCAGCTCCCGGGCGGCGCACCGCCTACCCCAAACAAAAAGTACTGCCCCTTCGCCGCCCGCGCTCACCGAAGTGCACGGCAGACAGACCAAGACTGCAAGCGAGTGTAAGGCTACCTAATTACAATATGACTTCGCAAGAAGTAGGGCTGATTCTATCACCTGCCTCCGCTTACTTCTGCATTTCCCGCAGCGTCATCCCTTCCCGCCACGCGAAAAAACCGACACGACGATACCATAAAGGACCATCAATGCAGCGATTCCCATCACTCCGATCCCCGGACCCGCCAGGATTCCAGTCGCCATCAGCACCGCCCCGATAACGAACAGCGGGATTCCGAAAGCGATCGGATTGAAGGGATCGCCCCGCTCCGCCTTTGCCTTGGATTCGCGGGCCAGCTCGGCCTGATCGGCCTCCTCGTTACTCTCGCGCAGGAGAGAAACGGCGTAGTCTGTCATCTCTTGCCGATTCGACATCGCGCGCAGGCGCTCCGCGAGAGCGCGTGCGGCTTCCTCGACAGTGCGGTCGTTGGCCTGCGCCTGGGTTTCGTCGCGATCGTCGTCCGAATCAGATGCCACGTCGCGAGGAATAGCCGACTGATGGCAGGAGATCAATTAGGATGACGGGAGCCTTGCGAACAGGCTGGGCCGCGCGCCGAGGGAGATCACGCATACTGGTCCCACAAGCCCTCACAGGCTCGTTCCGCCCGGGTACGAACAAGAGACTACAGGACACTGTGCGCTAGGGGATCGATCGCACCGATCAAGCACGTGCCATCCGGAGCCGGTGCGTCCATTCCGCCGGGAGGTATGCCGCCGCCCGGAGTTATGGTCGCCGTGACGAAAAACACTACCGCGTCCGAAGGTAGGAGTGCGGCAAGATTCTGAACCACGGGAGCGGCAGGGACTGCAATATTTTGGACGACCTCAACGGTATAGAGAGGTGTCCTGGTCAGCGATGGAGCACACGATGCAAAGTCGACACACCCCGCGGTGGCCTTGCCGATGTACCCGGTGAGCGCGATGAACTGAAAGTCTTCTGAAATATCTGCCCCAGACAGAGCACCAAAGACAACAGTGCTCCGAACCGTCGCATCCCACATCGCGGTCGTGCCGGCGGGAGCCGACATGGTGCCCTGAACAACAACGGTCTCAGCTCCCGGAACGATCGGAGGGCAACCAAAAGCGGTACAACCGGAACCGCCTGGAATAGTCGTCGTTGGACAACCCTGGTTTAGAATCGTCCCTCCCAGCACCGATGGCTGAACGCCATCGACGAGCGCTGGTTGGGTTTGACTAAGTCCAGAGGCACCTGCCTGGCTGAGCGGCGATCCCATCGCCACGGTTCCAGCAGTGCTCGTCCAGATCTGCTTTTGCGCGGGTGTTAGGGTCTGCTTCTTCGCGGCCATCGCAGTCGAATCGCCGGAGCAGCCGGCTACGCCGCAGACAGTGGCCAACAGAGTCAGGGCAATCGCCGTTCTCTTCGACACTTCACTTCCTCCCTTTGACCTGGACGAGTCCGCCGATCGAACCAGTGAGCGTGCTTCTCGTTCCAGCACACTAACGAGATGGCAGATGAATCAGAATGACGGCAGCCGCGCTTCCCGGCGAACGCAGGCTAAAGCCCGCGGCCCCTCGGGATCGCGGCACCATCGAAGAGAACAGAGTAAGTGGTCAGGCGTTTTTGCGGGCGATTATCAGGTCGTGGATCGACCAGCGGGCTACCGGACGAAGCTGCTCCACCGTGATGTTGTAACCCTGGAGAACGTCGCGCGCGCGCAGCCGCGTGGTCCAGCCGAGCAGCTTGGTGAGGGGATTCACCATCTTGTTCAGGAAATACATGATCGGATTCGGGCTCGCGAAGTGATTGACGATCACGATGCGGCCGCCAGGTTTGCAGACCCGTACCATCTCGCTCATCATCCGCAGCGGATCCGGGACAACCGTGATGACGTGAAAGGTAACGACATCGTCGAAGCTGTCGTCGGGAAAATCGAGGTTGAGCGCATCGCCCTGCCGAACCTCAACGTGACGCCATCCGTTGTCGCGAATTTTGTCGCGCGCCTGCGCGAGCATCGCCTCT
>DATJWT010000116.1:0-2916 GCA_035500975.1 Binataceae bacterium (SeqCode)
TGGCGAGCTCCAGCGCCTTGGCGAAATCGAAGCCCTCGGGCGCGACCACGGCGACTTCACCCCATTCGAGGACGACCGAGACGACCCGCGGCGGCATCGACGCACCCGTCGGGAGCATTTCAATATCTTCCACTTTGCCCATCGTCGCCGCGTAGGATTTCCAGGCGGCAAATTCCGTCGCGAGAGTGTTTTCGCCGCCGCCGCGGATTGCGACGCGGCAGCGCTGCCCCGGATGGAAGCCCAGGAGCGATCGGAGCGAGTTGATGCTCTCGGTCGCGGCGATGCAGTGATCCATCGCGGTAGCCTGCCCGGGGGTCATCCAGCCCTGCTCGCGCGGGGTCGGAAACTTCGCAATCGCAAGATGCTTGCTGAGTTCATTCAGCGAAAGATACGGCCTAATCACCTGCCAGATGTCTTCGCTGATAAACGGCATGAACGGATGCAGCGCGCGCAGCATGCGATCGAAGCACGTCACCATCACCCATCGAGCAGCGGCCTGGCGATCGCCGCCGGCCTTGAGGGAATCCTTGGAGAGCTCGATGTACCAATCACAGAACTCGTGCCAGATGAACGAGTAGATCGCCATCGCGGCGAGATTGAATTCGTACGCATCGATGGCGCGCGTCACCTCGCGGATCGCATCGTCAAGCCGCGCCATGATCCATCGATCGGCCAGGGCCAGACTTCCCTCGTTCGCGGCAGGCAGCGGCGTCGGCGCGCCCTCGAGATTCATCATCACGAAGCGCGCGGCGTTCCAGATCTTGTTGGCGAATGCGCGCGCCGCCGCGAAGCGATCGTGCGACAAAATCACGTCACCCTTCTGGCTGGCGAGCTGGGCAAGCGTCAGGCGGACCGCATCGGTGCCGTACTGTTCCATCAGGTCCATCGGGTCAACCACGTTGCCCTTGGACTTGGTCATCTTCTTGCCGTACTCGTCGCGCACGAGCGTGGTGATGTACACGTCGCGGAACGGGACGTCGTTCATGAACTCGAGCCCGAGCATCATCATGCGCGCGACCCAGAAGAAGATGATGTCGAAACCGGTGATGAGCAGGCTGGTCGGGTAGTACTTGCGCAGCTCGGGCGTGTCGTTGGGCCATCCGAGGGTAGAGAACGGCCACAGGCCGGAGCTGAACCAGGTGTCGAGGACGTCTTCGTCCTGAACCAGGTCGGTGCCGCCGCATTCCTCGCACCTGGCCGGTCGCTCCGCAGCGACGGTGAGACGGTTGCAGCGATCGCATCGATAGGCAGGAATGCGATGTCCCCACCATAGCTGGCGCGAGATGCACCAATCGTGGACGTTCTCCATCCATTCGAAGAAGGTGCCCTCCCATCGCTTCGGGATGAACCTGGTCTTGCCTTCGCGGACCGCCGCCATCGCACGCTCGGCCATCGCACGGACGCGCACGAACCATTGCTCGGAGAGCATCGGCTCGACGACGGTGTCGCATCGCGAGCAGATTCCGACCTTGTTGGGATGCGGCTCGATCTTCTCGAGCAGGCCCTGCGCTTCCAGGTCCTGCACGATGCGCTTGCGGGCTTCATCGCGATCGAGGCCCTGGTAGGGGCCGGCGTTTTCGTTCATCCGGGCGCGGATGTCCATCACGCTGATCTGCTCGAGAGCGTGACGTTTGCCGATTTCGAAGTCGTTCAGATCGTGTCCCGGCGTGACCTTGACCGCGCCCGTGCCGAAAGCGGCATCGACGGCAGCATCCGCGATCAGCTTGATTTCCCGCCCGATGAGCGGGAGACGCAGCGTCTTCCCGACCATCGACTGGTATCGCTTATCGTCGGGATTAACCGCGACCGCTGTATCACCGAGCATCGTTTCGGGCCGGGTGGTGGCGACGGTGACCTCGCCGCCGCCATCGCTGAACGGGTACTTGATGTACCAGAGATTCGACCTGGTTTCCTTGTGATCAACCTCGAGGTCGGAGAGCGCGCTTTCGCATCGCGGGCACCAGTTGATGAGCTTGCGATCGCGGTAGATGAGCCCGCGATTGAAGAGGTCCACGAAGACCCGGTTGACGGCCTGCGACAGGCCGGCATCGAGGGTGAAGCGTTCGCGGCTCCAATCGCAGGATGCGCCGATGCGCCGGAGCTGTTGCAGGATGCGGCCGCCCTTTTCGTCGCGCCATTCCCAGACGCGTTCGAGAAATGTCTCGCGGCCAAGTTGATGGCGATTCTTGCCGGCCTTGGCGATATCCTTCTCGACGGCGTTCTGGGTGGCGATTCCGGCATGGTCGGTGCCCGGCAGCCATAGAGTGTTGTACCCCTGCATCCGGCGCGTTCGCACGATGATGTCGTGCAGGGTCGCGTTGAGAGCATGCCCGAGGTGGAGCTCTCCGGTGACGTTGGGGGGAGGGATTACGATTGAGAATACGGGACCGGGTCGATTGGGATCGGCCTTGAAATAGCCCAGGTCAATCCAGGTTTGAAACCATCGGTCTTCGGCCGCCTTGGGATCGTATGTTTTCCCCAGTTCCACTTGTCCTTCTTCCCGGGCACAGATGGCCTTGAAAAAATCCAAAGAGGGCGCGGAAACGCCCTCGGCCGGAATCATATTGAGAGCGCACAAACCCCTCAAGGTGTCTCATAAAAGTCAAGGCAGGATGCGGCTTTCGGGGGCCACAAGAGCGGCTTGTAAAGTTGGCCTGCTTGGGAATATATGGTGCCGCACAGCCTGATTATCAGGGGCAGGCCGCAGCTACTTCGGAGGGGAATTTCCATGCGTGGAACGGGCAGAAAACTGGGACTAGCGGCAGTTTTGGGGACTCTCGTCATGGCCGGAGCGATGGCCGGATGCAGCTCGATGAGCTCCAATCACGTTGATTGCAACGTGGTGAGACTTCAGGAGCAGGCAGGCCGCTCCGACGCGGAGATAGCTTCCGCTCTCGGCGCCAGCGTCAGCGACGT
>DATJWT010000117.1:0-6723 GCA_035500975.1 Binataceae bacterium (SeqCode)
TTCGCGTTCTTCATGCTGTCGAAGAAATTCTGAAAGTCGGCGCGGACAGCCTGCTGGCCGTCATACTCGCGCGGCGTGCCGATGTCATAGACAACCAGGTCCGCGCCGGGTTCGTAACACGCCATCAACTGATCGACGGTGGGCGCCTCGGCGCACTTATGCTCCAGCGCCTCGATTTCGGTTTTCGAGTCCGCCGCCCATGTGCGGGGCGCGATGCCGCAGATCACGATAAGGATCGCTCCGAATGTCGTCATGATTCTCGCCGTTCTCATCTGTCGCCTCCGGGTGTCCGAGTTCTCGGCTGGCAATAGACCACTGGGGCTTGGGCTGTAAAGGGAACCAGCCGACCCCAAAAGTCGCCCCCGCACTTCCCGCACTCGCGATGGCGTCGAGTTGACGGATGTAGTCCTCGCGATGTTAGGGTCGTGAGAGATTCATGACAGCTGAATTCGCGAGGTCTTATGTGGAGTAGATTGGTCGTCGAAATGAAGAAGTTCGCCGTGATCGGCTCGTTCCTGTTCTTCTTCCTCGGCGCATTCGCAACCTATCGACGCTTGATCCTCGCCCAGTACCAGGTCGACTATTTCATGTACGGATACAGCCTGGTCGAGTCGCTCATCCTGGCCAAGGTAATAATGCTGGGCGATATGCTTCACTTCGGTGACCGGTTTCGCGGCAAGCCCCATATCGTCCCGGTGCTCTATCGCACCGTCGTTTTCAGCCTGCTGGTGCTCGTCTTCACGATGCTCGAAGCAACGGTCAGAGGCCTATTTCATGGCCTCGGCTTGACCGGAGGCGTTGCGGAGTTGAGGCACACGACCCACGCCGCAATGGCGGCCAAGATGCTGGTCATGTTCATCGCGTTCGTTCCAATGTTTGCAATCTGGGAAATCGCGAATGTGGTCGGACCGGGCAAACTGTTCGAGATGTTCTTTGAACGCGGCGAACGCGTGGACGTGCAGCTAGCAGAACAAACGAGCGTCGCAGGGAGGTAGATCGATGGATATCGGAGTAATGATTGCGCCCACGGCCGAGGCCGGAAACATCGCGGAGATTGCGCGCACCGTCGAAGACCTCGGGTTCGAATCGCTCTTCATCCCCGAACACCCCGTCATTCCCGTCGATTTCAAAACCGTCCCGCCCGGCGGCGGCGATCTGCCGGAACACTACGGCCGATGGATGGATCCGTTCGTCGCGCTCAGTGTCGCCGCCGCGGTTACCTCCAGGCTCAAGCTGGGAACCGGCATCTGCCTGCTGCCCGAGCGCGAACCGCTCATCACCGCCAAAGCGATCGCGTCGTTGGATGTAATCTCGGGCGGCAGAGTGATCCTCGGCGTCGGCGGCGGATGGCTCCGCGAAGAAACCGAGGCGATGGGAACCCGGTTCGGCCAGCGCTGGAAGCGCCTGCGCGAAACCGTGGAAGCCTTGCGTGTGCTCTGGACGCAGGCCGAGCCCAGCTACGAGGGAGAGCTGGTGCGCTTTCCCAAACTCCGATGCGAACCGAAGCCGATCCAGAAAGGGGGACCACCCATCCTTCTCGGGGCCCACGGCCCCAAGGCCTTCGAGCGCGTCGCGCGCACTTACGATGGATGGATTCCGCTCGCGGGCAAGCCGCAGTCCTTCAAGAACCACGTCGAGGCGGTCAGAAAGGTCGTAGCCCAGGCGGGCCGGGATCCTTCCACGCTCCATATCAATGCGTTCGTCCCGCCCGGCGAGGACGGGGTCTCGCTGGAGGATCTAAAAGGATACAAAGATGCGGGCGTGCAGCGCCTGGTTCTGTTCTCACAGCGCGATGCGATCAAAATCGCGAACGGACTCACCCTGGAAGTAATCAGGCGAATCGCGCCGACCGTGGAACGCGCGCGCAAGCTCTAGCGATCCCGTTCGGCGGCGGCCTTGCGACCGGAGCCATCGAAGGGCTATTGAAATGCGCGAAGGTTCACCGCCCCGGAGGAGAAAGATTGCCATGAAGACGCGAAAAGTAACCGGCGCCCTGCTCGCCACCGCCGTTGCACTGGCATTCAGCACCATCGCCGCCAAGGCCGCCGACGCACCGAGCCCATCCAGCCAGGCTCCCCAGGTAAAGTGCCTCGGGGCGAACGCTTGCAAGGGACAAAGCGCCTGCAAGACCGCCAACAACGATTGCCAGGGTCAGAACTCATGCAAGGGCAAAGGCTATATCGTCACCACCGATGCCAAGTCCTGCGAGGCGAAGGGCGGACACGTCGGCAAGAAAGCGCCGATGGCAATGTGAGTCAGCGTCCCGCTACGCTCTCGGCGGGCGTCAGCGTTGCGACCGATCGGCGATTCGACACGATCATCGCGATCGCGTAGAGGAGCATCGCGACCAGCGACCACTGCATCCACCGCGCCCACCCGTAGCGCGCGGCGATCGCGACCATCAACGGCGCGGAAATGGCCACCCATCCGCGCGTGATCAATCCGTAGAATGCCCACCCCGTCGCCTGCAGGGCGGGCGACAGGTCCTCGAGCGATTCCGAGTACTGCGCGGCCCACGGCACCGCGACCGTCGCGAGCAGGCATCCGAGCAGCGTCGCGACGAAAATCATCAGCTGATGAGGCAGCGCCTCGCCGAAGCGTGGTATCCACCATGCCAGCAGCAGCGCGACTCCGATCGCGCCGATAATCGAAATCGGCCTGCGTACCTGAAGGCGATCGGAAATCACCCCGATCCCGACTACCGCGCCCATGTTGCCCAGCCAGAAATAAGAATTCATCTGCGCGGCGCCCGCGGGCGTGTAGTGGAACAGCTCGGTGAAGATCAGCGGGCCGAACACCTGGATCGCGATGTACAGCGACAGGCTGATCGTGAACGGCACCACCATCAGCCACGGTTCGAAATGAACCAGCAACATCGCGAACGCCTCGCGCGCGCCCGACGGCAGTTCCGCCGCCGTCGGACTGCGGCGCCCCTCATGCTCAAGCGCCGCGATCTCGGTCTGGTAGATCTTCAGCCGCACCTCGGGACTCAGGTCCTTCAGCCACAGGAAGATCGGTGTGTACATCGCGATCGCCAGGAATCCCATGATCCACATCTGCGATTGCCAGGTGTGATAGTGCGGCAGGGTCAGGCCCGCGATGAAATTGGCCATATAGTTCGACCCCACGGGGCCAATCGTCAGAAGTCCGAACGCGAGCGCGCGGGTCAGGCGCGGCGACATGTCGCGAACCAGTGCGGCGCCCGCCCCCGCCATCAGCCCGCCCACTATGGACATGGCTATGCGAATCGCCAGGAACGACTTGATGCCTACGATAAGGACATTGCTGAACACCATCACGGTGATCACCGCCAGGCACGCATCGAGGATCATCACGCGTCCGTAGCGGTCGGCCAGCGGCCCTCCAACGAAAGCCGAAATAGCAGAAATCAGAACCGCGGCCGCGACGAAGTATCCGTACCCGAGGCGAGTCATGTGCAGGAACGGCAGCAGCAGCGGCAGGATCGGGGCGAGCTGGAATTCGTAACCCGCCAGCACCGCGGCGAGAACCGTCAGGAGCAGCAGCGTCCATCGATAGGCGCCGCGGGGATATTCCGACAACGTCCGACTCTGCGCGAAGCTGGCCATAGCGGCCTCCCCCTCGAATCGTCCCGCCGAGCGTGTTTCCGGCTACGGGCTTTCGAGCCTTGGACTACTCTCATTGTCCCCGAGAATCAAAACCATCGTCGAGGCATCGCTTCGCCCTTGGGTAGTGCAGCAGCGGGAATTCGGCTTATGTTCTGACGTCATCGACCGGAAGTTTGGAATCAGCCCTGGCCCGCTGAATAATCGTGAGGTAACCCCGATGCTAACCACCACCAAGGAGTTCCTGCAGCAGGTGTTTCGCGATTTCTCCAACGATGAATGCGCTTCGATGGCGGCGGCGCTCGCCTATGCGACCCTGTTCGCGCTTCCCTCTCTGCTCCTGATCGTCATCTTTGTCGCGGGACTGGTTTTGGGCCCCAGGGCCGCCAGCGGCGAGATCGAAGCGAAGCTGGGCAGCGCGATGGGCCCGCAGGCGGCCGCGCAAGTGCAGTCGATGGTCAACAACCTGGCGCAGAATCGCACCGGCGGCATCGTCGCCACCGCGCTTGGACTAGTCGGACTGCTCGTTTCCGCAACCGGGGTCGTGGCCCAGCTTCAGCAATGCCTCAACAAAGCATGGAAGGTTAAGGTAGTCGGCTCGGGCCTGCAGGACTTCGCGATGAAGCGGGTGCGATCCGGCCTGCTGCTGGTGGGTGCTGGAATCCTTGCGATTGTCTCGGTCGCGGCGAGCTCCGCGATTTCGCTGCTCGCCAGAATGCTGCCGTTTGCCAGCGCCGTTCACGTCGGCGAGGCGCTCACTTCGCTAGTGCTGTTTGCCATCATGTTCGCCGCCATCCTCAAGGTGATGCCCGACGTGCATCTGCGATGGAGCGACGTATGGGTGGGCGGTTTCTTTATCGCGGTGCTGTTCGTGGTCGGGAAATTTCTGATCGCGATTTACATGGCGCATGCCGGCAAATCGAGCATATACGGCGCTGCCGGATCGCTCGCGATGATTCTGATGTGGACGTACTACTCCGCCCTCATCTTTCTGTTGGGTGTCGAATTGACCCAGGTGTGGGTGCGTCGACGCGGCCGCGACATCCCACCCAAGGTCGGCGCCGTTCGAATATCATCTCTCTAGCTTTCGCGAACGGCAGGCAACCGCTATTCGGTTTCCTCTTCGATGTTGGGATTCATCCGCTGCCCGGCCTCGGTCGCGGGCTCGCCCTGCTTCAACTCCTCGATCTCGGCCCGCTGATGATCGATCTGCCGCTGCTGCGCCGAGACTTCACTCTGCAGTTGGCGGTTGGTGTTCTGCTGGTTTTCCACCACGTGACCCGCGACGCCTCCGGTGACTGCCCCGATACCCGCGCCGATCAGGGCCCCCCTCCCGGCATGATGCACTCCCGCACCGATAATTGCCCCGGTGCCTGCCCCCAACGCCGCTCCGCCGATCACGCCCTCCTCCGTGGTGGTCAGGCCCTGGGCATTTCCGTTCGCCGCGGCCAGGCCGATCGCCGCAAACACCGTTAGAATGGATAGGTAACTTGCCTTCATGAAGACCTCCCCGTCCGCCTGACGGAGTTGCCAAATCTTCGCCAATCCGCCATCAATTCCTGCTGGCCTTAGCCAGCAGCGTGCCTGACCAAAGACTTGTGGTTTTGAGCCCTCTTTTGCACTTTTGACACACTGCTGCGTGTAGGATTTACAAAGGAGGCGTTCTGGTTCGCCGCGGCTGGTCGCGTGGCGTCTCTGCAGCCGGTCAGCCGCGATTGTGAATTGAAGTTTCGGTTCGCTGGCACATACCGATCGGTATGTTGTATTTTGTTGATGGGTTTTACGGCACGACGAAAACACCAAAGGCAGGAAGAATGGACGACAAAGAATTTCTCGAGAGTATGAAGCTGGACTTCGACCCCGAAGAGCTGGGCGCAAAGTACCGGCAGGAGCGCGACAAGCGCATCCGCACCGACGGCAACGCACAATACGTCGAAATCAAGGGCAAGTTCGCCCACTACCTTGACGATCCCTACGTCAAGCCGGTCGCCCGTGAGCCGAAGAAGGACGAGGTCAACGTGGTCGTCATCGGCGGCGGCTTCGGCGGCTTGCTCGCCGGCGCACGCTTTCACGAAGCCGGCATCAAGGACGTTCACATTATCGAGTCCGGCGGCGATTTCGGCGGGACCTGGTACTGGAACCGCTATCCCGGCGCGCAGTGCGATATCGAAAGCTACTGTTACCTGCCCCTGATCGAAGAGCTGGGCTACATGCCGAAGGAAAAGTACTCCTTCGCGCCCGAGATCTATGAGCATTCGCAGCGCATCGCGAAGCATTACAACCTCTACGAGAACGCTCTCTTCCAGACGAACGTCACTGAACTGCGCTGGGACGAGAAGGCCGCGCGCTGGATCGTCTCGACCGATCGCGGCGATGCGCTTCGTGCCCGGTTCGTCGTCATGGCTACCGGCCCGCTCAATCGTCCCAAGCTGCCGGCGATCCCCGGCATCGAGGATTTCGAGGGTCACACCTTCCACACCAGCCGTTGGGACTATGAGTACACCGGCGGCAATCACTCGGGTGGCCTGACCAAGCTCGCGGACAAGCGCGTCGCGGTTATCGGCACCGGCGCGACGGCGATCCAGTGCGTGCCGTACGTGGGCGCGCACGCCAGGCAGACCTACGTGTTCCAGCGCACCCCGTCGTCGGTTGATGTGCGCGGCAACAAGCCGACCGACGAGGAATGGTTCAAGACTCTGCAGCCCGGATGGCAGCGCGAACGGCGCGAGAACTTCAACAACATGGTTATCGGCGTGCCGGTCGAGAAGGACCTGGTCGCCGACGGATGGACCGACATCTTCCGCAACCTCGGTATCGCGGCCAAGAAGACCCATCGCGCGCACGACCTCTCGAAGAAGCAGGCTGCAATGCTGATGGAGATCGCTGACTACCAGAAGATGAACGGTGTGCGGGCGCGGGTCGATGACATCGTTACCGATCCGACTACCGCCGACACCCTCAAGCCCTGGTATCGCCAGTTCTGCAAGCGGCCGACATTCAACGACGAATATCTGCCGACTTTCAATCGTCCGAACGTGACGCTGATCGACACCAGCGCGAGCCAGGGCGTCGAGCGGATCACGAAGAAGGGCATCGTCGCGAACGGCGTTGAATACGAAGTCGATTGCATCATCTTCGC
>DATJWT010000118.1:0-22258 GCA_035500975.1 Binataceae bacterium (SeqCode)
TGGAGGACGATTGCATGTCAGACACTCATGAAGGCGGATGCCTGTGCGGAAAGGTGCGCTATCGCCTGACCGGGAATCCCGACGAAACGGAAGGCGCGGGCATCTGTCATTGCACGAATTGCCGGCGACGGACGGGAAGCGCGTTCGGAGTTCAGGTCTTTTTTCCCAAAGATGCTTTCCAACTGACTAAGGGCGAGCTCAAGACCTACGAATACCGCTCGGACGTAGACAGATGGGTCAGAACAGAGTTCTGCCGGAACTGCGGTACAACCGTGACGTGGCTCGCCGAATGGAACCCGGAACTAAGGTCCATCGCGTTTGGCACGCTTGACGATCCGTCCCGGATCAAGCCGCCGCAATGGGCGATATACGGCCGATCGGCGATCCCGTGGATCGCGCACCCCAGGAACATCGACGTCTACGATACGAATCCCTACATCAACGAAGGGGAGCAGCCGAAGAGAAGCAGCTAGAAGAAACGGACAGTGGCACCAGGGATCGGACGAGGATTTTGGCGCGCCCTGAGGGATTTGAACCCCCGACCCTCTGATCCGTAGTCAGATGCTCTAATCCGCTGAGCTAAGGGCGCGCCGAAGGAAAGATCACGTTTTCATATCCGCAAACGCCTCGCAAGACGAGTCTCCAAGCGGCATCCTCTCTGCTCCTCGGTCCTTTGCGAAGGGTCGCGGATCTTGATTCCTTCGCGCATTCCTGGACGCGCCGCGCGCATAATCTTCGGATGCAATCAGGATTGGAATTGAGCCGCAGGAATCGTCACCGTTACTGTCGTGCCGACCCCTACCCTGCTTTCGATCTTTAGAGCTCCCTGATGTAACTGCACGATGTGCTTGACAATTGCCAGCCCGAGGCCGGTGCCTCCCAGTTCGCGCGATCGCGCGCGATCGACGCGGTAGAAGCGCTCAGTCAATCGCGGGATGTCGCGTTCGGGGATGCCTTCTCCGGTGTCCGATACCGCCAGCGCCACGGCAGGGGTCGCCTTGCCATTGCCATTCAGCGATGCCTCGCGCGCCGACGCCGTTACGTGGCCGCCGCGGGGCGTGTACTTGATAGCGTTATCGATCAAATTGACCATGACCTGGTGCAGACGATCGTGGTCGCCAAGCAGCTTGGGCAACGATTCGCCACACTGCACTTCGAGAACCACACCCTCGCGCCCTGCCGCGACTTTCATCAACTCTGCCGCCTCGCCAATCACGCTGGGCGCTTCGAGATTCTCCAGCTGGAGCGGCGTATTTCCGCGCTCCAGGTCGGAAAGTGAAATAAGGTCGTCGAGCAGACGTGCCAACCGGCGCGCCTGCCGATCGATAATTCCCAGGAAGCGGCGCTGGGTGTCGCTATCCTCAACACCCTGCATCAGCGTTTCAGCGTATCCATACAGGGCCGCCAACGGAGTTCGCAGCTCGTGAGTCAGATTCGAAATGAAGTCGGACCTGGCGGTTTCGTACGCTTTGAGCTGGGTGACATCGTGAAACACCAGCACCCACGCTCCGTCGTGCGTCATCCTGACCGGGGCGGCGCTGGCCGCCAAATGCCGCTGCGCGGGATTCTGAATCATGAACTCGCGCGATGTGACCTCGGTCGCATCGCGCATCGCCTGCGCCACGAAATCCTGCAGCCGCGGGTCGCGGCACAACTCCACAAAGTCGCGCCCGGTGTAATCGGTCTCGGCTTCCAACGCGAACATCCGCCGCGCCGCGCCGTTGAGCAGCACCACCTCGCCGCGTGTCCCGGTAACGACGACCGCCTCGGTCATGCTGCGCAGAATCGCTTCGAACTCGTCGCGCTGATCGGTCAGCGACTCGACCTCCGCGATAATCGAATCAGCGGCATCGAGCAGCCGATGCTCGGCGCGTCCTATCGCGTCGCGATTCTCGCGCACGACGTGCGGCGGCGCCTGGCGGGCCTCCAGTGCCTCTGCAATCGCCTCGATATGCTCAGCGCGGCGCTGCCAGTCAGCGGCGACGATCGCCGCCGCGATAAATCCCACCATCAAGCCTGCGATGGAAACGGCGCCGACCAGCCATGGAGATACGGTGCCGGTCGCGGCAAGCACCGCGAGCAACACCACTACGGGGATAAGACCCGCTACTACGGCAAGGACTACACGCAGCCAGGAAGAGTTAGCCAAGCGCCTCCGGGTTGAACCTGTACCCCACGCTGCGGACGGTCAGGATAAGCTCCGGGTTGGCGTCATCGCGTTCGATGTGCTGGCGCAAGCGCCGCACGTGGACATCGACCGTCCGCGGTTCAACGAACGTATCGCGTCCCCAGACCATATCGAGTAGCTGCTCGCGCGTATACACACGCATCGGATGCTGCACGAAGAACTTGAGCAGCTCGAACTCGCGCAGCGCCAGCTCGCGCTTCCTTCCCTCCACGAAGACCTGGTAAGTGCCAAAGTCGATCTTGAGGCGGCCCCGCTCGTACATCCCCGCCGACTCATGCTCGGCGTTGGGATTGGCGCGGCGCAGGAGGGCCTTGACCCGCGCGACCACCTCGCGGGGGCTGAACGGTTTGACTACGTAGTCGTCGGCGCCCATCTCGAGCCCAAGCACCTTGTCCACCTCGGTCCCCTTGGCCGTAACCACGAGGATCGGCAGGCTCGCGGTGTCGCGCCCCGCCCGCATCTGGCGGCAGATCTCCAGCCCGGGCGTCCCCGGCAGCATCAGGTCGAGCAGCAGCAGGTCCGGCACGCGACGCCGGATACGCTCCAGCGCCTGCCCACCGTCACCCGCCTCTTCGACCAGAAAGCCTTCGCGCTCCAGGTTGTAGCGCATCAGCTCCCGGATATCCGCCTCATCCTCCACGATCAGTACGCGAGGGCGCGCGCCGCCGCGACGTTCTTCCGGCACTGCTTGTTGTTGGTTCATTGCTGGTTCTTGTCCATGTGACGAACGACTTTGCCTTTGACCATGAAAATCACCATCTCGGCGATATTGGTCGCGTGATCGGCGATCCGTTCCATGTACTTGGAGACGAACAGCACGCGGGTTGCCGCGCCGATAGTATGCGCGTCCTCGGCCATGTAGCTGAGCAACTCGCGATATATCTGGTAGTTCAGCGCATCGACTTCGTCGTCGCGGTCGATCACCTGCTGCGCGAGGTCGGCGTCGTTGCGCATGAACGCGTCGATCGAGTCCTTGACCATCGATTGCGCGATTTCGGCCATCCGCGGCAAGTCCACGTATGGCTTGAGCTGCGGCACCTCGTTCAGCTCCAGCGCGCGCTCGCAAATATTGACCGCGTTGTCGCCGATCCGCTCGAGGTCGGTGGTGATCTTGAGACCGGTGGTGATGAAGCGCAGGTCGCTGGCGGTTGGCTGATGGAGCGCGAGGAGACGAATACACTGTTCGTCGTTCGCGACGTCCATGTGATTCACTTCCTCGTCGCGCGCTATCACTTCGCGGGCGTGCGCGCTGTCGCGATCGACCAGCGCCTCCATCGCTTCGGCGATCTGCCGTTCGACCAAGCCGCCCATCTTGAGCAGCCCCGCCCGCAAACCGCGCAGATCTTCCTCGTACTGGCGATTCGTATGCTGCGGCTGCGTCGTGTCCATCGCCTCCTCCTCCGGCCTCACCCGAACCGGCCGGTAATGTAATCTTCAGTCTCGCGACGCTTGGGGTTGGTGAAAATCTGGTTGGTCTCGCCGAATTCGATCAGGTCCCCCTGGTACAGGAAAGCGGTGTAATCCGATGTGCGCGCGGCCTGCTGCATGTTGTGCGTCACTATCACGATTGTGTAGTCGGACTTGAGTTCGAGCAATAGCTCCTCGATGCGGGCGGTGGAGATCGGGTCGAGCGCGGAGCAGGGCTCATCCATCAGGAGCACTTCGGGCTCGACCGCCAGCGCCCTCGCAACGCACAATCGCTGTTGTTGGCCTCCAGAAAGGCTGCCACCGGGACGCCGGAGATGGTCTTTGACCTCCTCCCACAGCGCCGCCTGGCGCAGGCTCTTCTCTACGATACGATCGCGCTCCGCCCTGGCGATACCCGCCCCGTTAAGAGTTAACCCGGCCGCAACATTGTCCTCGATAGACATGGTGGGAAACGGTGTCGGCTTCTGGAAAACCATCCCGATGCGCCGGCGCACCTGTACCGGATCCACTCCCGGTCCATAGATGTTCTCGCCGTCGAGCAGGACTTCGCCTTCGGCGCGCGCCCCCGGCACGACTTCGTGCATGCGATTGAGGCATCGCACCATCGTCGACTTGCCGCATCCCGACGGCCCGATGATCGCCGTAACGTTACCCTCGGGAAAGTTCAGATTGATATCCTTGACCGCGCGATTGGAGTTGAAGAACGCGTTGAGGTGCCTGGCTACCAGTTTATCGGCCATGATCAACGCGCCGTCCTGGTCGAGGATCCCGTTACCCAGCGCACGCCCAGTTCCAGCGCGAGCACGATGCCCGTGAGGACCAAGGCTCCCGCCCACGCCTGGCGCTGCCAGTCGGGGAACGGAGAGATTGCGTATGTGTATACCTGCACCGTCAGCGTGGCGATCGGCTGGACCAGCGAGGTTGACCAGAAGCGATTGCCGAATGCGGTGAACAGCAGCGGCGCGGTCTCTCCCGCCACGCGCGCAATCGCGAGGATGACGCCGGTCGCGATGCCGCTGAGCGCCGTGCGCACGATGACCGACAGCGAGGTCCGCCACTGCGGCACGCCGAGTGCCAGCGATGCTTCCCGCAACTCGTGCGGCACCAGGACGATCATTTCCTCGGTGGTCCGGGTAACCAACGGCACCATGATCATCGCGAGTGCAAAACCACCCGCAAGCGTCGAGAACCGACCCATCGGATGAACGATCACCGCATAGGCGAAGATGCCGACGACGATCGACGGCACGCCCATCATGACATCCGCGGCGAATCGCACCGCATGAGCCAGGCGATTGTCACGATGTTCCGCCAGGAACAGTCCGGCGCCGATTCCGATTGGCACGCCTAGCAGGCACGCGATCCCCACTACCTCCAGGGTGCCGACAATCGCGTTCGCCATTCCGCCGCCCTTCTCGCCCACCGGCGCGGGCATGTGCGTGAAGAACGCCCAGTTCAGGCTGGTGGCGCCTTTGAAGAGCAAGTAACCCAGAACGAGGAACAGCGGGATCAGGGTCACGATCGTGGCCGCGACCGTGACCGTCATCATAAAATCGCTCTTGAGCTTGCGCAGAGCGTAGTTGCTTTCTTTGAAAGTGGCTCCCGCCATGACTAATCGCTGCCGAACCTCTGGCGCGCGACCGCCGCGACCAGCATGCGCGCGATGATGTTTAGAACGATACCGAGGCCAAGCAGGACCAGGCCCAGGGCGATCAGCGCCGAGACATAGAGATCGCTCGTCGCCTCGGCGAATTCATTGGCGATGACGCTGGCGAGAGTCGCCGCCGGGGCGAACAGCGAGGCGGAGATCTGCGGTGAATTTCCGATGACCATCGCAACCGCGATGGTCTCGCCGAGCGCGCGGCCCAGGCCCAGGATGATCGCGCCGATGATTCCGCTCAGCCCGTACGGCAACACCGCCATTCGGACCATCTCCCACTTGGTCGCGCCGAGGGCGATCGCCGCTTCGCGCTGCGTCTGCGGCACAACCCGAAAGACATCGGTGCAAACCGACGAGACATACGGAATCACCATGATCGCCAGCACGACTCCGGCGGAAAACATGCCGACCGAAACCTTCGGACCCATGAACAGAGGCAGAAACCCCAGGTACTTGCCGAGAAACGACTCGACGTAATCGCGCAGCCAGGGACCCAGCACGAAGATCGCCCAGAGGCCGTACACAACCGAAGGAATCGCCGCCAGCAGGTCGACCAGAAATCCCAAGCGTCGCGAAAGCCAGTCGGGGGCCATCTCGCTCAGGCACAGAGCAACACCGAGGCTCAGCGGCACCGCGATAAGCAATGCGATAGCGGACGACAGTGCGGTGCCATAGATGAAAGGCAACGCGCCATAGAGATCATTGACGGGATCCCAGTCGGTGCTGATGAGAAACGAAAAGCCAAACTTCCGTATCGCCGGCATCGCGTCCATCAGGAGCGCGAAGGTCAGGGCGATCAGCAGGAGCAGGATGAGGGTGCCTAATCCAAGAGTGACCAGGTTGAAGACGCGGTCGCCGAAAAGACGTACCTGCGGAATCCGGCGCCGGCGAGTCTCACGCCCCACCACCGCCACATTTTCCGCCACCGAGGTTCCCAATTCCGCCAAGTAAAACCCTAAGTATGAACCTTGCCGATTTCTTGTAGAGCAGGCCCGGGTTCCCCTCGGCCGCAATATAACGGTCGATTATTACCGCTTTGTTAAATCGTACCGAAATCTGAATGAATCCGGCCTTCTAGAAGGACTTGACGATTTCCTGGTTAACTTCGCGAAATCCGCTCAATGCCACCCAGGTACGGCTTGAGAACCGCCGGGACCGCGATGCTGCCGTCCTCGTTCTGGTAGTTCTCCATTATGGAGATCATCGTGCGCGGCAGTGCCAACCCGGAGCCATTCAGGGTATGCACGAACTCCAGCTTGCCGCCCTTGGGACGAAATCGAATCTGGGCGCGGCGGGCCTGGAAATCGGTGCAATTGGAAACCGAACTGACCTCCAGCCACTCAGCGCACCCGGGCGCCCACATCTCCAGATCGTACGTCACCGCGCTGGAGAAATTCAGGTCGCCGGTGCATAGCTCGATCACCCGATAGGGAATCTCGAGGCGCGCGCATACTTCCTCGGCATCGGCGACCATCTTGTGGAACTCATCGTCCGAGGTTTCCGGCCGCACCAGCTTGACCATCTCGACCTTGTCGAATTGATGGCCACGCTTGATGCCGCGGACGTCGCGTCCCGCCGACATTTTCTCGCGGCGGAAACAAGGAGTGTATGCCGTCAGGTAGATCGGGAGTTGCGCCTCGTCGAGGATCTCATCGCGATGCAGCGCGGTCAGCGGCACTTCCGCGGTCGGGATGAACCAGAAGTCCTCCTCGATGTCCTTGTACATCGTGTCGGCGTTCTTCGGCAGATGTCCCGTGCTGGTCGCCGTGGCGGTATTGACCATCAGTGGCGGCAATAGCTCGAGGTAGCCTTGCTCGCGCTTGAGATCCAGCATCCAGGTGATAAGCGCGCGTTGAAGACGCGCGAGCGCTCCGTTCATCACGTAGAATCTTGTGCCCGCCAGCTTCACGCCACGCTCGAAATCGATCACGCCGAGCTGCTCTCCCAGGTCCCAGTGCGGCTGCGCCTTGAAGGAAGTGAACTCCTGCGGCGTGCCCATGCTCCTGATCACGCGATTGTCGGCTTCGCTCTGCCCGACCGTGACGTAGGGGCGCGGAATGTTGCGGATCGAGAGCATCAGGTCGCCGAACGTCTTCTCCAACTCGGTCAATTCCCGTTCGCCGGCGGAGATCGTGTCGCCAAGCGCGCGCATTTCGGCGCGTTTCTTTTCGCGCTCCTCGGGCGACGCCTTGCCGAGTTCCTTCGATTCCCGCGTGCGCCGCGCGCGCTGCTCGTCAAGTTCGTGCTGCAGCTTGCGCCGGCTGGCATCGACTTCCAGCACGCGATCGATCTCGGCCGGCGCTACGCCGGTCTTGGCTAACTCCGCCTTTACGAAGTCGGGCTGTTCACGGACAAGTTTGATATCCAGCATTCAGAATGCGTCCTTCAGATGTTCAATGTGCGGGCGCCCTGCTCCGCTTATCGCGACCACGTCGAATCGCATCGGATGCTCGCGCGCGCGATAGCGACCCGCGAAAACCCCGGCAGCACGCCGAATCTGCTTCTGCTTTCGGGCATCGACCGCCTCGCCCGGCGTTCCAGCGGAAGTCCCGATGCGACGCTTCACCTCGATGAATACCAGCGTCTCATCGTCCATCGCGACCAGGTCGATCTCCGCTCGAGCAGCGCGGAAATTCCGCGCGAGGATTCGATATCCCTGGCGTTTCAGGTAGCGTTCCGCGAGCTGCTCGCCCTGCTTGCCAACCGCAACTCGCGACTGCTTTCCGGCCGATTCGGCTCCGCCTGCAAAGCGGAGCTTCCCCAGCAAATCGGAGAACCATTGCGCGATCGCCGCAGGCCGCATCATCTTATATGCGTCATGCTCGCCCTGCGAGACGACGCCGACCAATGAGGCTAAAGACGGCGTCAGCGCGCTGCAAGCGCTCTCTCCTGACACGGAAAGGCGAGGATGTTACGATTTCCCTTCGATGGCACACAGCAAGATAACTCCCGAGCAGGTGCGGCACGTCGCACTGCTGGCGCGGCTCAGCCTGACTGCCGCCGAGGAAGAGGCGCTCCGCGCCAACATGGATGAAATTCTCGGCTATATCGACAAGCTGGGCGAGCTCCAGACCGAAGGCGTCGAGCCGACCGCGCAGGTTGGCGACGCGGGCACACCGACACGCGCGGATGAGGTGACCAATCATCCGGACCCCGCCGCGATGCTGGCCAACGCGCCCGACCGTGAGCGCGGCTACTTCAAAGTGCCGAAAATTATCGAGTAACGGAGCGTTGAGCGTAATCGAGATGGCATCTTCAGAACTCAACCGCCTGACGATTTCCGAGGCCGTGGAGCGGCTGCGCGCACGCGACATTTCTTCCGTCGATTTGACGCGCGCGTGCCTGGACCGGATTGCCGCGATCGATTCGAAGCTGAACGCATTCATCACCGTCACCCAGAAGGAAGCGCTCGCGCAGGCCCAGTCCGCGGACCGCCGAATCAAGGCGGGAGATGCGCCCGCGCTGTGCGGCATTCCCCTCGGAATCAAGGACATCTACTGCACGACGGGCGTGCGCACCACGTGCGCATCGAAGATCCTCGAGAACTTCGTGCCGCCGTTCGATGCGACGGTGATCGCCAGGCTGCGCGCCGAGGGCGCGGTGTTCGTCGGCAAGACGAACATGGATGAATTCGCGATGGGCTCGTCGACGGAGAACTCCGCGTTCGGCCCGACGATGAATCCGCACGACCTGGCCTGTGTCGCCGGCGGATCGTCGGGAGGCTCGGCAGCCGCGGTCGCCGCCGACGAATGCCTCGCCTCGCTGGGCACCGACACGGGCGGCTCGATTCGCGAGCCCGCGTCGTTCTGCGGCGTGGTCGGAATCAAGCCGAGCTACAGCAGGGTCAGCCGCTACGGCGTCATCGCGTACGCGTCATCGCTAGACCAGGTCGGGCCGTTCACAAAAAACGTTCGCGACGCGGCGATCGTGCTGCGAACCCTGGCCGGCGCCGATCCGCTCGATTCAACCTGCTCTGCCCGACCGGTTCCCGACTACGAGCGCGCGCTGACCGGCGATATGAAGGGGCTGCGTATCGGCGTGCCGAAGGAATTTTTCGTCGAGGGCATGCAGCCCGAGGTCGAAAAGGCGGTGCGCGCCGCGCTTAAGCAATACGAATCGATGGGTGCGAGCACGATGGAGATCTCGCTGCCGCATTCCGGCTACGCGATCGCCTGCTACTACATCGTGGCCACCGCCGAGGCGAGTGCGAACCTCGCGCGCTATGACGGCGTACGCTATGGCCTCCGCGAACGCGCCGAGGACAACATCGAGCTCAACGAGAAGACGCGCGAGCAAGGGTTCGGCGCGGAGGTGAAGCGCCGCATCATGCTCGGAACCTTCGCGCTGTCGGCAGGTTACTACGATGCCTACTATCTCAAGGCGATGAAGGTGCGGACGCTGATTCGGCGCGATTTCGAGCGGGCGTTCGAGAGCTGCGACGTTATCGTCACGCCGGTCGCGCCGACCACGGCGTTTCGTCTCGGCGAGAAGATGTCCGACCCTCTCACGATGTACTTGTCGGATATTTTTACGATTTCGGTGAACCTGGCAGGGCTCCCGGGTTTGTCGATGCCGTGCGGCTACGACGGCAACAACCTCCCCATCGGAATGCAGATCATCGGCCCGCAGTTCAGCGAGGAGACCGTGCTTCGGGTGGGCGATGCGCTGGAAAAATCAGGCGCGGTGAAATTACGGCGTCCGGGGCTATGAACGGGAACGACTGATGAATCGCGATGCGTATGAAGCGGTGATCGGACTCGAGGTCCACACCCATCTGCTGACCAAGTCCAAGCTCTTCTGCGGATGCTCGACCGAGTTCGGCAGGGGTCCCAACGAGAACGTCTGCCCGATCTGCATGGGGATGCCGGGCGTCCTGCCGGTGTTGAATCGGCATGCGGTGGAGCTGGCGATCAGGATCGGGCTCGCGGCGAACAGCGAGATCGCGCCGCGATCGATTTTCGATCGCAAAAGCTACTTTTACCCCGACCTGCCGAAGAACTACCAAATCTCGCAGTATGAGACGCCGGTCTGCAAAGGCGGCTACATCGACGTGCCCGTCGATGGCGAGTCAAAGCGCGTGCGCCTGGTGCGTGCCCATATCGAAGAAGACGCCGGCAAGAATATCCACGAAGCGAATTCGAGCCTGGTGGATTTCAATCGCTCGGGCGTGCCGCTGGTCGAAATAGTCAGCGAGCCCGACATCCGTTCGGCCGAGGAAGCAGGCGCCTACCTGCGCGAGCTGCGCGACATCCTGCGTTACATCGGCGCATCGGACGGCCGCATGGAGGAAGGCAGCTTCCGATGCGACGTCAATGTCTCGGTGCGCAAGAAAGGCGCAGCAGAGTACGGCGTAAAGACCGAGATCAAGAATCTCAATTCTTTCCGTTTCGTTGAGAAGGCCATCGAGCACGAGGTGGGTCGGCAAATCGAGGTGCTGGAATCGGGTGGCAAGATCGCACAGGAGACGCACCTGTGGGATCCCGATCGCGAAGAGACGCGCCCGATGCGCTCGAAGGAGTTCGCCAACGATTATCGTTACTTCCCGGAACCCGACCTGCCGCCGTTGATCGTGCCGGCTGCGACAGTTGAAGCGGTGCGCCGCGCGATGCCGGAGCTACCGGCCGTGAAGCGCGCCCGTTACGCGAAAGAGTATGGGCTCAGTGAGTACGAAGTCGGAGTGCTGACGGCAGAACGCGAGGTAGCTGACTATTTCGAGGCCGTGCTGCCCGGTCTCAAGAACGCGAAAACCGCCGCGAACTGGGTGATGACCGAGGTCATGCGCATCGTCAACGAAAGCGGCAATTCACTGGTGGAAGCGGCGCCGCCCCCATCGGAAGTCGGCGCGCTGCTGCGGATGGTAGAAGAGCAGAAGATCAGCCTCAATGCCGCCAAGACCGCATTCGCCGCGATGGCCAAGTCGCACAAGTCGGCGGAAGCGACGATCGCCGAGCTGGGTCTCGCGCAGGTGTCTGACGAGGGTGCGATTGCGGCTGTATGCGACAAAGTCATCGCATCAGAGCCCGACAAGCTCGCGGAGTATCGCGGCGGCCGCGACAAGCTCTTCGGATTCTTCGTAGGCCAGGTGATGAAGGCGATGGGTGGCAAAGCCAACCCGAAGGTCATCAACGAGATTCTGAAGAAGAAACTCGCCGGCTGAGCCCCTTGCTGAAATTCTACATCTAGCAGGCAGTGCTTCTCCCTCCGGGAGAGGAACTTTCTGCAGGAGAGGTCTATTTGGCTAGTGGTGCCAAGCGACTGGAAATGACATCTCGCGCTTCTTCCGCGATGCGCCGCACAATCTCCTTCGCCGGCAAGATCTCCCGCACCAGGCTTACCGATTCTCCCGCATACAGTGCGAGGCTCTCGATATCGCCCTCGATATAGTCCGCCGGCGCCATCACGCTGTACTTCACCAACGGCACTTCGAGCCCGCGACCACGCATCGTGCCGATCGGTTCGCCTTCACCCGGGCGCTTGCCCGGCTCGGGGCATCCCGCCCTCTCCCACTCCTCGACCAGCTTGGTGCGAAGCACACGATGCGCCACGTCGGGCCATCCAACATCGAATAGCTTGGTATGGATCGTCCCCGATGCGTGCGCCGCGAGGATGCGCTGCTTGTAGATCGGATGAGCGGCCGCCTCGGGCGACGCCAGAAAGCGCGTGCCGAACACTGCCCCGTCGGCTCCCAGTGCCAGTACCGCGGCCAAGCCGCGGCCATCCACGATGCCGCCCGCAGCGATTAATGGCAGATCTCCGATCGCATCGCGGACTTCAGGTATCAGCGCGAGCGTTGTGATGGTTCCGCGCACGTGGCCGCCCGCTTCGAAACCCTGCGCGATAATCGCATCGGCGCCTGCGCGCCTGGCTTCGAGCGCTTCTGCCGCCGAGCCGCACTGCCAAATTACGCGTTTGATGCCGTCAGCCTTGGCCGTCGGAATCATCACCGAGGGATCGCCCCAAAATAGCGTGACCGCATCGAGGTTTTCTTTTGCGAGAAGCTCGAAAGTGCCGTCACGCAGGAACGGAATCAGCAAATTCACTCCGAACGGCTTCTTGGTGGTGGAGCGCGCCGCGGAGATTTCGGATAGCGTCGCCTCTGCCGTGAACCCTGCCAGTGCGATCGTTCCGAACCCTCCAGCTTCGCTAACTGCCGCGGCTAGCGGCGCCAGCGCGACGCCGCCCATTCCCGCATTCAGGATTGGTAGATCGATTCCGAACAGATCGCAGAGCCGAGTGTGAAGCATGTCTCAGGGACTTTCTTCCGCGTAGTCCCAGGAAATGGTGCGCTCGGGTTTGAATCGCACTATCACGAGGCGCTCACCCTTCAGCGACCTCGCGTACGCCTCTCCGTTCTTCTTGCCCAGGTACGCAATCGCCATCCGCTTCACGCGCGCATCATCGACACCTTCGGTCAACGAAGCAGTGCCTTTCAGAATGACGCACTTGTATGGCGCCCGCCTGGTATCGACCACCAGCGTAACGCGCGGATCGCGAGCGAGGCACTTGTATTTGAAGGCCTCCGGGCCTGTGTGAAACACGATTTCACCCGCGCGATATTCGTACCAGGTGGGCACCGCGTGCGGAGCGCCGTTAGGAGCGGTGACCGCGACGACCGCGATATTCGGCTCGCGCAGAAGTTTCTCGACCGCGGATTTCTTCATCGGCATGATGGAAGGTTCTCCAGTTTCAAGTGTTCCGTCCGTCGGAGGGCTCTTCCTCTTCCCTCGGGGAGAAGGTGGCGCGCCGCACGCCGGATGAGGGAGACCACAGCCTATCGACCCTTGAAGTTGGGCTTGCGCTTTTCCTTGAAAGCCCGGGTTCCCTCGCGCACGTCTTCCGACGGATTGGTGATCATCACGTTCAGCGCCGCATCTTCGAGTGCATTGGTCAGCGTCATCTCGAGCTGCTTGTACATCATGCGCTTCGCCGTGCGGAGGGCGAGCGGCGGACCTTCAGCAAGTCGCCGCGCCAGCTCCTCGGCACGCTCCATCAGCTTTGCGTGCGGCACGACCTCTGTCACCAGACCCAGCTCCAGCGCGGTTTTCGCGTCATAGACCTCGGACAGCATCGTCATCTTGAGCGCACGATCCAGGCCCATCACGCGCGGAAAGAAATACGCGCCGCCCTCATCGCATAGCAGGCCGAACTTAAGCGCGGTGTCGCCCAGGCGCGCCTCATCGGAGGCGATGCGAAAGTCGCAGCACAGCGCCAGGGTAAGGCCACCCGCTACCGCGGCACCGTTGATCGCCGCGATCACCGGTTTGTCAAAGCGCGTCAGCGAGAGCACCAGCTGATGGAACCCTTCGCGCATCTCAAGCAGATGGCCCATCGGATGCCCGTGGAAGCGCGATCGCGTGTCGGGCGCGCCGCTGATATCGCCACCCGCGCAGAACGCGCGCCCGGTGCCGGTGATGATCAACACGCGAACGTCGTCGTCCTGGCGCGCCGAATCGATCGCCGCGAGCAGATCCTTGATCATCGGCTCGCTGTATCCGTTCATCCGCTCGGGACGGTTGATGGTGATCGTGGCAACGTGGTCGCGAACATCGAAGAGAATCGTCGTGTATTCCATCTTCGCGCCTTTGTGGTTGAGATGCCTATTTGCCTTTGAAAGTAGGTTCCCGTTTTTCAAGAAACGCCTTCACCGCCTCGCGATGGTCGTCCGTGCGGCCAGTCATCGTCTGGCCCCACGCTTCGCGGTCGAGCAGCTCGCGAAATTCATGCGTGAGCGCGAGGTTCAGGTTGGCCTTCATGTAGCTGTATGCGACGGTGGGGCCATTCGCGATTCGCCGGGCTACCGCGTGGACGTCTTCGCGAAACGATGCGGCCGGGAAAACGCGATTCACCAGGCCGATTCGCAATGCCTCGTTCGCATCGAGCATGTCCGCAAGGAAATAAAGCTCGCGCGCCTTCGCGGAGCCGACCAGTTGCGTCATCGACCAGGTCCCGCCGTAGTCACCCGAGAATCCGACCCGCGCGAAAGCAGTGCCCAAGCGAGCATTGTCAGCCGCCAGCCGGATATCGGCCGCCATCGCGACCGACAGCCCCGCACCCGCAGCCGGTCCGTTGACTGCCGCGATCGTCACCTTGGGCATTTCATGCAGCAGGCGCGACACCTCTTCGCCCCGCCGAAGGCCCGCCACACGATCTTCGATCGTGGCCTCGCTGCCCGCGCCCCCTTCGTTGCGATCGCGCATCGCGGACACATCGCCGCCCGCGCAGAATCCGCGCCCCGCGCCGGTCACTACCACCGCGCCGATCTTCGGATCGGTCGCGGCATTCTGAAGCGCCTCAAGCAGACCCGACATCATCGGCTGGCTCATCGCATTCAATTTGTCGGGCCGGTTCAAGGTCAGATACAGAACTCGATCGCGAAGTTCCGCAATCAAATGGTCGTTCGCCATGGTGGCCTCCGGACTGTAACGATTGATTTGGTACTACTTCACCGCGGCCACACTGTCGAGAGCGGCCGCCACCGCCTGCGTGCCATCGAGATCGTGTCCGAGCGCCGCGGCGCTGTTGAACATCGAGGTCATCATCGCCAGCCCCGGCAAAGCCACGCCCGCGCCCCGCGCCGCCTCATTCACCAGCCGCAGATCCTTGCGGATGAGCTTGATAAAAAATCCCGGCCGCCAGTCGTGTGCCAGGATTTTCGGTCCCAAGTTCGTGAGCTGCCATGACGATGCGGCCCCGGCGCCGATCGCTTCCAGCACTCTGGCCGCGTCGAGTCCCCCCGCCGATGCGAGCTTGAGCGCCTCGGCCGCTGCTTCGAGCGCAAGCGCGACCGCGATTTGATTGCAGAGCTTGGTCATCTGTCCCGCACCGGCAGGACCCATATGCGTGATCTGTTTGCCAAGGTGAGCGAAGAGCGGCTGGGCGCGCGCGAATGCCTTCGCATCTCCCCCCACCATGATCGTGAGAATGCCCTCGATTGCGCCCGTCTCGCCACCCGATACCGGCGCATCGAGATAGTCGATATTCTTCGACGCGAGCCGCGCGGCGCTCGCCTGCTCCGATGCGGGTGCGACGGTGCTCATGTCGATTACAAGCTGGCCCGCTTTGAGTACCGGTTCGATCTTCGTGAGCACCGATTCCACGTCGGGGGTGTCCGGCACCATGATGAACACGGTGTCGGCTCCCGACGCCGCATCCGCCGGTTCACTACAGACCGTCGCACCATCGGCACGGAGCCGTGCCGCTTTTTCCGGCGATCGATTGAACACGCGCAGGTTGTGGCCTGCCGCGATCAGCCGCCGCACCATCGGTGTACCCATGATTCCGGTTCCAATCCAGCCTATCTCCATGAGCAGAAACTCCCGGGGAGGATGGGCAGACTGTAGTATCGGCGTGCGGATGATTACAGCGATTCGGAGCGGCGAGCGCGCCAGGAAAATCCCGATGGCGATGTCGCGCTGATAAATGCGAGCGGAACCCAGAGTGTGAAAAGCAGCCCGAGTCCAGGGCTGTGCCACATCCAGAAGAGGCCGTACAGGACGTAGGCGGCGGCCAGTGCCGCATGGAGCATCACGCCCGGCTCGCTGAGCTTGTTCTCGATTCGTGGGAACAGTTGCGCCGTGAGCATCCCCTGCCCCAGGCAGTGCCAGGTCCCGTAGAAGCGGCATCGGCGGCAGACGTTGATGCTGGACTCAAGCCAGAAAGCGCCGAACAGCAACAGGCCGACAATCGCGTAGCCCGCGCCGTGCGCACCGGCAATGCGCAGAAAGAAACAGGTAAAAAGGATCAGCCCCACGACGCCGAGCACTCGAAACGACACTCGCGTCTGAAGCAGGTAGAAAAACGGTTCGAATGGCCCCGGATTCGGCCGCATCGCCTATAACGCCCCCATTCGGCGGCCTAATCTACCGGACTTGTCGACGGGCGCAAGACACCCCGAGAGGCGTCCACAATCTACATCTGGCCGGTCCAATCGCGACGCGCCACCTGCCGCCATCGCGCCCGGATCGCATCGTAGTCAGCCTGCGCAAGTGGTCCCTCCCCCGCGAACGCCGCGTTCTGTTGCCATCTTCCCGGCCTGGTAGTCCCAACGATCGCCGTATGGACGCCGGGACTGGAAAGAGTAAAGCGCAGCGCAGTCGCAATCGAGCGCGCAGCGTCATCGTGGAGAAAATCGTAGTCGAGTTTCTTGAGACGCTCCCAGTATGGGCGCGAGTACCAGTCCGGCGGTGCGCCTTTGCCGATCCAGGCCGCATTGGCGATCGGGCGTTTCACGATGACACCGATATTCTTCTCGCGTGCCCTGGAAAGCACGAGATCGATCGCTTCCTGGTCGGCGATGCTCAGCGAGATCTGCAAGGTGTCGAACAGCCCGGACTCGACCGCCCACAGCGCATCACTGCCATCTCCGCTGTACCCGATAAATCGCGTCTTGCCGGCGTCCCGGGCGCGTTGAAGCACCTCGATGACTTTACCCCTGCGCAGCTCGCGTTCGGAGCAACTATGGAGCTGCATCACATCGACGCAGTCGGTCTTCAAGCGCTTGAGGCTGCGGTCGATACTGGCAGCCATCATCCGCGGATCCCAATCGTTGCCCGGCAGACCCGCGGCATGGCCGCACTTGGTCATCAGGAAGAACTCACTCCTGCGACTGGAGATGGCGCGGCCAAGCTGTTCCTCGCCATCGCCGTAGCAAGCGGCGGTATCGATCAGGTTGAGACCGTCGTCGAGCGCGGAGTTAAGAATTTTCGCGACCGTCGCAACCGCCGAACCGCCATAGCCGGTTTCGGAACCGCCGAAACCAAGCACGCTGACCGCCATGCCGGTGCGTCCCAATACGCGGCGTTCGATCTCCATCGAACCGATGCTACGGGCTGCAGCGCGGCGGTGGAAGAGAAATCAGTGCGCGGTCGGTACGGTCATTCCGGGCAGGTCAGGGTCCAGCGCCGGCAGGGAGGTCCAGGCCGCCGATGCGCTCGCGTGGCCGAATGGATTGTGGCCGAAAGTCGCCGACATACCCGACGGACCATCCATGGCGCCGACCGGAATGTGGCCACCGTTAGCTCCGCCCGTAGCAGTAGAATAATTGTTGATGCTCGCGGTAGCCGCGAAACCCAATGCGCCCGGCGCGCCGGCGCCCGCCATCCCAACTCCCATCCCGCCGATTCCGCCGCCTCCCATTCCCATCGCAGAAGCCGAGGTCGCAAATGCGATCATCAAACTCGCAGCGAGCATCGCGCGCACTGTTCTTTTACGCGCAGTCATGGGTCACCTCGATAATTTCCCCGCGTGACTCATTGAAATTCTGATAACAATATGTGCGAAGGTCGAGCGACAAGAAGGCCGGACGCTGCGCGCCCGGCCTCCTTTTCTGCTCTGGTCAGCACTCAGTCGGCGTTATGCGGTCCCAGGTTCACCGGGTCCGAAGGAACCGCGGAGCCGGGATTGCCTCCCGTTATCGGGCCGACCTGTTGGTTGATGTACCCCTGCGTCTCGTGCGCAGCCAGGCCGCCCAGCACGCTGGCAGCCAACTCTTTCTGACCCACGGTCTGATTGATCGACTTCGATGAAGGAATCGTGGGCGCGCCACGCGAACCCGCCGTCTGTTCAAGAGACGTTACTTCGCTGCTCGCGGTCGAGCTGGCTATAGACAGGGCACCGCTCAGGTTCCCTTCCTCCTGTTCAGGACTGGTGGGGATCCCCTCCTTCGAGAGCGCCTTTGCCTGTTTGCTCGGTATCGGTGACGACCCGCTTAGCGTCGGTATTTTGGTGGCCCTGGTCAGACCGGTTGTGCTCGGTAACTTGGCGGTCTTGGCGAGATCAGGCGCCCCAGGAGCTTTCAGGCTCGAGCTCTTGGCCGCCTTGCCGCCGGAAATTGCCGAGGTTGAAGGCAGCCCCGGAGCCGACGGCAGAGAATTCGGCAGCGACGCGGTGTTTACGTTTGCCGACTCACTATGACCGGCCAGATCCGCCTTTGCACTGATCTCAAGGCTAGGCGCAGACGGACCGCCTTTGCCCAACCCTGGAAGCGCCGGCGCCGACGGCAATGAAGGCGCTGACGGTAGTGACGGTACGCCCGACGGCAGTGATGCAACCGAGGGTAACGACGGCGCACCCGATGGCAGCGCGGGCACTGCGGGCACCGTCACGCCGGGCAGATTCGGATCGAGCGCCGGCAACGATGACCAGGCCGACGATGGCTTCGCACTGCCGAAAGGATTGTGGCCCGACGATGCCGACAGCCCCGAGGGTCCGTCCCCGGCACCTACGGGGAGGTGACCGCCGCCGAGCGCGGACGTCCCTGGCGCGCCGGTTACTCCGCCCACCGCGCCTCCGATAGCGCCGCTGACTCCCGCCAGCCCTCCGCCGGCAGCAGGCACCCCGATCCCGATGCCGCCAACTGAAACCCCACCCATGCCTGCCGCCGAGGCAGGAGCTGTGAAGGCGAAAATCGCGCCTGCCACCAGCAACGTACGCAACATGCTTTCACGATCGCGCATTTAGTCTCACCTCGTTGATTTGAATTCGTACGACTGCTTGCTCTGCAACCTTTGCTAGAAAATTCTCTTCTCAACTCCTCTCTGCCTTCAACAAAAAAATGCGCATCACACAGCGCTTTTGCGCATGCTTCAACGCGCATTCAGACGATCGACAGCTTCCAGCAATGACTAGTAACTGCCATGCGCGCCCTGTTGCGCACCCGGAAGTGAAATCGATCACCGCCTCCGCGCAACTTTTTGTTGAAGCACTCGAGCGCACGAAAGATACTTTTGAGTATGACCCGTACACGGCAGCCGTTTTCATTCCCGCCTCGCGGTTCGGTGCGCGATCGGCGCGCGCAGCGCACCCGCAGAGAGATCGTGCGCGCGGGCCTGAAGGTGTTTGCTGCGAAGGGATTCGATGCCGCGACCATGGATGACATCGCGCTCGAACTCGACGCCACCAAGGGTCTCCTCTACTACCACTTCAAAACCAAGGAGGAGATCCTCAGGGCGATCCTGCGCCAGAGCCCTATCGTCGGCGAGCTGGAAAGCGGATTGATGGCGACCAGCGAGATGCCGCTGGCGCAAGCGATGCGCGTGGCGATTCACGGCTCGCTCGCGCTCCTCGAAGAGCATCGCGACTTCATCCGCTTCCTGCACGTGCAGGCCCTCCTGTCGCAGGAGGAAGCCGAGGTCGTATACCGCGAAGTAATCGATCGGCTCGCCGCCCTGGTCGAAAAGGGAATCGATCAGCACAAGGAAACCGGCGAGGTGCGCGCCGACACGGAGCCGCGTCATTGGGCGCGAATGCTGGTTACGCTGGTCAGCTCCTACTTCCTCGAACTCCAGGTCTTCGAAAAGTCGCGCAAGCCGGACCCCGAATACCTCGAGTACCTGGCGAACACGATGGTGAATTCGATCACGAGCGAACGTCCTCACCCAGCCAAGGAGTGATGTAGTAGTGCACGCTGAAGAAATAAACCCCGACTACCTGCATCACCTGGTCGATGCGGCCCATCGCAAGTCGTTCGACCCTTACAGACACATCGACTGGGACGTGCGATTCGACGACTCGCGGTTCTATTTTCCCGAGAACCTCGTGACGCTCTACGGAACTCCGCTGTGGGAAAGCATGACCCGGGCCGAACGCGTTCGCCTCTCCCTGCACGAGGCGGCCAGCACGCTCGGCACCGGTATCTGGTTCGAGAACCTGTTGTGCTTCAAGCTCACCGACTACCTGACCAACATCAGCCCGCACGACGCGCATTTCTACTGGATGCAGATTGAGGTCGCCGACGAATGCCGTCATTCGATGATGTTTGCGGAAGTGATCAAGCGCGCGAACGCACCCTGGTACCGGCCGAGGTTCGGCAATATGATGACGATATTCAGCAAGTACCTGACACCGAAAGCCTCGATGATAATGGGAGCGCTGATCGCTGAGGCGGTCACCGACTACCTGAACCGCAGGGTCGCCCAGGATCCCGACTGTCATCCCGTTATGCGCGAACTCTCGCGCATCCACATCGTCGAGGAAGCACGCCACATCGGCTACGCGCGCGAATGGCTCAAAAACAACTGGCCGAAGCTCGGCCTGGTACAGCGGGAATGGACGCGCGGCGACGCGCTGGTCTCGACCCGCATCATGGCCTCCATTCTCGTCCATCCCGACGTTTACAAAAACTGCGGCCTTCCGCCTGAAGCGCGGCGGACGGCACGCAAGAATCTCAATACGCGCAAAACCGTACTCGCGATGTCGGCCGAGGTGACGAAGTTTCTGTCGGAGCTCGGCGTTATCGGCGCGCGGCAAGTACCGCAGTGGCGCGCCTTGGGCCTGATGGCCTAGGGACCTGAACTCAACGCATCATTCACACCCGGGGAACGAACAAGATGGAATCGACAAGCGTATCGAGCTTCGATTGGACGCAATTCAACCCGGCCAATCCGATCCTGCGAGCGAATCCCTACCCCTTCTATCACTTGCTGCGGCAGGCGATGCCGGTGTGCCCCACGCCGGCCGGCGCATGGCTGATATCGGGCTATGCGCAAGGCGAGTCGATCCTGGTGGACAAGCGCTTTGCGACGATCGACCTGAATCGCATCGGACAGGTGGCCCAACTACCCCAGACACCGGCGTTGGAAGCGGCACGGGCGATGATGGCGACCACGATGCTGTTCATGGATCCACCGCGCCACGGCCGTATCCGCGGACTGGTCAGCAGGGCTTTTTCACCGCGAATGATCGAGTCGCTGCGACCTCGCATCGGTGAGATCGCTACCACGCTCCTCGAGCGCTTCGAGGCCGGAGCCGAAGTAGATTTGATCAAGGATTTCGCCTACCCACTCCCGGTGATTGTTATTGCTGAGATGCTGGGTGTGCCGGCGGAGGATCGTGATTTGTTCAGGCGCTGGACCACGGACCTGGCGCCCCTGATCGATTTCCTGCAAAGCAGCGAGGCGGTGGATCGCGCGATGCTCGCGATGGAGGAAATCGGTCAGTACCTGCGCGAGCTGGTGCAAAAGCGACGGACCGACCCGCGCGAAGACCTCGTGAGCGCTCTCATCGCCGCCGAGGAGCGAGGCGACCATCTGACCGAAGACGAAATGCTCGCGAATATCGTGCTGCTGCTCGGCGCCGGCCATGAAACGACCGCCAACCTGATCGGCAACGGCCTGCTCGCATTGATCAACAATCGAGGTGAGCTCGAGGAACTGCGCGGAAACCGGGAGCTGATCCGAAGCGCAGTCGAAGAATCATTGCGCTACGACAGTCCCGTGCAAGTTACCGCGCGGCGCACACTGGAAGAGGTCAGGGTCGGAGAGATAACCATCCCCACGGACAGTCACGTGATCGTCCTGATCGGCGCATGCAATCGAGACCCGGCGCGATTTGCCGATCCCGACAACTTCAGCATCACGCGTGAAAAGAACGACCATCTGACCTTCGGAGGTGGCACCCATTACTGCCTGGGGGCAAACCTGGCGCGAGCGGAAGGCCAGGTCGCGATTGATGCGATCGTCCAGCGCTTTCCGCGAGTCGAACTCGCAGCGTCGGGTATTGAGTACCGCGAACTGTTCAACCTGCGCGGTCTCAAGTCCCTCCCGGTCACCCTGAGCTAGGGCCGCAGGTTTCCAAAGCAACGAGGCCGGACGCATCGCGCCCGGCCTCGCCTTTTATCAGCGGTCAGAAAAGACGATCAGGCTGCCATCTTGGAGCCTGCGCCTTCGGTCTCCTCGGCAATCGAACCGCGCTTGGAGAACGCGACCGCGACGCCGAGCAGAACGAGTGAGACGACAACTACGAAGATACGAGTGGCGGTCACCTCGCTCAGTGTGGCCGTACAGAACGGCGCGGCAAGAATCCCAACGAGGTTCATGACCTTGATCATAGGATTCAGCGCGGGGCCCGCAGTGTCCTTAAATGGATCACCAACGGTGTCGCCGACGACGGTGGCCTTGTGGATGTCGGTGCCCTTGCCGCCCAGGAAGCCGTCTTCGACTTTCTTCTTGGCGTTGTCCCAGTTGGCGCCGGCGTTCGACATGAAG
>DATJWT010000119.1:0-6877 GCA_035500975.1 Binataceae bacterium (SeqCode)
CCTACCGCGATCGATCGGTTCCCACCGCATCCCAGGCGGTTTATCCGTTCAAACGCATATTCGAAACCGCGATCGTCGACGAAGACCTGCAAAGCGGCTTCTCCACCGTCTCCTTCATGCCCGGCTATGAGCACGACGAACGCGAAGGATGGTTCATCGACAGCGGCGCAGTCAGCCAGGCCTCGATGGCCGCGATGGCCGCCTCGGCTGCGGCTTCGGTGATCAACGCGATGCCGGGTAGCAATCGGTAGATGAGCGCGTCTATCACCAGGCGTGGATGCCTGAAGAGATTCGGGCTCATCGCTGCCGCCAGCGCACTGCCTTGGTTTGCCGACGCGGCGCTGGCTTTTGCCGACGAAGCTGAGGCAACACCATCCGAGATTGAACTTGACTCGATGGCTCAATACGCACGGCTCTTCATGAGTCGATACCAGGTCCCGGGACTCTCGGTCGCAATCGCACGTCATGGGCAATTCGTGTATCGCAAGGCGTTTGGATTCGCCGACCAGGCGGCCGGTCAGCCTGCAACACCGGAGAACCTGTTCCGCATCGCCAGCGTGAGCAAACCGGTCACTTCGGTCACAATCTTTACGCTGGTCGAGAAAAATCGACTTGCGCTAAGCGACCGGGTGTTTGGAAACGGCGGCGTTCTGGGCTTCGACTATGGCGACAACTATTCGGCGCGAGTCGAGAAGATAACCGTCGAGCACTTACTCACCCATACGGCCGGCGGATGGACCAACGATGCCGACGATCCGATGTTTTTTGATCCCAGGATGAGCCAGCGGGAAGTCATCAAGTGGACCTTGCGCGAGGTTCCTTTGCAGTACGAACCGGGTCAGCACTATGCCTACTCGAATTTTGGCTACTGCATTCTCGGGCGTGTCGTGGAAAAGGTCAGTGGACAAACCTACGAACAATTCGTTCAAGAGACCGTGTTGGCGAAATGCGGCGTGACTGACATGCGCATCGGAGGAAACACGCTCACCCAGAGAGCGCCGGGAGAAGTGATCTACTACGGAAAGGAAGTGCCGAATCCCTACGAGATGAATGTGCGCCGAATGGATTCCCACGGCGGCTGGATTGCCACCGCCAGCGACCTGGTCCAACTCGCGATGCATGTCGATGGGTTTTCGTACACGCCGAGCATCCTGGCGGATTCGACAATTCAAACCATGACCGCGCCGTGCACGATCTCCCCGATCCCTCAATACGCGAAAGGATGGTTCGTCAACGATGTACCGAACTGGTGGCACTCCGGCAGCTTGCCCGGAACTACCTCGATTATGGTTCGAACGGCCAGCGGATTGTGCTGGGCGGCTCTGGCCAATGCCCGAACCCCCGACACTCTCGCCGGTCTTGACCGTTTGATGTGGGATCTGGCCGGCGCTGTCCCGGCCTGGCGCGCGAATTGGTCAGGCTCCGGCAATTTTCCCGGCCTGACTCCTCTGCGCAACTCCCCGATGTACTAGACGGCCTCGCCGCCGCGTCGCGCTAGCCTTGCAGCAACGCGGCTAGTTTCTGGATCTCATCCGCGCTCATGTCCGAAACGATCCAGTACTGCATCCCCGCATGCGAGAAGTGATCGAGATTGTACCCGCTGCGAACCGACATCGCGGGCGCTTGTTCCGCCTTGTCGGTTGGCCCGATGAACACGTTGACATCGCGCCGCCATCTGGGGCCGCGTCGTTTTCCCCCGGTACGACCTTGATTTGCGCGCCGCCTATCTTGCCGGCGATCTCCTTGAACAGCCGGTAGCGCCTGGCGTGTTCGTCGGGCGAGTCAGCATCGTGGGTCAAGTCCCCTGTGACGATCACCAGCTCGGGCCGATTCTTGAGCCGATTGATCGTCGCAACCGCATTCTCGAATGCTTTCGTCCCGAGCGGATCGGGCGGTCCGTTGAAGCCGACATGGGTGTCGCTGAGCTGGACGAATGAAAACGGCGCGGGCGCCTCGCCGTTCAGATCGGCGAAGGTCCTGGTGATGATCTCGTTGCTGGCGCCATGCGCAAGCGGCGCGAACGCATTGAAGAGCGCGCCTATCGAGAATGATGTCCCCGCGATTCGCAGGAACGAGCGGCGATCGAGTCTATTTCGCACCGTGCCACCTCCGAACAGCGCGACCTGTGCGCTGTCAGGTGGATGACCGGACGCATGAGAGATTTATTCCCGCCTTCCGGTTCCCTTTCCTTTCCAAGGAAAGGGCTGGGGATTGGTACAACGGTGCGGAATGTGCAGAAGCCCTCGAATTTCGAGAGCTGCTGTCGCAACTATCTGCTCTTGCTAACCCACATCTGAGGTCGAAGCGTCGTACCACTCCCTTACCCTCTCCGTGGAAACGAAAAGGGAATCAGGAAGGACAAAGAACTAGGATTTGGCGGGCTCGAACAGCTTCATCAGCTGTTCCTGCGTTGCCGGCGCATGCGATGCCGTCGCCAGCGTATCCGCGACATGTGCGCCCGATTTCATCCCGACCAACGCGACGTTGACGCCCGGCGTGGAGCGCACGAACTGGATCGATCGCTGCGCATCCGACCCGAATTCAGCGAACGCCTCTCTCAAGATCGGCGGCAATCCTGCCGCCAGCCGGCCCTGCAACAGCGATGCGCTCGCGCATACGCCCAGGCCCATCGCACTGGCAACCGCAAGAGTGGTTCCCTTTTGCTGCCCGACCGGCTGATTCGCCAGGGTGACCGCCTCGGGCATCGCGAGATTGTAAGGAAGTTGAAGCGCGCGAAAGTGATGGCTGTCGCCGCCGACCTCGTGCGCCACCCGCCACAACTCATCAAGTGAGAGCCACCCGCGTTCAGTGGCCGGCACCCGATAGCCGTTCCAGGTCGCCGTCCCGTACACGCCGATTTTCCCGTCTGCGACCGCACGTTCGAGCATCTCGAATGCAGCCCGGATGCGGCTTAGAAACTCCGGGCGCGAAACCTCGTTGAGCTGCGTCTCGGGATTGTGCAGGTAATAGATGTCGATCGTTTCCAGGCCGAGGTTCGCGCGCGATATCTCGATCATCGCGCCAAGCCACTTGGGCGTCATGCAATGCGAACCGTCGACCATGTCGTCGGGCCCCACCAGTCCGGTGCGCACGAAATGCTCTTCGAACCACGCGCGCGGGTTGGCCGGCACTTCGCCGTCGAATGTGATGTATCCACCCTTGGTCGCGACGATGATCTCCTCGCGCTTGATCTCGCCGCGCGCGACCAGGTCCGCGATGACGCGGCCGATAGTGCGCTCCCCACGCTGGAAACGATAGTTGACTGCCGTGTCGATCAGATTGATTCCGCCGCGTACTGCCGCAGCAACCGCAGCTTCGTATTCGCGGTCAGTTTCCTCATCCGGTTCTCCCAGGTAGGTGCCGATTCCGATCGACGATGCGGCCACGCCGATCAGCGGGCGAAAATTTCCCGGCAGGTTGGGAAACCGCGATGCGTACGCGGTGGTGCCCTCTGCGGTCGCTCGCCCCTTCAGCATCTTGTTCTCTCCCTGCTCCCGCTTAGGCGATTCGCTGCGGACTTATCGATGGCTCGTACAGAACCTGCACCACGTTGCCATCGGGATCGCGAACATAGAACGAAACCGAACCGTCGCGATGGTGCTTCAGGGCCTTGGCGATATCCAGGTGCTCGGCTTGCGCCCACTCCCAGGCCGCCTCGACATCGGAAATGGTCGGCACGATGAAGCCGAGATGATCGAGATGCTGTGCCGCGGGATCGCCGCCGTTGCCATGATGAAGCGCCAGGTTGTCGCATCCCGAGCTCAGGTAGGCGTTTTCGGGATCGGGCTGCCAGACCACCTTCATGCCGAATACGCGCTCGTAGAATGCCTTGGCGCGATCGACATCGCTGACCGTCAGCGCCAGGTGGCGCATTCCATTGTGGCGAATCACTCGATTGCCTCGCGCTTGCGGTAACCGACCACCGCCCAAATCGGGTCGGTGGGCGGATCGGTCGGTGCACTCACATCGATCGCTTCCATATTCTCAAAGCCGCCCGATTGCTGAAAGTAGCGCCACACCAGCCGCACCCGGTCGAACTCGTCGAGCGAATGCCAAATTGCGACCGCCTTGGTCGGGAACATCCGGTTGGAAAACGTCACGATAAACGGCGCGTCCGGCTTCAGCACCTTCGCCACGCCGCGAAAAATCTCGAGCGGCCGTGTCATGTATTGAATAGAGACAGTTACGATTGCCCCGTCGAATTCATTCTCGGCAAAAGGAAGCTCGGGATTCTGATTGAGATTGTGGACGACGACCTCGTTCAGCGCCGGATTGTCTTCCATCTCGGCACGGTTCATTCCCAGGCCGACCAGTCGCGAGGGCCGAACGTGGGCCGGCAGATGCGATCGCCAACTACTCATCAGGTCGAGGATCGTTCCGCCCTGCGGGAGGAGGCGCGCGTAGATTTCTCCGGCCTTCGCGATCGCTCCGTCATCGATATGAACGACGAAGCGCGGCTGCGTATAGAACAGCTCATCGTCGGACTCATCGATACGGCGAAAAAATTCGGATGGAAAGTCCTCAGGCATCGGGTCACCTGCCGAACAGCATTTGGGAGGGTATTAGAAACCCTTAATAATCAGCTATTTAGGTCAATCTTCGGCGAAATCCAGCCCCATCGTTGACATAATTTATACGCGCCGTCTAGATTAAAACACTTTTACAAAGACGCTTTTCTGGCCTGTGCATACGGGTCGAAAAAGCGTCTTCGAGATCGATGGTTCGACGCGACAAAACCAACTACGTCATCCAATCCGTCGCGCACGCGCTCGACGTGCTCGAACAATTTTTTGGCGACGTGGATGAGCTCGGCGTCACGGAACTATCCAAGCGCCTCAAGCTGCACAAAAACAACGTCTTTCGACTCCTGGCTACCCTCGAAGCGCGCAGTTACATCGAACAGAACAAAGCCACCGAAAACTACCGGCTCGGCATCAAGTGCCTCCTGCTTGGCCGCCGCTATATCCATCACATGGGTCTCGTGCGCCAGGCGCGCCCGATTCTTTCCGACCTCGCACGAAAATGCCGCGAAAGCGCGTATGTCGCAATCCTGCGGCGCGACGGCGTGGTGCCCCTGGAGGCAGCCGAACCCGACGATCGCGCGGTGCGAATCACTCCTCCGGTCGGTTTGACGCTGCCGCTGCATGCGACGGCGGCCGGCAAGGTCCACTTGGCGTTCGATCCAGAGGAGCAACTGCGCTCGACTCTACCGGAACATCAGAAGCGCTTCACCGACCGGACCATCGTCGATCGCGCGCAACTGGTCGACCAACTGCAGGCGGTGGCCCGCGACGGCTATTCGATCGATACCGGCGAATTCGTGGAAGAAGTAAATTCAGTGGCGGTTCCGATTCGCGACTACACTCGCCTGGTGGTTGGCACACTGGCAATCGCAGGCCCTGCCTATCGCCTCGCGCCGGAACGAATCAGTACCGAACTGGTCCCCGCTCTGCTCGAAGCAGGCGGCGACGTCTCCCGCCGCCTCGGCTTCAACGAATAGATCAGAAATCCGCACATTTACTCTACACGTCATCCCGAGCGGAGCATTCCGATGCGGAGCCGAGGGACCTCAGCGGGTGAATCGCGCGTAACTGGTAGTACAGACTAAAATGCCCCGATGCTTCGACTCGTCGTCCCTCGAATTCAGACGTGCGACGCGACACGTCAATGGCGTTTTGTCTGACCTTTCAGAGGCACGCGCGTCCCGTTCGGTGAGATCCCTCGGCTTCGCTCGGGATGACGATTAGGGGCTTGTGGTGAAGAGGATTAAGCGTCGTTCAACTACACCGGCGGGCTGACGACTTGGTCATAAGGAGGCGGGCGGAAGAGTTTTTTGAATGGAGTGGCCGCGTACTCAATTGCCCTGGCAGTCACCTTTAAGGTGCTGCCATCAGCCGAGACCTCCGAGTCTTCCTCGATCAAGGCATCTACTTCCGGGAACTTCCTGAGTGCAAGCATTTTCAGTTTTTCAGCCATGCGGGTTGGATCTGTAGCTTGATCTGACCAAGGCTCGCTGTAAGTGACCACGCCCAGGAGGGTGTAAGGGTTTCCAGGAGGCGGTTCCCCGGTTGTTACCCAAATGTGTTGAGCCGCAGGGTTCTGTGGAGGATCTCCGCTACCAGACGAATTGCCCGCGTCTCCAACTCCCGCAGAGCAGAGTGCCAAAACAGTGATAATCGCACCAAGTCGGGCTAACTTCATCGCCTTGCTCACTAACTTCAGAAGACTCTAGGGTCGGTCCTCTTTAACCGCAACATCACCCCCGCATTTCCGCTAGCCTAACAGTAGTTTGACTGAAATTAGGGCCGCTGTTACTTTCGTTGCGTTTATCGCGCTATCCCCGAGCATTCTGCATGATTCTTAGCGCCGCATGACCAAGTGCGTGGAGTAAATTTGCCGTGAAAATTCTCGTTCCCATCAAACGCGTCCCCGATCCGGCCACCACTATCCGGGTGCTCCCCGATGGTTCCGGAATCGCCACCGACAACGTCAAGTGGGTCATCAATCCCTTCGATGAGATCGCGATCGAAGAAGCCCTGCGCATCAAGGAAAAGCAGCAAGGCGAGGTCGTCCTCGTCACTGTCGGCCAATCGACCTGGCAGGAGCAGCTCCGCACCGGACTGGCGATGGGCGCCGACCGCGCGATCCTCGTGAAAACCGATGGCGCGCTCGATTCGCTCGCAATCGCGCGCATCCTCGCCAAGGTCGTCAGCGACGAGAAACCCGAACTCGTGCTGCTCGGCAAGCAGGCTATCGACGACGACTCCAACCAGGTCGGCCAGATGCTGGCCGAGATGCTGGGATGGCCGCAGGCGACGTTCGCATCCAAGGTCGAGTTCGCCGACAAGAAGGTGACCGTCACTCGCGAAGTCGATGG
>DATJWT010000120.1:0-8895 GCA_035500975.1 Binataceae bacterium (SeqCode)
GTTCCGCTGGTTGCGGGTTGGAAACGCAGGATGCGCTGCAGCTGAAAATCAGCGGCGTAGAGATTGTCGCTCGTATCGAACGCGACTCCGGCCGGCGAGCACATCGTGCTGGCACTGATGGCGTTGCCCGACGAACCGTCGTAGCAGGTGCTGGTGGTAAAGGTATCGCCGCTGGTTCCCTGGCCCCATACTGCTGCGGCGTTCACGATGCTCGATCCGCTTGGAAAGGGAGGCACGAATTCCAGCACCCGGGCATTTTCCGTATCGGATATGAAGAGATCGCCCGCGCTGTCGAACCCCAGGCTGAACACCCGTTTCGTGCCGCTTTGCGTCGTCGCGGGAGTGGAACCCGTGAAGTTGTTCGCGGCCCCCTGCCCGAACACCCGGTTCATCGTGAAGTTGGTCAGCGGAGTATCGAACTCGCAGACCCGGTTCGCTTCGTCGGAGGCGTAGAGATTGTCGCTCGGATCCAGCGCCACCGCGACCGCACCCAACATCATCGTTTGCGACACCCCCGGAGTCGCAGTGTCGAAGCTGTCCCCGGTTGATCCCTGTCCGTAAACCCGGTTCGCCGTCACGTTGGGCGTTGCCGGTGTCGCCAGCGGAGCATCGTATTCCAGTACTCGCGAGTTCAGTTCGTCTGCCACGAACAGGTTGTTGTGACTGTCCAGCGCGACGCCCACGGGAAAGTTCAGACCAGTGCGGCCAAGCGCGGCGTTCGCCGTCGTGAAATCTCCTCCCGATGCGCCGTGACCCGAGCCCTGGCCAAACACCACGCTGGCCGCCGGGCCCACGCATGGCGGCGAACTGCACGACGCGAACGGTGTGTTGTATTCGAGTACCCGGTTGTTTCCTGTGTCATCGACATACACGTTGCCCGAGCTGTCGACCGCGATGCCCTCGGGCATGCTGAGACCGCTCGCGTTGATGCCGGTCGGGTTGGGTGAAACCGAGTAAAAGTCCGCTTGCCCGAGCACGAGGTCGGCGGCCTGGCCGTTGGCAAAGCTCGCCGCGTCGTTCCAGGCCAGGATGCGATTGTAGAAGGAATCCGCGAAGTAAACCCGGTTGGGCGTGACGCTCTTGTCGATCGCGACCCCGCCGCCGGAACCGATGCCGGCCGGCAGGTAGGGAGTATTGTTCGTGAAATTCAATTGTCCAAGCACGATATCCGCGACAAACAGCCCGCTCCCCGAATCCTCCGGATTGGCCAGGGTTGGATCGACGCAGCGCGCGGCAGGAGAGTGAATGCCTGTGGCCAGCCTTGCGGGAAGGCCCAGCCTTTCACCCGCGGGCGAATTTCCGCTCGCGGAACAGGTCATCGCGCTGTGCGGGAAAGTCCCGCTTGCGATCGCAAACGGCGCACCCGCCGTCAAAGCGGCATAGGCAAACCAGGCACATGCTGCAAACCGTACAAATGATCGCATCGCTCCCCCGCTGAGGGTCTGTAGACTCGGCGAGGGTTATATCTAAACAGCGAGAGATTTGACCAGTAGTCCTGAGATGCAGCTATCGGGTGGGATACAAAATGAGCTGCGTACAGCGGAACAGCGCGAGCGTCTTGCCGCTCTCCCTGGCGATAACCGTGGCATCCCAGACCTGCGTAGCCTTACCGCCATGAACCATCGTCGCCCGGCATTCGATAGTGCCTTCGCGGATGCTGCCGAGCAGATTCGCTTTCAGCTCGATCGTGGTATGCGCCGTCGCCCCATCTGGTAATGCCTCTACCGCGCCGGAGCCGCACAGGCTGTCGGCCAGGCTGACCATTACAGCGCCGTGGATGAACCCGTTAGGAGCGAGAAAGTCAGGCCGCACCTGGACTTGCCCGACGACGCTCCCGCGCTCCGCGCTGACGATGTCGATATCGAGCTGGCCGACCCAGGTGTTCTTCTTGCGCTCGTTATGTTCGCGCGCCGTGGTCACGACGGCTGGATAGGTGCGGACGGTTTGCGCGGCTGCAGGCCGAATGCTTTCGCGAGCAATCGGTACGAATGCAGCCGCGCCTGGTGATCGTGCGTGATCGTCACGATCATTACCTCTTCGGCGCCGAGCACGCTCGCCATGTCGATCAACCGGTCGCGCACGTCGTTGGCTTCGCCGATCATGATGCGCGGCCATTCGCCGTTGTCCGGACGATCCGGTCCGCTCTTGTTCTCCAGCTCCTGGATTGCTTCTTCCACCGGCGGAATCTGCGTGCGTATTCCCTGCCGGATGCGCCGGCCGAACACGCGCACGCTCGAAAACAGCCGCTTCGCTTCTTCTTCCGTATCCGCCGCGATCGCGCCGAGCGCCAGCACTACCACCGGCTTGTCCAGACGCTCCGATGGCTTGAAGTGCGAGCGGTAATACTCGATCGCCTGCCGCGTCGGCACCGGATCGATGAAATGCGCGAACGCGTACGGCAGCCCGACCTGCGCGGCCGCCGCCGCACTCCACATGCTCGAACCGAGCATCCAGACCTCGGGCCCTCCCGGCATCTCCGGTGACAGATCGATTCGGTGAAACGGATGGTCGGGACGAAAGCCGTGATTCATGAACGCGAGCAGCTCCATCAGCTGCCGCGGGAAATCGTCTTCGGTCGGCTGATGGTCGCGATCGCGCCGCAGCGCGAACGAATCGAGCGGGCTGCCGCCCGGCGCGCGCCCGATACCCAGGTCGATTCGATCCGGGTACAGCGCATGCAGCACCTTGAATTGCTCGACCACCTTCATCGGGCTGTAATGCGGCAGCATCACACCGCCCGATCCGACGCGTATCGACGAGGTCTCCGCGGCGACTCTCGCGATCAGCACCTCCGGCGCCGGGCTCGCAAATGCCGCCGTCGCATGATGCTCGGCGATCCAGTAGCGAAAGTATCCGAGCTCATCGGCGAGCCGCGCCAACTCGATCGTATTGCGAAGTGCCTCGGCAGTCGTGTGTCCGGCCGAGACGGGAGATTGATCGACTACTGAGAGCTTCAAAGTTCGTAACCTTGAGCTGAGTTTGCGATATATCGAACGGCGTGAAAAGCCATGCCTTCTTTTTCCTAACCTGGTCTCCTGGCCTGCTCCCCCAAAGCCTTGGCGCAGGGGAGCGCCTTTGTGGTTAATTCTGCTGTTCGCTCATCTGCCAAAAGAGGAATTACATGCGCTTCAAGAATCGAGTCACCGAAATGCTCGGCGTTGAATATCCGATTATCCAGGCCCCGATGGGCTGGATCGCACGGGCACAGCTCGCCTCCGCCGTCTCCAACGCGGGCGGTATGGGCATCATCGAGACCTCGTCGGGCGCCCTCGATGAGATCCGCGGCGAGATAAAGAAGATGCGCGAGCTCACCGACAAGCCATTCGGCGTGAACATCGCGCAGGCCTTCGTGCGCGATCCCGGAATCGTCCCGTTCGTTATCGACCAGGGGGTTCGTTTCGTCACGACCTCCGCCGGCGATCCGCGCAAGTATTGCCGCGAGCTCAAGGCCGCCGGTCTGACGGTGTTTCACGTCGTCCCCACGCTGGCCGGAGCGCTCAAGGCGGTGGAAGCGGGAGTCGATGGGCTAATCGTTGAAGGCGGCGAGGGGGGAGGATTCAAGAATCCGCAGCCCGTCGCCTCTATGGTCCTGCTGCCGCTGGTGCGGGAGAAAGTCGATGTCCCAATCGTGGCGGCGGGCGGAATCGCGGACGGCCGCACGATGGCTGCCGCGTTCGCGCTCGGCGCGGAAGGCGTCCAGATGGGCACCCGCATGGTCTCCTCAGCGGAATCGCCCGTTCATGACAACTGGAAGAATGCGATTCTCGCGGCAGCCGAAACCGATACCGTCTTCCTCAATCAATTTTCCAAGCCCGCCCTCCGCGCGCTCCGAACGCAACGGACCACCCGCCTCGAGCGCGACCCCGGCCAAAACGTCATGACGGAGTTCGGCAACGCCAAGGCGCTTTACTTCGGCGGTGACATGGAAGCGAGCATCGCCCTGTCAGGCCAGGTCTGCGGACGAATCGACGCGGTGAAGCCGGTCGCACGGATCATCCGCGAAACCGTGGACGAGTTCTTTGCCACCGTGAACAACCTCTCCTGCGCGTATGTGAGGTAACATCACGACCCCTGCTTTCCCTCATAACGGATTTGCGTGATCCCGTTGCGTAGGCGCGTTGCTGCTTCTCGATGCGTCATCTGACCATCGCCGCGCCATCCGCCGTTCCCCGTTCGACAATCATTTCACCGTGAATTGCGCATGGCCCCTCATCTTGCCTGACAGGCATCCTGCTTGCATGGTTGCCTGATAGGCAATTTCACGTTCTGGCGAACGCCTGCTGCGGACAAGCGGGCGATCGCGATGGAGGGAGCGATCCATGGGTGAACCAACCGGATCTTTGCGCAAGGAGTGCCTTAACTTCACCGGCATCACGGCGATGGCCATAGCGCTCATCTCGCCGACCATGACCGCCGCGTTGATCGTGCCGCTGATGTACAGCAGCGCCGGCAACGCCAGCTGGATGGCCTACCTGTTCGGCACCGTGATGCTCTTGTTCGTCGCGCTCAATCTCAACCAGTTTGCGCGGCGTTCCAGTGCCGCAGGCTCGATGTACGGCTACACGGTGATGGGCCTCGGAACCACGGCCGGGAACATCTCCGGATGGTGCCTGATCTGGGCCTATCTCTTCATCGGCACCGCCGGCATGACCGGCTTCACGATCTTTTCCAGCACCCTGCTCGACATGATGGGCATCCACGTTCCGCCGGTTGTGCTGTTCGCAGTATGCGCCGCGAGCATCTGGTACATTGGCTACAAGGACATCCGCCTCTCGAGCACCCTGATGCTGCTGCTCGAGGGAATCTCGGTCGCGCTCATCCTGTTGCTCTGCGCGATTGTCCTGTTCGGCTCGAAGTCTCCCGTTGACGCGAATCAGATCACCTTGCAGGGTGCTTCCTTCTCCGGAATCGCACTCGGCGTCGTCACCGCGATCTTCAGCCTGGTCGGCTTTGAATGCGCCACGGCGTTTGGCGAGGAAGCGGTCGAGCCGCTGCGCACCATCCCGCGCGCGGTTATCGTCAGCCTGCTGCTCACCGGCGCGTTCTTCGTGCTCGTTTCCTACACGGAAGTCCTCGGCTTCATCGGCTACAAGACTACGCTCGACAAAATCGATGCACCGCTCAACGTGCTGGCCGACATGATGAAAGTGGGATGGCTCAAGGCGCCTATTTCGTTCGGCGCGATGATCAGCTTCTATTCGCTCGCGCTGTCCTGCATGAATTCCGGCGCGCGCATCCTGTACCCGATGGGCAAGCTCGGAGTGTTCCATCGCTCGGTCGGCAGCTCCCACGAAACCAACGAGACTCCGCACGTCGCGGTCACGATCATGGCGCTCCTGATCCTCTCTTCCTCCGTCATTCTGACCAAGGTTTTCGGTCTTGAAGTTCTCGATGCGTTCAACGATGCCGGCACCTTCGGCGCGTTTGGATTCCTCGGCGCTTATTTCCTGATTTCGATTGCGGCACCGGCCTACCTGAGCAGGCGGCGTGAGCTCGGAGCGGGTGCGCTGGCGCTTTCCATCGCATCGGTCTTGCTGCTCCTTGTCCCCGCCGTGGGCAGCGTGTACCCGGTTCCTTCCTGGCCGGTGAACATCTTCCCCTACATTTTCCTGGGGTACCTGGCCATCGGTATCGCGTGGTTCATGGTGCTGCGCAGCAGCGGTGACTTCGTCACCCGCGTCAAGGAGGGAATCCACCTCGAGCACAGCAAGGAACCAATCACTCTGACGCTGCATCAATCGACCACCGTGGAAGCGCCCAAGAAGGCCACGGCCTAGAAGAAGAAGGGGACTCCTATGCATACCGATGGAAAGATGGCGGGGGCGGTGGCAGCGATGTGGCGATACCCGGTGAAATCGATGCTGGGCGAGGAGATCAACTCCACCATAGTCACCGAACGCGGCCTGCTTGGAGACAGGGCTTACGCACTCGTTGATCGAACGACCGGCAAGATTGTCAGTGCCAAGAATCCACGCAAATGGCCCACCATGTTCGCGTTTCGCGCGGCGTTCGCCGAGCCGCCTGACATGGGCGAAGTATTTCCGCCGGTTCGAATCACGATGCCGGATGGAATCTCCGTGATGAGCTCGCATCCGAATCTTGACGGCCTCCTGTCGCGCGCCCTTGGATGCACCGTCACGTTCGAGGCAAAACCCCCGGACAGCCCGAAGCTGGAGGAATACTGGCCGGACGTCGAGAACCTGGCGCATCGCGAGACGGTCACCGAGGAGGCGATGCCGCCCGGCACTTTCTTCGACGGAGCCGTGGTGCATATCTTGACCACTTCGACGCTCGAGAGCCTGCAGGCTCTTTATCCGGGCGGCCGCTTCGAGGCGCGGCGTTTCAGGCCGAACCTGATTGTTGCGCCGCCGGGCGGCGAGAAGGGCTTCATCGAAAACGACTGGGTCGGATGCACGCTCGCAATCGGCAGCCAGGTGCGGCTGAAGGTCGTGTGTGCGACCGGCAGATGCGTGATGACGACGCTCGCACAGGGTGACCTGCCCAGAGACGTCGGAATTCTGAAGACCGCCGTGCAGGGGAACGGCGCCAACGTCGGTATCTACGCATCGGTGGAGCGGGGCGGCGTGGTTCGCGCCGGCGATGCGGTGAAGATCGAAGCCTCGGCCTGAGTTTCGCGCGTGGTCGCGAGCGTTGTGTCGACGAGACGGGTTGCCCGACAGGCATGCTTGATGTTACTTCACTCCCGATGGCGGCCGGGATCGAAAAGCCGCTCGGGCGGGTTCTCACCTCGCTGGGTGCGCAGCTCAAAGCCTTGCGCAACCAGAAGGGATGGACGCTGGAGCGGCTCAGCAAGCTCAGCAAATTGTCGGAACCGTACCTTTCGCGGCTCGAAAGCGGGAGCCGCCAGCCTTCGCTCGCCGCAATGATCACGCTCGCGCAGGTCTTCGACATCCCCCTGCGGACCCTGCTCGAAGGTGACGGCCAGCCCATGCCGCCCTGCAGGATCATACGCTCGGGAACTTCGCCGGCCCGGATCGCCAATGGCCTGGCATATCGCGCGGTGTCAGGCGGCGGAGCGCTGACGGGTTTGCAGGCGATGGAGATGCGGATTCCCGCGAGCCGGCACAACGAGAAGTTTTACCGGCACGAGGGTGAGGAGTGGCTGTATGTGATTTCCGGCGGGCTCAACTTGATCTTCGAAAACGAACAACACTCGCTCCAACCCGGCGATGCCGCCCACTTCGACGCGCGCACGCCGCATCGCCTTGCCGCGATCGGCAAGCGCGATGCCGTGGTGCTGCTGGTGGCATCCTCGGGTGCTCCCGCATCGCAGCCGTGAGCGACCGCGTCCTTCTCCCCGGTTAAGCAATGAAAAGTGCCATCGCTATTCGACACGTTCAGTTCGAGGATCTCGGGACACTCGGTCCACTCCTCGCAGAAGCCGGTTACCGGGTTCGATACGCCGATGTGTGCATCGACGATATTGCGTCTATCGACGCGAACGCGCCCGACCTGGTCGTCGTGCTGGGCGGACCGATCGGCGCGTATGAAGATGATCTCTACCCAAATCTCAAGGATGAGCTGACGCTCCTCGAAAAACGCCTGGCCGCGCAGCGTCCCACGCTGGGACTCTGCCTGGGCGCGCAGCTCATGGCGCGCGCTTTGGGCGCGCGCGTCTATCCAACCGGCGGCAAAGAAATCGGATGGGCGCCAATCACGCTGAGCGCAGCCGGACGCAAATCAGCCTTTCGCCACCTCGGCCAGGACGGTGTCGCCGTGCTTCACTGGCACGGCGATACGTTCGACCTTCCGCAGGGCGCGACGCTGCTCGCTTCGACCGCATTCTGCCGCAACCAGGCATACTCGTGGGGTGCGAATGCGCTCGGCTTCCAGTTTCACCCGGAGGCTGCTGCCGGGCGTCTCGAGCAATGGTTTATCGGGCATGCATGCGAGCTGGGCGCCGCGAGGATCGCGGTCGCCGATCTGCGCGCCGACACTGCTCGCTACGCGGGGCGGCTTGAACGCGAGGCGCGCAAGTCCTTCAGCGAGTGGCTCGCTTCGATCGATTCAGCCGGGGCTAAAGAGCAGCTTCGCGCCGCATTAGCTTGATCGCGCGCTCCGGGCACGCCGCAACGCACAAGCCGCACCCGTGACAATGGTCGGCCTTGGTGGCGAATGCCTGGCGGTTGCCGTGTGCCCAGGCCTTGATCCGCCCGCCCAACGACATCGCGCTCTTGTCCCTGTCGCCAAGCAGGCGCATCTCGAACACGCTGTATGGGCAAACCACCACGCAGTCTTCTTTTCCTTCGCAGCGGTTGCGATTGATCACCGGCACAAACGTGCCGGCTTCGTGCTTGCAGTCTGCTACGGCTGATGGCGACATGGCATCCTCCCGCCTGCGTTATCAGCAATATTCGCGCCGCGAATAGTCGGAACGAAACCCCCGGATTGTCGCGGCTATTTCATTCTGCGCATGATCCACGCTGCAATTGTCAGACTGCAGCGCAGCGCCTCATCCCATCAGCATGATCACCAGGCCGCCCGCGACGATCATGCCTCCTCCAACCACGATTGGATCATCCGGAACCTGTCGAAAGGCGATCCAGGAAACCACCTGCGACACCACGAAGAAGACCGCGATGTAGATGCCCATCAGGCGGTTGAAGTCCAACCCGCTGATGTTGACCAGTACAGCATAGATGAAGAGCGTCACGGCCCCCGCGGCCAGCCAGTACTTCGCTCCATCCAACCCCATTCGCACCAGCGCGTCGCCGCCGACTTCGAGAACCGCGGCCACGATCAGGATACCCGCAACTTTCGCAATCAAGCTCTTCTCCTCACGAACGCGTGAAATTGAGTCGCACCCGAGAATCTATGCGAGGTACGTAATCTCAAGCCAACAGCAATCCTGCGTTTTGCAATCCGCTCAGGTCT
>DATJWT010000121.1:0-3540 GCA_035500975.1 Binataceae bacterium (SeqCode)
CCGCGAAAGAAATAATCTTCCGGCACCCAGCAGGCGGCGAAGCCCAACTCCTCCGCCATCCGCGCGTGTTCGATCTGACGCCGCGCGTCGGCGTTCTCGAAACCAATCCCGAACTCGATACTCATTTGCCGCGGCTTGCGAAGGTATCTCCAAACGGCATCCGCGGCTCGTTTTCCGCCGCGGTCGGCGAGCAGTGAAAGTGCCACATCTTCCACACGGCGTTTCCCGCGCCGTCGTCGCGCTGGTACACCTCGGTCGAACGAATCCGAAACGGCGTGGTCGGCATTCCCGGCGGCGGAACCCCCGAGTTGGTCTCGACGCGCACCATGTTCTCGCAGGCAAGCCACGCCATATCGCCCACGATTTCCAGCCGCAGCCCGATGTCGTCGGAGATTTCAGGAATCGCCAGGTTGCCCTTGAGCGCTTCCCACAACTTCGTCTTCTGCTCGAGACCGTAATACGGATGGCCGTTCAGGTTGAATTGCAGGTAGCGCTCGCCGGCAAAGACCGAACGCATCTTCGGAATATCGAAGGTCAGATTGGATTCGAGCCAAACTCGATGAAGCCGCAGAATCTCGGCGCGATCCGATTCGATAGACATGACAAAGCCCCTCGCCTCGGTAAGCTCTACGCCACTATCGACATAGTGTCAATAGCGCTCATCGAGTAGACGCTCAGCTCGGGCGACTTCAGACTGCACTTGCTGGATGATGATGGCCAGGAGAGCGAAGCAGCCAAACGCGTCTGACCCGCTTCAGGTGGACCTGAGCGTTCAACAGGGGAGTCTACGAGGTAGAACGTTATGGCGTGGACCGCGCTTTACCTTATCGGTGGTGCCGTACTTCTGACGGTCGGAGCATTTCTGCCGTGCGCCTTTGTCTATGAGCGGATCGCCGGCTGGCATGACAGGAAGCAGTTTCCACCCCCGGGCGAGATGATCGAAGTCTCCGGACACAAATTGCATTTGCTATGCGATGGCGCTGGAGATCCTACGGTTTGGATAGTACCAGGGGGAGGCAGCGGTGCGATCACGTGGGAGGTTATCCAACATCAGGTCGCTCAGTTCTCCAATGTCTGTTGCTATGATCGAACCGGTATCGGTTGGAGCGAGAATACGAGGGCGCCGTGTACCCTCGAACAGAGAGCGATCGAACTACACAGGCTCCTGGTGAACACCGGAAAAAGACCTCCCTATGTTCTCGTGGGGCACTCATACGGCGGACTGCTGATTCGGGTTTTTGCTCGAGATCACTTAGACCAAGTTGCTGGTATGGTTCTGGTGGATTCGCCGGAGGAGCGATTCCTGTCAATGCCGGATTTCTTGAAGATGGGGAAGGCCGTCCGCCGCCTAATCAGGCGGCGAGAGCTTGCATCGTATTTCGGAGGCATGCGGCTGTGGCTTCGTTGGCATCCGAGCGAAGCCGCACTACCTAACAACTTCTCGGTCAAAACCCGGGAGGCACACCGTACCATTCTTTCTGGGCGAAGGTACTGGCGGACGGCATTTGACGAAATGCGATCCTTGAGTTCCGCGAATGAACGGCAATTTCTAAGCGATCAAAAGAACTTTGGAAGACTCGGTGACATTCCGTTGGTGGTCATCAGGCGAGGCACAGGCATCCCTGTCAACGCGCCTCAACTTCGATACCCGGGCGCTATGAGCGCGTCAGAATTCGATCGTCTTGAGCTTGAAGGTCAGCAGCGGTTGGTTCGACTTTCAACTAATAGCGAGTTGGTCGTTGCAGAAAATAGCGGACATGCGGTCAACTTTGACCGGCCCGAGCTGGTGGTGGACGAAATTCGCCGGGTAGTACTAGCAGTCAGGACCGGTAAGCGGCTCAGCGAAGTGCGGTAAAAGTCGAGCGGCCTGGCTGGTCGTCTGTGCTTTTGGTGCGACCTATCTTCCAGTAAAGCGATGGGCTCAAGAACATCCCGGTCTCAGACGCTCCGGAGCGCTCAACGATGTAACGTTGCACATCGAAGAAGAATCGTCGATTGCTCCCTCCAACAAACCGCCGCAAGCTCAGGGCAACCGCCGGGCGGGTGAGCCGCTCGCGGCGGCTCACCCGACCTCACCAAACCACTGCCAGCCGACGAAGCCCTGAGGCGGCGGGCTATTTCACCAACCCCTCTGACTTGAGCGTCTCCAGCACCTTGGGACGCGCCGCCACACGGCCCATGTACGCCGCGATGTTGGGGTACGCCTTCACGTCGATACCGACGAAGTTCGTCCAGTTGATGATCGTAAATGCGTACGCATCGGCGACCGTGAAGTTCGCGCCCATCAGGTACTGCTTCCCGGCGAGCTGATCGTTGATATAGGCGAGGCGCTTGTTGATGTTCGCCTTGGCGGTTTCCTTGACCGCATCGGGCGTGGCCTTGTTGAAGAGCGGGCCGAAGTTCTTGTGCAGCTCGGTTCCGATGAAGTTCAACCATTCCTGCACGCGGTAGCGATCGATCGATCCGGCCGCCGGAACCAGGCCGCTCCCCGGCTTCTGATCGGCCAGGTATTGAACGATCGCCGGTCCTTCCGTCAGCACGCTGCCGTCATCGAGCCGCAGCGCCGGCACATAACCTTTGGGGTTGACCTTGTAGTAGTCCTCGCCCCCGGCGGTTTTGTGCTCCGCCAGGTTGACCTTTTCGATCTCGACGTTGACGCCGGCCTCGGTTGCCACGATGTGCGGCGACAACGAGCAGGCTCCTGGTGCGATGTAGAGTTTCATAGTCGGACCTCCTGGATCGTGATGATCAATCGAGCCCTACCATCTTCCTCGATGCGGCGTCCATGATCTCGCGTTTCCCTTTCGTCGCAGCGTGGCGGTAGGCTTGCTGCATATGGAAAAGCGCAAGCTCGGAAGCCAGGGTCTCACCGTTTCAGCACTCGGCCTGGGATGCATGGGCATGTCGCAGGCGTACGGCGTTCCCGACGAGGCCGAATCGGTTGCGACGCTGAATCGCGCAATCGAACTCGGCATCGACTTCTTCGACACCGCCGACGTTTACGGCAACAACCGCAACGAAGAGCTGGTCGGCCGGGTGCTCAAGCCCTTCCGCAAGAACATCATCATTGCGACCAAGTTTGGCAACATCTTCGGCCCCGGCGGCAAGCGCAGCGTCAGCGGCCGACCCGAGTACGTGCGCTCCGCATGCGATGGATCGCTGAAACGTCTCGGCATCGACCATATCGATCTTTATTACCAGCATCGCGTGGACCCCAACGTGCCCATCGAGGACACCATCGGCGCGATGGCCGACCTGGTCAAGCAGGGAAAGGTCCGCTACCTCGGGATGTCGGAAGCGGCCGCCGGGACGATTCGGCGCGCGCACAAGGTCCATCCGATAAGCGCGCTTCAGTCGGAGTACTCAATCTGGACCCGCGACTACGAGGACGACGTGATCCCGACCCTGCGCGAGCTCGGCATCGGGTTCGTGCCGTTCAGCCCGCTCGGACGCGGGATGCTCAGCGCGACGATTCGCTCCCCGGAGGAATTTGGCGAAGGCGACATGCGCGCGCGAATCTCGCCGCGTTTCGAGAAAGAC
>DATJWT010000122.1:0-17506 GCA_035500975.1 Binataceae bacterium (SeqCode)
CCCGGCGTCGGCGCATGCGGCGGGCAATTCACGGCCAACACGATGTCCACCGCGTCGGAGATGCTCGGAATCTCGCCGGCCGGAATCAATTCGATTCCTGCCACCGACCCCGAGAAGCCCCACGGCGCCTACAAGGCCGGCCAGATGGTGATGGAGCTGCTGAAGAAGAATCTGCGACCCAAAGACATCGTCACGCGCAAATCGATCGAGAACGCTATCGCGGCGGTCGCGATGACCGGCGGCTCGACCAATGCGGTCCTGCATCTGCTGGCGATCGCGCACGAGGCCGGAATCGCGCTGTCGATCGATGATTTCGACAAGATCAGCTCACGCACCCCTCTGCTCGCCGACCTGAAACCGGGCGGGCAATACATGGCCGCCGACATGCACGCAGCCGGCGGAATTCCGCTCATCATGAAGCGACTAAAGGAAGCGGGCCGCCTGCACGCCAAAGAGCGCACCGTGACCGGACGCACCATTGGCGAGGAAGCCGATGCTGCCTCGGAAACGCCCGGCCAGGATGTCGTGCATGCGGTGAAGGACCCGCTCAAGACCACCGGCGGACTTGTCATTCTCCATGGAAATCTCGCTCCGGAAGGATGCGTGATCAAAGTCGCCGGCCACGAGCGCATGACCCATCGCGGTCCCGCGCGCGTGTTCGATTCCGAGGACGATGCGTTCAAGGCCGTGTCGAAGCGCCAGATCAAGGCCGGCGATGTAGTCGTGATTCGTTATGAAGGCCCGAAGGGCGCTCCCGGCATGCCGGAGATGTTGGGCGTAACCGCGGCGCTGGTGGGCGAAGGGTTGGGCGACCAGGTCGCGCTGCTGACTGACGGCCGATTCTCCGGCGCAACCCACGGCCTGATGGCGGGACACGTCGCGCCGGAAGCGGCGGTCGGCGGTCCAATTGCAGCGCTGCGCAACGGCGACATCATCACGTTCGATATCGCCAAGCGCCGCCTCGATGTCGAGTTGACGGCTGCGGAAATCAAGAAACGGTTGAAGCAGTGGAAGAAGCCGAAGCCGCACTACGACTCGGGCGTGATGGCCAAGTACGCGGAGCAGGTATCGTCGGCATCGCGCGGCGCTGTGACCCACTGACACAGAGCCCGTAGAGCGTATCAACCCGGGTTGCTCAGTAGTGGCATCTCATGTCGGCACCGAGATCCATTCCCTGCGGGCATGTAGTGGTGGTCGTCGTAGGGGCCGGCTGGAATAGCTTGCTGGAGCTGTCGTAGCAGCCTGCCAGCAATATCGCAGCGAGAAACAGCGCAAGCTTAATCATTGTCCAGGATGCCGCAAACTAACTGTACCATTTGGCTATCGATCCCGGAAAAGGGTCGGTGGTTGAGCCGAGTCGCGGGGCAGGACCCGTTTGATAGCGCCTGCTTCTCGCGGGATAATCAGGCGTTGAATCTTCGCGCATGAGTTCCAGTTCCGCCGTAAATCCGATTGCCGCATCCGTCGCGGATCGACCGTCTGCGATCGAGGCTCACTCGCTCGTCTTTCGTTACGGAGATCGAACCGCCCTCGATAACGTCAGCTTCTCGATAGCCCGTGGTGAAATCTTCGGGTTCCTCGGGCCCAACGGCGGCGGCAAGACCACGCTGTTCAAGATTCTTTCGACGTTGTCGCCGTTGCAGTCCGGCAATGCCGCGATGCTTGGCCATGACCTAGCCATGGACACCACCGCAGTGCGGCGCAAGCTTGGCGTCGTGTTCCAGCATCCTAGCCTCGATGGGAAGCTGACGGTCGGCGAGAACCTTTCGCATCATGGGCACCTCTACGGAATGCGCGGCAGCGATCTGCGCGATCGCGGCGCCGCCGCACTACAACGCCTTGGATTGAGCGATCGGGCCGGCGACCTGGTGGAAACCCTGTCGGGTGGCCTCCGTCGTCGCGTGGAGTTGGCGAAGGCCCTGCTCCACAGCCCGGAACTCCTGCTTCTCGATGAACCCAGCACCGGCCTCGATCCTGCGGCGCGGCGCGACTTCTCGAACTATCTGTCCCACCTGCGCGACCACGACGGCGTCACCGTGGTGCTGACCACGCACTATCTCGAAGAAGCCGAGCGCTGCGATCGCATCGCGATCCTCGACGGCGGCCGCATCGTCGCCCTCGCGCCACCCAATGAACTCAAGGCAAGCGTCGGCGGCGATGTGCTCGTGATTCAGACGGGAGATCCGGAGCAGTTGCAGCGCAAGATCCTCCAGCGGATTAAGCTGAAGAGCCAGATCGTCGATGGCACGGTAAGGGTCGAGCGGCCGCGCGCGCATGAAATCATCCGCGACGTTGTCGACGCATTCGGCGACGAAATCGAGACAGTTTCGTTCGGCAAACCGACGCTCGAAGATGTGTTCGTCCATCTGACGGGTCATCGATTCGTCACTGAGGCGGAGCCCGCGGAGAAATGAGGCGGTCGTGGAAGTAGCACTGCAGGTCGGGACGTTATGGTGGCGGGAGATCGCGCGCTTCATGCGGCAGCGTAGCCGCGTGACGGGCGCGATCCTGCAGCCGCTCGTGTTCTGGCTCTTGCTCGGCGCCGGCCTGCGCGCGTCGTTCCGCCCCGCCGGGATGCCCGCGGACATGAGCTACGCGCAGTATTTCTACCCCGGCATGATCGTGCTGGTGCTGCTGTTCACCGCGATCTTCGCGACTATCTCGACCGTGGAAGATCGCCGCGAAGGATTTCTGCAAGGCGTGCTGGTCGCGCCCGTCTCGCGTTCATCGGTCGTGCTGGGCCAGGCGCTCGGCGGGACCACGCTGGCGCTGATGCAGGGAATCATCTTCCTGCTGCTTGCGCCGCTGGCAGGGATTCATCTGAACATCGCGGCGATCGTGGTCACGACCGGGATGATGGCGATTATCGCGTTTGCGCTTACCAGCATCGGCTTGGTGATCGCCTGGCGAATCGAATCGACGCAGGGCTTCCACGCCATCATGAACCTGATCCTGATTCCCATCTGGCTGCTCTCGGGTGCGTTCTTTCCGGCCGACGGCGCGCCCGGATGGCTACGATGGACGATGAAGCTGAATCCGCTGACCTACGGGATGACAGCGTTACGCCGGGGCCTCTACCTCGCGGAGCCGAGCGTGTACTGCTCCTACACCCACTTCAAGCCATCCGCCGCTATCGCGGTCGCATTCGCACTGGCTGCATTTCTGCTGGCGAGTCGCGTCGCGCGCCGCGCCACTGTCTAGCGGGAGTTCAACTCAACCTAACCCCTTCCCTGGATGGGAAGGGGAATCGGGGAAGAATTTTATCGGTCGAAGTAAGGTTCGACGCGGCCTTCGAAGTGGAACTCGCGGGCGAGCTGGATCCATTTGCGATCCTTGCCGTGCAATGGCTCAGGCAACTTGTCGAGTGCAAAGAATCCCAAGTCTTTCACTTCCAGCGGATGCGGCCGTGGATCGCCGCCGGTCACGCGACAGTGGAAGTAGAGCGCATAGAGATGCCGCCACGGGTCTCCGGTTTTGCGGCTGTCGACCAGCGCCATCAGCTTGAGCGGCTCAACCCGAAACCCGGTCTCCTCCAGCGCTTCCTTGACCACGGTCTCGGCCGGAGAAAAGCCCACGTCGCAGAAGCCGGTCGGAAACCACCATTTGCCGCTGGGCCGCTGGATCATCAGCACCTGGTCGCGATCGTTGAATGCGATAATGCCGCATCCGACCGCCGGCGTGACGTAGCCCTCGTAGCTCGCGATTACCGCATCGCGCCAGGTCCGCCGGATCGATTCGGCTTCCTCTTCGGTCGCATCGATCGCCGCCGCCTGCATCCGCGCCGCGTCCTTCAGGAGCTCTTCGTAGCGCTCGGCGTCAAATCCTTCGGAAGTGAAGGCAAGCCCTGTCCGCGCGACCGTGTTCACGCGCTCGATGAAGCGCGCCAGTTCAAGCAGCAGACGATCCTGGCTCATCCCTCAACGATATCGTTTTACTTCTTGCGATGCTCCGCGGTTCGATAGTCCTGGAACTTGGAGTCGCGCTCGTCGAGCGCGCGCGTGACGTTCTCGCGCAACTTCTTCATGTACTCACGCGACGACGGTTGATGGAAACACAGCGCCTGGATTTCGGTGGCCGAGCGAATCGCCGCGCGCGCGCCCATCACTTCCATCGCGCGATGCACCACGCGCTTGTTGAGCGCTTGCAGGTCGCGCGGAATCTTGGCGACCCGGCGGGCGACATTCAGGACCGACTCCTCGAGTTTGTCCGCGGGGAAGGCACGATTCGCAAAGCCCATCTGCGCGGCTTCGATGCCGCTGATGGAGTCGCCCGTTAGCATCATCTCCATCGCGTTGCGCAGGCCCATCAGCCACGGATGGTACGCGCAATCGGGCGAGGACATCGATCGCACAGGCGGATAGCCGATTTGCGCATCTTCGGCCACGTAGACGAGATCGCATGCGGTCGCGAGCTCGGTGCCGCCGGCCAGGCAGAAGCCATGGACCTGCGCGATGATGGGAGTCGCCATGTCCCACATCTCGAACCATCCGTCGACCAGGTGCCGCGGCCAAACGCCCTCGCCGGGCGAGACCGTTCGCGGGAGAGGCTCGTTGGGCGATTGGGCCAGGTCGTAGCCGGCGCTGAAGCACTTGCCGTTGCCCTTGATAATTATCGCGCCGATCGACGGGTCGGCGTCGGCCTTGCGGAGCGCATCGAACAATTCTCCGCGCAGCCCGTTGGACAGGGCATTGCGTTTGTCGGGGCGGTTCAGCGCGATACGCCGCACTCCCGACTCGACGTCTTCGACCTGGATAAAGCGATAGTCACTCATGGCATCTCCTCCAGCGAAGTCACAGGCTGGAAGCCTGTGCCACTATTTTCCGGCGTTGCAGACCGCCCAGGCGGCGTCGGCGAGCGCGGGCACCCGCTCCTTCATCGCGACGAACAGCGGATCGTCGGTCTGCCCGTTCACGAAGCGCGAGTAGCTGCCTTCCATGATGATCGCGAGCTTGAACAACGCGAAGGCCTCGTAGAATGCGAAGTCGGTCATCTTGCGCCCGGTCTTCGATTCGTAGCGATCGAGCATTTCACGCCGGGTAAGGAACCCGGGCTCGGTCGTGACCGACGTCGTCACCACCTTGCGGCCCGCGCTGTCCGATGTCTCCAGCCAGTAGGAGAGCAGCCAGCCCAGGTCCGCGAGCGGGTCGCCAATCGTGGACATCTCCCAATCGAAAACGGCGATCACCTTCGCGCCCGGCGCTTTGGAATCAAACATCACGTTGTCGAGCTTGAAATCGCCGTGAACGATCGTAGCGGGCGGAGATTCGGGAATGCGTTTCTCCAGCCAATCGCGAACCCTGGCCATGACCGGAAGCTCCCGAACCCTGGAGGTAATCTTCGCCGCGCGATCGAGCTGATCGGTCCAGCGCTTGAGCTGGCGCGGCAGGTATCCATCGGGACGTCCGAAGCCTTCCAGTCCCACCGCTTTCCAATCCACGGACTGGAGAGCGATCAGCAGATCGATCATCGCCTCGCTGACGGCCTTCCGGCGTTCAGGACTGTTGGCAAAGGTGTCCCTGGTGGCGGCGCGAATCACGTCGCCCTGCATGTACTCCATCAGGTAGAACGGGGCGCCGATGTAGGCCGGATCCTCGCAGGCGGCGAAGACGCGAGGGACCGGCACGGGGGTGTTCTGTAGCGCATTGATCACCTTGTATTCGCGCATCATGTCGTGCGCGGTCGGCAGGAGCGGTCCGCGCGGCGGACGCCTAAGCGCCCACGACCGGCCATCGAAATGAATGAGATGTACTTCGTTGGAATGACCGAAAGAGATGTTCTCTGAACGCAGCGCGGCAGGGTCACCGAGCTTGCGGTCGGCGATAAACCTGCGCAGCCCGGCGAGGTCGACGGTCGCGTTCGGTCCGGTTTTTTCGTGTGAGTCAGTACTCATGACCGCTAATCTCTTTCCCACTTTCGGGGTGTGGTCAAGACCAATCGCTCAGGAGCAAACGCGGCGGCGGCGTTGGCCTGCAGGCTCCTCTGAACGGGGCTGAAAAGGGGGCACCTTGCGCGATGAAACTGCGCGCCTGTAAAACCGATCACCTGTGAATGCCGCACTCGATAACCCCGAGCAATCGCGCAGCCGCGCCGCCTCGCTGCTGGCGCTTGCACGGCCCCATCAGTGGGTGAAGAACGGGCTGGTCCTGGCGGCGCTGATCTTCAGCCATCGGCTATTCGTCGCGCACGATGCGTTCCTGGCCGCCGTCGCCTTCGTCGCATTCTGTGCGCTTTCAAGCTTTGCCTATGTGATCAACGACATCTCCGACCGCGAGACCGACCGCCGGCATCCCGAGAAATGCAACCGCCCGCTGGCGCGAGGCGATTTGAGCGTCGGCGAAGCCATGGGCTTCGCGACGATCCTGGGAGCGATCGCGTTCATCCTGAGTGCCGCGCTCGGCCGCGCATTTCTCGGAATCGCGCTTCTCTACATCGGGCTGCAATTCGCGTACTCGCTATGGGCGAAGCAGTTCGTCGTGGTCGATGTGATCGCGGTATCGATTGGTTTCGTGCTGCGCGCGTTCGCGGGCGGGGTCGCGATCGATGCCGAGGTTTCGCCATGGCTCGCCTTCATCACCTTCGTGCTGGCATTGCTGCTGGTCCTGGGGCGGCGGCGGCACGAGCTGACCGCAATGGGCGATGGGGCGTCGGCCCATCGCATCACCCTCTCGCACTACAGCATCAGGCTGATCGACCAGATGATCGCGATCGTCGCCGGGGCGACTCTGGTCAGCTACATGATCTACACGGCGTCCGCCGAAGTCGAAGCCAAGCTGGGCACGCGGCACCTCTACCTGACGGTGCCGTTCGTAGCCTTCGGAATCTTGCGTTACCTGTACCTGATCGATGAGCGCAACGAAGGCGGCGATCCCGCCCGGCTGCTGACACGGGACAAGCCTCTCCTGCTCGCCGTGATCCTGTGGATCGTGGCCGACGTGATCCTGCTGTATTTCTGAACGGCTACGGGCGGACGGGCATCGCGCCCATCGGGTTCCCCGCCAGGCCGATAGTCTGGAACGGGTTGCGTCCGAACGGACTCTGGCCGATCGATCCCAAGCCGCCCAGCGTCAACTGGAACTGGAACTGCACTTCGTTGGGATTGAACGAATCGGTAATCACGCCGTCGGCCGCCCAACAATCGCAGGGTGACTTGAGGCGGAGACCGTATTGCGCGTTGTCCAGTTGGGCGGTCGAAAAGTTGTACAGCGGCGAGACGTAGATACCGATCATGTCGCCGATATCGGTGTAGGCGCGAATCGTCGCGAACTGGCTTGCGTTGGCGGTGGTCGTGGGCAGGACCGCCGTCTGCGGATTCACATAGTTGTAGGACGCCTGGAGGAATGAGCCCTGCAGGGCCTTGCCCATGTACACGTTCGAAACCTTGGACCACGGCGGCTGAATGGTGAAATAGACGTTGGCGAAGGTCACACCCGCATGGTTGCGCGGGTTGTAGTCGACCTGCGATCCCAGCGCGGCGATCGTAGTGGGATAAACCGTCAAGTTGGCCTGGAGGTCGGAAATATGATCGCCGTATGGACCCAGATCGTGCGACACGTCATAGGCCTGCATCAGCGTTAGTTGCGCCAGCTCGCGGATCTCTTCGCCGCGGCTGAACGCGGCTGCGCCGCCCGCGGGGAAAGCCGCCTCGGTTGGAGAGAAATCAAGCGGAGAGTTGTTGACCGATGGCAACCCGGTCGATGCGTCGGTTTCCGTCTCCGGGGGAACATCGCTCGACTGCGGTGCAACCTTGGCGAACAGGCGCGTGGTCACGCCGTAGGTGAAAAGGCTCCGCGCATTCACGCGATCGTACTGATCGAACAGGGGGAGATTCCCCTGGTAGATACGCGGCACGTATGCGTACGACGCGAACGGTTCGATGGTATTCTTCAGTTTCTCGATGAGAGTGCCGTTGACATCCCAGACGCGTTCGATCTCGCTTGCCACTCCCGTGGACATGTAAGGAATGCCGGCACCGCGAACGCCGCCCGGGGCAATCGGCCCCACCGAAAGTCCGTTGTTGTACTGCAGCACTCCCGGCGCACCGCTGGCCTTCACGGGCAGCCCGGAGAAGGGCTGTCCGACGGGAGTCACGTTGATGGTGTTTCCGGCAGTGTCGTAGATGTTGGCCTCTACGCCCACCGCGCCGTAGCCGTAAAGGTAGTCACCGAGACGCCATGGGATGGTGAGCTTGGGATCGAGGAAGGCGCGCCCACCGTACTGTCCCTCCTCGCGGTAGAAATTGGTCGCTTGCGCATCGTAGTCCAGGAAGGCAATCCCACCGAGATCCTGCCGGCCGCTTATCCACGCCTTGGGCAGTTCCTGGAGCGCAAACTGGTTGGCCTGGATCAGGTCCTGATGCCACGTGCCCTGCACTTGTCCGAAGCCGTTGTTGAACTCATCGAGGATGCCCCAATGCGAGATGGCATCGCGCATCGATCCCCAGTTGCTGCCGAAGCCGCTCGACAACGTCCACTGGTCCATCTCGCGCAGGTAATAGTTGTCGCTGACCGTTACCGCGTCGCCATAGACCATCAGGTTGTCAGTGATATGTTCCCGCGCCATCCCGATAACGCCGTAGCGATTGAGAGGGATAAACGGATCGTTGGTCTGGGTATCGATGATATCGCCCTGGCGATTAGCCTGCGTGCGCAACGATTCGTCGTAGAACGCGCCATCGATCCAGAAATAGTCGTCGGGTCCGTTGACGAGTCGATACTCGGCGAGACCGCCGACGCGCTGGCGAGTCTCGATATCGAAGGCGACGGTCGCATCCTGGGTCTTGCTGATCGCCCAGTAGTAAGGCTGCAACAACTGGAAGCCGCGCAGACCTGATTGCCCCTGGCGGCCCGAAAGGAGGCCACTGTGCCGGTCCGTATTCGCGGGAAAGGTCAGCGATGGAACCTTGAACGGCTGGTACCCAAGAATGTTGAATGACGCGCCCTTCGCGGTGCCAGTCTGTCCGACGTTGACGTCCATCTGGTCGCCGGTGATCGACCAGTCGGGAGCGCCCTTTTCTTTCGCGCATCCGCAGGTCGTAAAGAAGCCCTTGGTGACCTCATAGTCCTGGCCCTGGAGCTTGACGATTTTCTGGCCTTCGATGCGGTAGGTGGTGTTCTTCGCGCGAATTTGCGCGTTGTCCATCTTCAGCGTTTCGTTCGCAAGATCGAGCTTCGCCTCCGTCGCCCACATCTCGACGTCGGGATCGATCAGATGTACGTGACCGGTCGCGACCGCGGTGCGCTGCTTGCGGAAGAGCTTAATCTGGTCGGCCTTGAGGATGCTGCCGCCCTGCGTCATCACCGCATCGCCGATAACGGTGAAGGTGTCGTCCCTGGAATCGTAGATGGTTTCGTGGCCGGTGACGTTGATCGGACTCGACCCTTCGGAGCGCGCGGTCGTCGCACCGGAAGGAAGTCCCAGGCAGAATGCGTCGCGGCCCGCGCAGAAAATCAGCGCGACCAGCCCCGCCAAAAGCAGCAGTTTAGCCGGGAGCCTCAGGAAACAGCCCTCTCCTCCCCGTTCGGGCAAGAAAATACGGATAGATCTCGCCGATAAGATACACAGAACCCGTAACCAGTACCACTTCGGAAGCCGCACTTTCCTTAACAGTGCGTTCAATCGCGAGCATCGGGTCACGCTCGACTCGTGCCGGAACGTGGGCTGAGAAAATCGGCAACAGTTGCTCGGGATCGAGCGGATTCTTGGGCCTGGCCCGGGTCAATGTCACGTCCGAGACGCGCGGCGCGAGCATCGTGGCCATCCGCTCCCACTGCTTGCTCGCGAGACATCCGAACACCAGATGCGGCCGCAGATGCGGATCGAGTTCCACGCTGATGGTTTCGAGGAGCGCCGAGACCGACAGCTCATTGTGCGCGCAGTCAAGGATGACGGTCGGATTGCGCGACACGATATCGAACCGGCCCGGCCAGTAAACTTCGCGCAAGCCGCGGCGAATTGCCTCCTCCGAAATCGCGTGTCCCTGCGCGCGCAGCTCCTCGACGACCGCCAGCGCGATAGCAGCATTCTCATGCTGGAACGGACCCGCCAGGCCGAGCTCGACGTTGTCGAGTGAAAGCGCGAGGCCCTGGTAGTCGATGCGATGCTCGGGCGAATGGGAACGAAAGGTGTAGTCGCGATCGACCAGCCGGGTTGCGCTGCGGCGCTGCGCGGCGATCGAGCTGAGGGTGGCGCGCGCTTCATGGTCGCGTGCACCGATTACCACCGGGACTTCCGCCTTGATGATCCCGCCCTTCTCGGCCGCGATCGCCGGGATCGTGTAGCCGAGGTATTCCATGTGGTCGAAGCCGATCGGAGTGATGACGCTGAGAATCGGGGTGACCACGTTGGTCGAATCGAGCCTGCCGCCCAGCCCGGTCTCCACCACGGCGATATCGACGTGCTCCTCGGCGAAGTAGAGGAACATCATCGCGACCGTGAATTCGAAGAAGGTGAGCGCGAGGCCGGCGCGATCGTAGATGGCGCGGAGGCGGTCGATATAGTCGAGCATGCGGCGCGCGGGCATTTCCGCGCCGTCGATGCGGGTGCGCTCCGACAGGTTCACCAGGTGGGGCTTGGTGTAGAGGCCCACGCGCATGCCCGCCGCGCGCAGCACGCTGTCGAGCATCGCGGCCACGGAGCCTTTGCCCTTGGTGCCGGCAATATGAATCGCGCGCAGCTTGCGATGGGGATTGCCGATCAGCGCCAGCGCCGCGTCCATCCGCTCGAGCTTGTAGATTTCGCCGCGGGCTTCGAGCGAATAGAGCCAATCGAGGGTCCTGGTCAGGCGCTCTTCCATTGCAGAAGGCGAGTTTATCGTGCGGTCAGGTGCCACGAAAGCAATTGTGCTGAACAGTCCACCGACCCTCATCCGGCGCGCAACGCGCCGCTTTCTCCCTTCGGGAGAAGAACTTCTTACTTTTTCGCGCGACGTCCCGGGCGGCGCGCCAGCATTGCGAGCAGGCGGCCCAGCGTGAAGCGCATCTGATGGCGCGGGACGATCGCATCGAGCATCCCGTGCGCGAGCAGGAACTCCGCGCGCTGAAAATCGTCGGGCAGCTCGGTGTTGATGGTCTGTTTGCTCACGCGGCGGCCCGCGAAAGCGATCAGCGCGCCGGGCTCGGCGATATTCAAATCGCCCAGCATCGCGAATGACGCGGCAACGCCGCCGCTGGTCGGATCGCACATCACCGAGATGTACGGCAAGCGCGCATCGCGCAGGCGCGCGATCGCCGCCGAAACCTTGGCCATCTGCATCAGCGAGAGCGCACCTTCCTGCATGCGGGCTCCGCCCGATGCAACGAAGACGACCACAGGCAGTCCCTTACGGGTCGCGAAATCGAACAGCCGGGCGAGCTTCTCGCCGACCACGACGCCCATGCTGCCGCCCATGAATTCGAAATCCATGATGCCAAGCGCGAGCGTGCGGTCCTCGATTGCCGCCGTGCCGACCACTACCGCATCGTTGCGTCCGCTCGCCTCGCGCGCCTGCGCCATCCGCTTGGGGTAAGGGCGGGAATCGACGAACTTGAGCGGATCGCCGATCGCGACGTCCTCGAACATCTCGTTCCACGAACCGCGATCGACGGTGATCGCCAGGCGCTGGCTCACGGTGAGGCGGAAATGATGTCCGCACTTGGGGCAGACGTTGAGATTGCGCTCGACTTCCTTGCGGAACGCGATCTCCTTGCAGGTCGGGCACTTGGTCCAGATGTCGTCGCTCGGAGCCTGCGCCGGCTGCTGGGCCGTGCGCGCGGGCTCGACCGGAGGTTCAGTTGTTTCCGCCACCTTGTGTTTCCTCCGTTTCAGTTAGCCGCCTGAATCGATGCGCCGGCGCGTGCGGCTCGTATCGCATCTTTCAGCGTGCCGACCAGTTCTCCAACAGCGGTGACTGTGTCGCCCGTCACGATGTGCCGCTCAACCATACCGGTGATCGCGCTGCCCACTACGACCGCGTCGGCGAACGTAGCCACCTTCGCGGCCTGTTCGGGAGTGGAGATTCCAAAGCCCACTCCGATTGGCAGGTCGGTGACGGAGCGCAGCTCGCGAACCCTGGTTTCCACATCGGCGCCAACCGTGGTGCGCGCCCCGGTTACTCCGGTCACGGAGACATAATACAGGAAGCCGCTGCCCGAGCGCGCGATGTACCGACTGCGTTCAATCGGCGTGGTGGGAGCGAGCAGAAAGATCAGATCGATGCCGTTGGCGCGTGCGGGCTTGAGCAACTCCGCGCTTTCCTCGGGCGGGAGATCGACGGTGAGAATCGCGTCGACGCCGGCGACAGCGGCATCCTGGCACAGCCGCTCGCATCCATAGTGCAGGTAGGGATTGAAGTACCCGAACAGGATGAAGGGAATCCGGGTTTCCTTGCGCAGGTCGGAAACCATCGAGAAGATTCCCGCCAGCGACGCGCCCGAAGACAATCCGCGCGCACTCGCGCGCTGGTTTGCGGGCCCATCGGCCATCGGGTCCGAGAATGGTACGCCGAGCTCGATTAAATCCGCGCCGCGCGCCTCCAGTTCGAGTACCAGCTTGCGCGTGGTTTCCATGTCCGGATCGCCGGCGACGATGTATGGAATCAGCGCCGCTTCGTTGCGCGCGCGCAGCTCGGCGAACTTTTTGGCGATTCTTCCGCGGCGCGCCATGTCACGCCCCCTCCTTCAGGCTCACGCCGAGCGCGCGAGCGACAGTGTTCATATCCTTGTCGCCGCGGCCGGACAGATTGATAACGATGATTTGTTCCTTCGGCAGCGTCGGCGCCAGCTTTGCCGCGAATGCGATCGCGTGCGAGCTTTCGAGCGCGGGAATGATGCCTTCGGTCTGCGAGAGGAGCTGAAACGCTTCGAGCGCCTCGGCATCGGTGACGGCGGCATACTCGGCGCGTCCAGTCTCCTTCAGGTACGCGAGCTCAGGTCCGACGCCCGGATAGTCGAGTCCCGCGGCGATCGAATGCGTCTCGCGAATCTGCCCGAGTTCATCCTGGAGCAGCAGCGTACGATTGCCGTGGAGTACTCCCGAGCGGCCGGCAGTGAGGGTAGCCGCGTGCTGGAATCCGCTCAGCCCCAGCCCGCCCGCTTCCACGAAGCACATGCGCACGCCGCGATCCTTGATAAAGGGATACACGAGGCCGATCGCATTGGAACCGCCGTTGACGCAGGCGATGAGCACGTCGGGCAAGCGTCCTGCCTGCTTCAAGATCTGCTTGCGCGCCTCCTTGCCGATCACGGTCTGGAAGTCGCGCACGATCATCGGGTACGGATGCGGTCCCGCGGCGGAACCGATCAGGTAATAAGTGTTGCGCACAGTGGCGGTCCAATCGCGCAGCGCCTCGCTCATCGCATCTTTCAGGCTCCTGCTGCCCGCGTCGACCGCTTGCACTTTCGCGCCCAGCAGCTTCATGCGGAACACGTTGAGCGCCTGCCGCTCGACGTCGACTGATCCCATGAACACTTCGCATTGACGCTGGAACAGCGCGGCCATCGTGGCCGTCGCGACCCCGTGCTGCCCGGCGCCGGTCTCGGCGATGATTCGCTCCTTGCCCATCCTGACCGCGAGGAGCGCCTGGCCGAGGGCATTGTTGGCCTTGTGCGCGCCGGTATGACAGAGGTCTTCGCGTTTCAGGTAAATCTTTGCGCCGCCGAGCCTGGCGGTGAGGTTTGCGCAGAAGAAGAGCGGCGTAGGCCGGCCGACGTACTCGCGCGAATACTTTTCCAGCTCGGAGCGAAACCCGGGATCGCGCCGCGCGCTTTTGTAAGCCTCGGCCAGCTCGACCAGCGCGGGCATGAGCGTTTCCGCAACGTAACGGCCGCCGAATTCACCGAAGTGTCCGCGGCTATCGGGCAGATTTTGCATTGGCAACAAAGCTCCTGAGCTTAAGATGGTCTTTCGCGCCCGGCGACGATTCCACGCCGCTGGCCGCATCGACCGCGTAAGGATGAAGCGCGGCGGCATCCGCCACGTTGGTCGCATTCAGTCCGCCGGAAATGAACACGCGCGAAAGATCGAGGCCCTTGAGATCATCGAGCGGCCGCGCAACTCCGCTGCCCCCATAGAGGCTCGGATGGAAGGTATCGAGCAGGATGTAGTCGGCGCGGGCGCGCGATATCGCGGCGCCGGCTTCGCCACCTCGCACGCGGAGCGCGCGAATCACGGGAACGTTCCAACCCGCGAGCGCGGAATCGTCTTCATCGCCGTGGAACTGGAGCATATCGAGATGAAGTTCGCTTAGATGCTTGTCGATCACGGCGCGCTCCGCGTTGACGAACACGCCGACCACCTGCGCGCGACTTCCAATACGCCGGCGAATGCGCACGGCGGTATCGAACGCGACGTAGCGCGGACTCGGCGCATAGAAATTCAACCCGATTAATTCGGCGCCGGCCTCGATGGCGGCATCGGCGTCATCGGCGCGCGTCACGCCGCAAATTTTCACCCGCACCGTCATCGCGAGGCTCCGGCTTCGAGCGCGCCAAGCAGCTCGGTCAACTTCGCGCGCGGAGTTCCGCCGCGCAGCAGGCTTTCCCCGATGAGGAACGCGCGGGCGCCCGCGCGATCCAGCCGCGCAATATCGGCGGGCGAATCGATACCGCTTTCGGAAACGATCAGCGCCTGAGTCCGGTGCTCTGACAGCAATCGTTCGGTCACGGCGATATCGGTTACGAAAGTGTGCAGGTCGCGATTGTTGATCCCGACCAGCGTCGCGCCGATTCTTGCGGCGGTCGCGAACTCCGCGGCATTGTGAACCTCCACCAGCGCGGCCATCTTGAGCTCGCGCGCCAGCGCCTGGAGCTCGCGCATCGCGGATTCAGAAAGCATCGCGGCAATCAGCAGGATGCAATCCGCACCCGCGGCGCGCGCCTCGTAGACCTGGTACGGGTCGAACATGAAGTCCTTGCGCAGCAAGGGCAATTCTACGGCCGCGCGTACCGTCCGCAAATCTTCAAGTGTTCCTTTAAAATGCTGGTCGGTCAGAACCGAGATGCAGGCCGCCCCGTTTTGCGCGTAGTCGCGGGCTACTTTTGCAGGGTCGAGACCGGGCAGGATGTCGCCTTTGCTCGGAGAGGCACGCTTTACTTCAGCGATTATCGCCGGGCGATGCGCTCCCAGGGCCGCGATGAAGTCCCGAGGCGCGGGCGCATCGGCTGCAGCTTGACGAATATCCGCCAGGGGGACGCGTTCGCGATCCAGTTCCTCGCGTTTGGCTGCAAAGATCTTGTCGAGGATAGAGCTCATCGCGCCTGGCTGGCCTCCGCCAATTTTTCGATAGTCGTGAGTGCGCGGCCGGACGCGATGATCTCGCGCGCCTTGACCACGCCGGCGTGCAGCGTCTCGGCCTTTCCGCCCACGTAGAGTGCGGCGCCGGCATTGAGCGCGAGGACATCTTGCGCCGCGCCGGACTGGCCCGCAAGAACGCCGCGCAGAATCCGCGCGGCATGTGCGGCATCGTTCACGGTCAAGATTTCCCGGTCGGCGCGCCTGATTCCGAAGTCTTCGGGAGCGATTTCGTATTCGCGAATCGGTTCCTCGCCGCGAATCTCCGCGATGCGCGTGGTTGCTGACAGCGTGATCTCATCCATGCCATCCCCGCCATTCACGACCATCGCGTGCGCGACGCCCAGCGACGCGAGCGCCTCGGTCATCGGCTGAAACAACGATCCGTCGCCGACGCCCACCAGCGCGTGTCTCGGAGCGGCAGGGTTACAGAGCGGGCCCAGCAAATTGAAAATCGTGCGCGTGCCGAGCGCGCGCCTGAGCGCGGCAAGCCGCCCGAGCACCAGATGATACGCAGGCGCAAAGATGAAGCAGATACCCGCTCTGCGAAGGCATCGCGCGAGCCCCTCGGGATCGACGTCGATTTTGACGCCGACCTGCTCGAGCACATCGGCGGCGCCGACGCGCCCACTGATCGCGCGATTGCCGTGTTTCGCGACCTGGATGCCAGCGGTCGCAGCGACGAGCGCCGAAGCGGTGGAAATGTTGAAGCTCCCGGAGCCGTCGCCGCCGGTGCCTACGACGTCGAGCAGACGCGACGGCTCAAGATTGGTCGCGCGCGATCGCGATCGCATCGCGCGCGCCGCGCCCTTGAGCTCCCCGGCCGACTCGCCCTTGAGCTTGAGCGCCACCAGGAAGCCCGCGACCAGCGCCTCGGGCGCCTGTTCGTCGAGGATCTCGCCGAAGACCAGCTCCGCCGTGACGGCATCGAGCGAGCGGCGCGCCAGCACGTCCTCGAACGCTGCATGCAAAGCGGTCAAGCGGCGACGCTCCTGAGGAAGTTGGCGAGCAGATGCTTTCCTTCGGGCGTGCCGACCGACTCGGGATGGAACTGCACGCCCTCGACGCGCAGCGTCTTGTGGCGGAAGCCCATGATCTCGTTTTCTTCGGTGCGCGCGCTCACCTCGAGGCAATCGGGCACGGTGCCCCACTCCACCAGCAGCGAATGGTACCGCATCGCATCGAAGGGGCTCGGGATCGATTCGAAAATCGTCTTGCCGTCGTGGATGACCGGCGAGGTCTTACCGTGCATCAGGCGCGATGCGCGCACGACACGCCCGCCGAACGCCTCGCCGATACATTGATGCCCGAGGCACACGCCGAGAATCGGCAGCTCTCCGGAAAGCTCGCGCAGAATCGCGAGGGAGACGCCGGCCTCTTTCGGCGTGCATGGGCCGGGCGAGATGACGATCGCATCGGGCTTGAGCGCGCGCGCGCCGGCGACATCGATCGCATCGTTGCGCTTGACGATGACCTCGGCGCCGAGCTCGCCCAGGTATTGCACGAGGTTGTAGGTAAACGAGTCGTAGTTGTCGATCATGAGGAGCTTCGTTTTCGGTTTGCTCATGGATGTGACCCATGCCTCTGCAAGCTAACGTCGCCCTCATCCGGCGCGCGGCGCGCACAGAGGATCCATTCGTCGCGATGCTCCTCAGGGCGGCTCGCTAGCTCGCCGCCTTCTCCCCTTCGGGAGAAGAACCGGGTTTCGAGGGTGGTTTTTCTTTCGGTAGCCATTCCTTTGTTCCCTGGACTACGGCTGTTCGAACTCGCGGGCGGCCTGCAGGGCACGCACCATCGCGCGGGCCTTGTTGACCGATTCCTCGAATTCCGCGCCGGGATCCGAATCCGCGACCACGCCGCCGCCCGCCTGGATGTAAACGTGATTGTTCTTGATGAGCAGCGTGCGCAGCGCGATGGCGGTGTCGGTGTTGCCGGTATAGCTGAAGTATCCGACCGCGCCGGCGTACACGCCGCGGCGCACGTTTTCGAGCTCGTCGATAATTTCCATCGCGCGGATTTTCGGCGCGCCCGACACGGTGCCTTGCGGAAAAGTCGCGCGAAACGCGTCGAAGGCATCGCAATCGTCGCGCAACCTCCCCACCACGTTCGACACGATATGCATGACGTGCGAGTACCGCTCGACCACCATGTACTCGGTAACCTTGACCGACCCGATCTCCGATACGCGGCCGACATCGTTGCGCCCCAGGTCCACCAGCATCACGTGCTCGGCCTGCTCCTT
>DATJWT010000123.1:0-9425 GCA_035500975.1 Binataceae bacterium (SeqCode)
CTTTGAGAACAGCTTCTTTCGTCATCACTGCCATAACTGATCGTTCAGTCAAATGAACGTATGTTCAGTCTAGGCATGATGCTGAAAACGAGGCAAGAAGAAAAAGACTTGGCTGCGATCGCAGCCGAACTTATCTAAACCTTTGAAATAACTGAATTTTTCTGAGAAGTCCCGAAAGGGACTCGTTACCGGGAAATCCCAGGTAGCGATTCGAGTTTGCCGCTCAGGAGTTCGGCCAAGCGCTCAGCCGGGAGGCGCCTTAGCTCGGCCAGCGCGAAACCGGAGGCGGCTGCATGGCCGCCGCCACCGAAACTCTCCGCTATCGTCGCGAGGTTAACATCGGAGTCGGCGCTGCGCCGGAGGCTGATCCCCTGGCTGCGAAGATCGAACAGCGCGACCACGGTCCGATGCTGGCCCTCATATAGATGAGCTGCCACTTCGCTGCTGTAGCCGAAGCAGCAAGCGGTGCGCACCTTGATGCCGTTGGGCAGCTCGCGATCGACGATCGTGGCTCGCGCCAGTTCCACGCTCTTGCGCATCGCCTCCTGGCCGCTGGCCAGAGCCGTCGCAAGCCGTCGCGTCATGACCGGCTCTTCGAGCTTCATGATCTCGCGATACGAAGCGATTCCACCGAGGGTTTGCACTGCCAGCGCCCAATCGGGAGATTCGGGAATCCGGTGGACCCATCGATCGTGATCGTCGGCAATCTCCACGAACGGAAAAAAGGATTCGAAGGCCTGTTTCTGTTGAGCAGACAATTGCCTGGTTTCGGCCTTCAGCAGGTAGTTGAAGGTGAGCCGCGCCGCGGAGTACTGCTCGGAAAGAACCTTGCCCGTGAAAGGCACCTTGAATTCGGGCGCGTCGGCGCGGGACACTGCCGTGCGATGGTGATCGATCCAGTAGACGCGCGCGCCGCGCTCGATGAGCGTAGTGAGATGCGCGCCGGTCTCAACCGCGGTCCACGAGAGGTCGGTGATCCAGATTTCATCGATTCCGTCGCGCGCCTTGAGGCTGAGACCCTGGATGGTGCGGTCGGTATCGCTGTTGCCCGAGAGAGTCGGAATGACGCGATCGCCGGCGTAGTAGCGCGCGACGGCCGCGGCCGCCATCACGCCATCGAGGCATGAGGGCCCGTGGCTGACGATCTGCACCGTGCGCCGGGGAGCCATGAGGCACCGATCTTAGAGCATTCATCCATGCCACGCGACCATCGCAGCGCGCTCGTCAGCGGCGCGCCCAACGCGCTCACCATCTCGCGATTCGTCCTGGCGGCGATGTGGATACTGCTGGCCAACTCAGCGCCCGACAATCGCGCCGCGTTTGCCGCGATAGCAGTGGTTGCAGCCGCCACGGACTTTATCGACGGCCGGATGGCGCGGCGGCTGGGGGTTGCGCGCGAATCGGGCGGATGGCTCGATTCGATCGCGGATGTCACGTTCGTGCTGGTGGCACTGGGATGCTACGCCGCTGCGCATCAGTTGCCGTGGGCAATCCCGGTATTGATCGCGATTTCGTTCGGGCAGTACGCGCTCGATTCGCTATGGCTCCATCGCGCGGGGGCGCCGGTTCGCTCACGCCTGGGGCATTGGGGCGGGATCATCAACTACGCTCTGGTGATCGCGATGGCGTTGGGCGCGACGGGCTCCACGGAGCGATCGCTGATCGTCAGGGTCGCGCCGATAATCGAGCTCTTCTATGTAGCCGCGATTATCGAGCGGGCGCTGGCATACCGCAGATGATGGTCTGAAAAAATCGTGAAAAAAGTGGGGCAGGCGGCCCGCCCCACTATTTTTTTCTGAAGATCGGGGACTGAGTGCAGAAGGTCGGCTGTTCGTGGCGTGCGAGCTTTGTACCACTCCCTGGCCCCCTCCTCGGAAAGGAGGGGGAACCGGATCTACTTTTGCCGCGGATGTACTGCGTTGTAATCCCGAATCGCTTTCAGGATTGCGCCGCTTGCTTTGTCCATCAGCTCTTTCTTGTTCGCCGACACTCGCGCCGCTGAGCGCTCGATGGGCGCGATCAGACCCTGGCAGCGCGGCATCACGTAGCGCGCGATCATCTCGTAGCTGCGCAGCATCTGCTCGCGATTTACCCAATCGTGCGCGAACGCGAGGATCGTTCCGAACCCGCCGGAGAGCTTCTTGTATTGTTCGATCTTCACCAGCGCATCATCGGGTGTGCCGATGATCGCGCCGCCGTGTTCGGTCATCCGCTTGGCCGCTTCGTAGCCATCGGAGATTGACGGACGCTGGGGCGTGCCGAGGATTCCCACGATATAGTCGTTCTGCCAGCGCTTGAGGCCCTCCGCGACTTCGCGCAGTGCCTGCTCTTTTGATTCGGCCAGATGGAACGGCACCACGATGCGCCATTCGCCGCGATCGATCTTCTGCCCGTGTTCCTTCGCGGAGGTCTCGCCGAAGTTCCACTGCGTCGGCAATGCCTGGAGCCCTTCTTCGGAGTAAGTCGCGACCGAGAGCACTCCCACGCCGTACTTGCCTGCGCATTTCATGCCCGATGGCGAGATAGTCGACGCGACCGCGACCGGAATCTTTTCCTGGAGCGGGCGGAGTTGGAGCGCCGCGTCGTGCAGTTCGAACCATGAGCTTTTGTGTGTAAACGGCTCCTCGGAGTTGAGCAGGCGCAGCACCACGCCGAGACCCTCGTCCATCCGATCGCGCTGGGTCATCGGATCGATTCCCAGCATCACGGCGTCGGAAGGCAGCGCGCCCGGTCCGACACCGAGCATCGCGCGGCCATGACTCAAATGATCGAGATGTACGATGCGCTGCGCGATGTTGAACGGATGATGATACGGGACCGACACCACGCCGGTGCCGAGGCGGATGCGCTTGGTGCGCTCGGCCGCGGCAACCAGGAACATCTCGGGTGACCCGATGGTTTCCCATCCGCCCGAATGATGCTCACCGACCCAGAATTCGTCGTAGTGCAGATGGTCGAGCCACTCGGCCAGCTCCAGGTCGCGCTGGAACTGGAGGGTGGGGTGCTCGCCGATAGGGTGATGCGGCGCGAGAAACACGCCGAATCCGAGGCGCTTGTCCATTTTCAGAACTCCTTGTGATGAATCACGCGCGGTCGCGGGAGGTTATCCTCTCAGCGCCGCGGTTTGTGCCGAATCCAGATATTCGTCGAGCCGCGTGATGCGGCCGTTTTCGACCGTGCACACGATGCATGCCGGGATCGCGATCTCCTTGCCGCTCGATTTCACATTGCCGCGCAGTACGTGCTGCTGGATGAAGCCCTTCGGCGTCGGCTGCCGGTTGATTTCGGAGTAGGAAATTTCCGCGATATTCGCGACCACCCATTTGAGCACGGCGAGGTTCTCGTCGACGCTTTGCGCGAGGTTGTCGAAGTTGTGCCAGATCTTCGTATGCGGTGCGTAGATGTTTTTGATCGCGTCCACGTCGCCGCGCTCGATCGCCTTGAAAAGACGATCCGCGACTTCCAGCGATTCCTTTGCCGATGCGCCCGGTTCCATGCCTAATCCTCAGTGGGCATCGCGTTCGATGCCCCAATTCAAATTATACACCCGTGGGTGCTCCCGTCGGGGTGGGGCTGGGTGTCGCGCTCGATGCCGCCGCGGGAGCGGTTGGAGTCGCCTGCGGAGTCGGGACGGAAACCGTAGGCAGCGCCAATGGTTGAGAAGTGGATGGCGTGGGCGTCTCCGTCGGAGTCGGGCTCTGCTCCGCCGCCATCAGCGCAGTGCCGGTGCCATAGGTGTACACGAGCACGCCGCCGAGGTGACCGATATATCCCAACAGGCACACCGCGATTACCGCGACGATCAGATAGATCGAGCGCGTGCCGGCCAGCGCGCCGACTTCAACCAGGATTCGCCACAGCGCGAGAACGCCGAACGCGATCGCTCCATACTGCGCGAGCATCGCATGGCGATGCAGTACCTGCTTGGCCGGCTCGCCCAGCGCGTTCCACACGCGATCGGCTTCCATGTCGCCGCTGAAGTAGGAACAGCCGGCAGCGATCGCTCCCAGGATCATCAGGGTGAGCGCCATGTAGCGCATCCAGGAGCGTGTCGGGAACAGGCTGGCGACGAGGTCCACCAGGACCCCGACGATCAACAATGCGACGGTGAAATGGTCGACAACGGGATGCAGGTCCAGGGGTTGGAGGAAGTGAACTACCGCGTCCATCAGGGCTCCCGCGATGCTCCGGCATTGGAGCAACGCTGCTTCGAGAAAGTCGTTGCGAAAGTTATCGCAGAGCGAGACTGTTCAATCAATTCGCTATGCACGCTGCATCGGTGCGCGTCGCAGGCGAAGCTACGGCAAATCTGTGAATAGCGCGTTACGGGCTTTGAGCAAGGCTGCGACGTGACTATGCTGGAAAATTCGGTCGCGGCTCATGGAATCCTCGGCACCCAGCATCTCACCGCGCCGGCTGATGGGCGGGTTGATATCGTTCATCGTCGTTGCGGCGATTATCGCGCTGTTCTTCGCCTATCAGAAGCGCGCGATGTCGCTGACGCATCACGCCCCCGCCTTCACCTCATCGGATCGTCATCTTCCCTATTACGCCTTCTGCTCGTTCTACCGGATGCTGGCGGCGTACATCGTGGCGCTGGTCTTCTCGATCATCTATGGAATGTCGGCGGCGCGCGGGGGTCTCTACGAACGCATCCTCATCCCGGTCGTCGATATCGCGCAATCAGTTCCCGTGGTCGGATTCTTTCCTGCCGCGATCTATTTTTTCGTCGCGCTTGCGCCCGGACGCCTGGGCGTGGAGATGGCGGTTATCTTTCTCATTTTCACCAGCCAGGCGTGGAACATGACGCTTGGCATCTACGAATCGATAAAAACTATCCCGGGCGATTCCAACGAGTCGCTGCAGGCGTTCGGGGTAACGGGATGGCTGCGATTTCAGCGGCTCCTGATGCCGGCGTGCGTGCCCAAGCTGGTATACAACTCGATCCTGTCGTGGGTCGCGGGATGGTACTACCTGACGGCGTGCGAAATCATCGCGGTCGGCCCCGCCAACTATAAGCTCCCCGGCATCGGCAGCTTCCTGATGGAGGCGGCCAGCGACGGGAACATGCTCGACATCGTCGCAGGACTCATCGTGTTGCTGGCGGTAATCGTCGCGATGGACGTGATCGTGTGGCAGCCGCTCACCGAATGGTCGGAGAAATTCCGCTTCGAGTTTGCGGCATCGTCCGGACCCGCGCATTCGCTCGGCATGCTCGACGTGTTCGGCGGGATCGGACCGGCGGTATTGCGCACGCTGCGCACAGTCTTACTGCCGCCGTGGAAGGCGATCTCCAGAACGCTGGAGAACTTCGCCAGCGCACCCGCGCTGGCCAGTCCCGTGGTGAAGAGAACCTCGTGGGTACTGAGGCTGTTTATCATCGGGTCACTCGCCATCGTGTCCGCGTGGGCTATCGGCGCCGGATTGGTGGCGCTCGTTCACGCCCTGGTTCGTCCGTGGCCGCACGAAGCGAAGCAGATCCCGGGTGCGATGGTTATCTCGTTCGGGCGGCTCGTAATTGCATATGCAATCTCGTTGGCCTGGACGGTTCCATGCGCGCTGGCGGCGGCCGAGAGCCCGCGCTTCAAGCGCATCCTGACTCCCGTCGCGGAAATCGCGGGAGCCGTACCTGCGACTGCTTTCTTCCCGCTTATCGTCCTGTTCGTGCTGCGCGTTACCGGCGGAATGAACCTGGCATCGATCCTTCTGATCCTGACCGGGATGCAGTGGTACCTGCTGTTCAACCTGCTCGCCGGCGTGAACTCCGTCCCCGAAGACCTGCGAGAAGCGGCGCGCGCCTTCGGGCTTTCGCGCTTCGCGACCTGGCGCAAACTGATTTTGCCGGCGGTGATGCCATCGCTGATCACGGGCAGCCTGACGGCGTGGGGTGGGGGATGGAACGCGCTAATCGTTTCCGAATATGTCCCGTTCCAGGGGCATATCTACACGGTCACGGGTCTGGGAGCGTTGCTCGACGTGGCAACCTTCCAGACCGGGAACGGCACCATGATCCTGCTGAGCCTGCTCTCGATGGTGCTGGTGGTGGTAGTCTTGAACCGCATCGTGTGGCGCCGCCTGTACGACAACGCCACCGAGCGCTATCGGCTTGATTATTGAAATGACAGGCGACCCGGAACCAGCGGACCCATGGCCCTCCTCGAACTGCATAACATCTCCAAGACCTTCGAGTTGCCGAAGGGCTCGCTCACCGTTCTCAAGGACATCTCGTTCAATGTCGAGGAAGGCGAGTTCATCGCGCTGGTGGGGCCCTCGGGATGCGGCAAATCGACGCTGCTGCGCGTCATCAACGGCATCATCCCGCAGACGACGGGGCAGGTGCTGTATCGCGGCAAGCAGGTCGATGGGATCAATCTCGAGTGCGCGCTGGTGTTCCAATCTTTCGCGCTGCTTCCGTGGCTCAGCGTGAAGGCGAACGTGGAAATGGGCCTGGAGGCGCGCGGCATTCCGCCCCAGGAGCGCGAGAAGCGCGCCGGCATTTACATCGACAAGGTCGGTCTCGATGGTTTTGAAGAGGCATATCCGCGCGAGCTCTCGGGTGGCATGAAGCAGCGGGTTGGATTCGCGCGCGCGCTGGCGGTCGAGCCGCGCGTGCTGCTGATGGATGAACCGTTCTCGGCGCTCGATGCGTTGACGGCGATTACGCTGCGCGAGGAATTGATCGACACCTGGCAGGCGCCGGACATGTCGGTGCACAACATCATCATCGTGACCCACATCATCGAGGAGGCGGTCGAGCTCGCGGATCGCATCATCGTGTTTGCGGCCAAGCCCGGACGTGTCGTCGCGGACCTGAAGATCGACTTGCCCCGGCCGCGCGACCGGCGCTCGGAGGCATTCAACGCCTGGACCGACAAAATCTTCTCGCTTATCGAGGAGCGCGACTGATGGCTCCTCCAGTTAACATCACCCCGGTTCCGGATTGCCAGATAACCTGGATCTTCGGCCTGCTGGAATTTCTCGAGGACCAGGGCGGGCGCGAGGACGGCTACAAGATTGCGCGCGACCTCCAATTCAAGTTCAGCGACCTGCTGAAGGTCATGAAGGCGGGCGAGATACTGGAGTTCGTCTCGACTCCGGCCGGCGACGTTGTGCTGGAGCCGCTCGGCAAGCAGCTCCTGGAAGGCAACGTAAACCAGCGCAAGCTGCTGGTACGCGAGCAGCTGAAGAAACTCGGTATCTTCGGCTACTTCGTGCGCCTGCTGCGCGCGCAGGAAGATCGATCGCTGTCCAAGGAGGTCGTGCTCGAACACCTGGCCATGCTCTTGCCCAGCGAGCGCCCCGAGCGGCTGTTCTGGACCATTGTCAACTGGGGGCGTTTTGCGGAACTCTTCGGGTACAACAAGGACGAGGATCGTTTTTACCTCGACCACGAGTAACGTTTTGCGACGGAGGATCGAACCATGGCCGAAACCAGCCTCGAAACCGTGAACAAGTTCTGCGCTGCATGGTCACGCCGGAACCTGGATGAGCTAATCGAGTTCTTCACCGAAGATGCGGAGTATTTGAACATTCCGACGCCGCCGGCGGCGAAGGGCAAGGAAGCGATCAAGAAGGTGATCAACAGCTTCCTGCCGATGGCCAAGGGGCTGGAGTTCAAAATCCTCCATACCGCGGCGAGCGGAAACATCGTCTTCAACGAGCGCATCGACATTTTCGATCTCGGCGGCGGAAAGAAGATCGAGCTGCCGGTGAATGGAGTGTTCGAAGTGAGCGGCGGCAAGATCGCGAAATGGCGCGACTACTTCGACATGCAGATGTTCACCAAGCAGATGAGCTGATCTGGCACCGGAAATCCGCAGATTTGACAGATTGCGGTTTCGAATCTGCGTAAATCTGCGGACTTCTTTTTGCCCGTCGTCTGAACAATCGTTCAGATTCTTTGCGATCCTGATCGAGTTGAGGTAAACCAGCCCTCGTCAGGAGGGTTTTTACCATGCCCAAGGCGCCGCAGGACTACCAGGCCCGCTATCCGATCGACTTCGGCGATATCGAGCCGACCGTTCGCCACCAGGTCGTGCAGCTTTACTCCGCCGATTTCGGCAAGTCGCGGGGCATCCTCTGGATGCCGCCCAAGGGCAAACCCAAGACCTGCGTGATCATGGCGCATCCGCGGGCAGAGTTCGGCCATCATTATTCGATTCCGTTCTGGGTCGATGCGGGATACGCGGCGTTCGGGTTCAACACTCGCTACCTCAACAACGACGCGATGATGCTGCATGAGAACCTGATGCTCGACCTGGCCGCGGGCATCAAGTACCTGCGCGAGGAAGAAGGCTTCGAGCGAATCGTGATGCTCGGGAATTCCGGCGGCGGCTCTCTCTTCTCGTACTACGATTCGCAGGCGCGAACGCCCAGGGGACAACGAGTTTCCTCGCCACCGGGCGGCGGTCCACCCGACCTGAACAATTTCGATCTTCCTACCGCCGACGGATTTATCGTGCTGGCGGCGCATCCCGGGCAGGGGATGGTCCTGATGAACTGCCTCGACGCCGCGGTAGTCGATGAGGCAGATCCGTTCGCGTCGGATGCCGCGCTCGACATGTATGACGAGCGCAACGGTTTCAAGATGCCGCCTGCATCGAGCAGCTACTCGACGGAGTTCATCGAGCGCTACCGCGCAGCCCAGCGCGCCAGATGCGCGCGTATCGATGCGATTGCGCGGCGGCATATCGCGGAAGCAAACGAGGGACGCGCGGAAATGCGTGCCGAAGGCTTCGCGGGCAAGCCGGCGGACCATCGTAATTACGTGGCGCGCCGCGCGATGGCGCCCCGGTACATGGTCGTCTATCGAACGCAGGCGAATCCGAACTACTGCGATCTCTCGATCGATCCGTCGGAACGCGTGGTTGGATCGATCATGGGACCGCGTCCCGATCTCGCGAACTACGCCGCATTCGGGTTGGGACGCATCGTCACCCCCGACGCGTGGCTCTCGACCTGGTCGGGACTGTCTTCATATGCGAAGACGGGAGCGAACCTGCCCAAGGTTCCGGTGCCGACGCTGGTGGTGGGCGCGAACGCCGACCAGGACATCTTCCTTTCCGATATACGGGCAGAGTACGAAGCTTCGGGCGCCAGCGACAAGACGATCGCGTTCATCGAGGGCGCCGAGCATTTCATGCGCGCGGGCGGAAGCGAGGCGCATCTGGGCGATCCGCGCCCGCGCCTGATGAAGGTGCTGATCGACTGGACCCGCGCCCGCTTCCCGACCTAATACGTAGTTCTACGTAACTTCAAGTTACTTGCATTGGCCCGGAGTCGTGGCTAGTTGTGTGCCGTGGCTACGCCGGGGGACCGTGCCGTGCAGGGCTCGGATTAACGCAGCGCGCCCGCACAATTCTGTAACAATCCACGGACCTGATCCGGTGAGCCTCAACGAGGAGCACCGCGATGACCCTTCGCGA
>DATJWT010000124.1:0-3400 GCA_035500975.1 Binataceae bacterium (SeqCode)
GATCTTGCAATCGAGCAGCGTGGTTTCATCGACGGCGAAGGTGGTGCCGCGCAGGCCCGGGTCGATGTGCTTTTCCTCGAAGTGAAGCTCCGCGCGCATCTTGGCGTATGCGCGACCATCAGTTGCAAGCGCGGTGACGTGACCGTGCGCATGAAGGATCTGTTCGTTGGGAACCACGCCGGTCTCGCTGAGGGTGAGATGGAACGGGCCGTCGCCGAGGCGCTTGTAACAAAGGCGATAGGTCTTGGGCGTCCAGTAGCCGACCTTGTGCGCGCCGGGGATGCGTTCGAGTTTATCGACGAATTCGACCTCACCTTGCCAGCATCCGCGGAAGACTTGAGGAAGGTTCGGCTCGGATTGGGCGGCGTTAAATGAGGGCGAGATGGGCGCGGGCGTGGGTGCGACGGCGGGCGGCGCGCCGAGCGGCGTGGGCTGCGCCGCCATCAGGGCGTTGAAGGCGGCTGCCGCAGCGGCCGCGGCTGCGACGGCGGGATCGACGGGTTGAGTGGGCTGGGCCGCTTGAGGTGCGGGAGGAAGCGGAGTTGGAGCGGGTTCTATCTGCAAGGTGCTGTCGCCGGTGCTTTGCGCGGGAGTTGAGGAGCTGCGCGGGACGAAGTTGGGCGCGGGGTTTTGGGATTGGCTTTGTGGGACTTCGAGGGTCTGTGAGTAAGCCGATGTGGCGAGGATGAGGGCGAGAACCAGGAGCGCCAGCGATCTCATAGCAAGATGGAAGAGTTCGGAATTCCTTAATCGCGCGCCTTCGGCGCGCTGAGCAAGGTCCCTCACCCGGAGCCAAAAAATGGCTCCGACCTCTCCGTTCGGGGAGAGGTTTTCGGACGGCGCACTGAATTGAAGCATGGGATGAATCGGATTTACCCGCTTGATCGCTGATTATAGCCTTTGGCGCTGGAAGAGGCTGAAAGATTCCGATGAGCGATCAACCTATCAATTTCGAGGCGATTTGGGCCGCTAGCCAGGCTCCCGCGGTGGGGCGGCGCAAGGAAGCGCATCGGCTGGCGACGGCGATGAGAAGAGTTATCGACCGCCTGGTGCAGGTGGCTGCGCCGGAGAACGATCTGGCGGCGGCGGCAGATGCGCTCGAGCGCTATGCGGACAGGCTGGCGACGTATCCGGTGTCGCGTACCTATGAGGGCTTTGCGGAAACCGCGAACGCGGGCGACACGCACGCGTTCTTCGATCATAGCCCGCTGATCGGGATGGCGAATCCGATGGCGCCGCCGATCCGGCTGGCGGTGATTGGTGACCGGGTCGAGGGGCACGTGAGTTTCGGCGTTCCTTACGAAGGACCGCCCGGACATGTGCACGGCGGGTTTCTGGCGGCAGCATTCGATGAAGTGCTCGGGATGGCGCAATCGTTGACGGGAAACCCCGGGATGACGGGGACGCTGACGATTCGGTATCGCAAGCCGACACCGCTGCTGAAGGATCTCGTGTTCGAGGCGCGCGTGGAGCGGGTCGAAGGGCGGAAGATCATCACGCGCGGGACGGTCTCGAGCGACGGCGTGGTGACGGCGGAAGCGGAGGGCATCTTTATCGCGGTGGGACATGAGCGATTCATGAGCATGGCGGCCGCGATCGCGAAGGAGTAGCTGTCCGCGGAAACAGAATTCCTGAATCGCGCACCTGCGGCGCGCTGAGCAATGACCCTCACCTACCGCGCAAAAGATGCGCGGCGTCCGCCCCCCTGATAGGGGGCGGGTTTCAGAGGAAAGCACCGTCAGCCCGGGCGGATGAGTCCCGATAAGCCCGCGAAAAGTAGAGGGGTCAGGGTCCAGCCGGCGAGGATGTGGAGCCATAGGTACCAGCGCAGGAGTGATGCGGGGACTGCGGTTGACGCCATATGGCGCGGGTTGGGACGCCAGTATTCGCCCTGGTGCAGCTCGACGACCGGCAGAAAATTTTCCAGCGAATATACGAACGCATTGAAAGGTGGATAGTGCGGGGGCGCATAGCCGGTTTTGCTGAAGCCGTCGTAGGCATCGGCTTCCGTGGGTGTGATGACCTTCATGCGGTAACCGGCGCTGAACAGGAGCGTCCCGAACATCACGAAGCCGAAGATCCACCACAGCGCGCGCAGGGGACGAAAGCCGTAACCGATCGTGACCTGCAGCACCAGGTTCCAGAGGCGCTCGAGGCGGCCGAGATTTCCGGAGAGCCGCTGCGCCTCGCGCTGCGCGATGAGCACGTCGGTCGCGCCGCTGTCGTTCCCATCGGCAGTCAGAACCTTCGCGAGCTGCTCGTAGGGCTGCGGCTTGTAGCCGGAAGGCTGCAGCGCGAGCCATCGAAGGCGCGCGGCGGCATCGGTGGGGCCATCGACGATTGACCCGTACACGAAGCCATCGAGGTTGAGATTTCCCGATGCGGGCCAGCTTGCCGTGTCGTCGCCAAGACCCTGCGCACGCGCATTGGCGAGATCGAGGATGGTGTGGGGAGTGTGCGCGATATTCACCCAGTAGATCATTCCATCGATGACGGCGCGCTCCGCGTTCAGGCCGTTGTCGCCGTCGCCCGTAAAGCGCGCGTCGTTGAAGCTCAGCGAATGGCCGACCTTGGCGAAGCGAAAGTCGATGAGACCGTTGGTCGTGAAGCCCTGGTGAAAATCGGCATCGCCGCCGATCGTCGCTTCGGTGGCGACGATCGCGTCCGCGCCGGGGTTCGAGACGTGCGCGCCGACAAAATCGAGATTGCCGGTGACGCGAGCGCGAAACAGGCTCACCGAACCATAGCTGCCGAGCAGCATTGAAAGGTCGCCATCTACCGTCGCTGAGTCGCCATCAATCGGTCCGGTGCGGCTGCGGCGCAGGTCGATAGCCTGGGTGCGGGCGTTGGAGAAATCGATACCGTCGGGAACGTAACTGTGCAGGATCGTGATCGGCTTGGGGAGCATCAGGTAGGAAAAATCGATCTGCCCCTTGATCTTTGCGCCGGCGAAGCCCGGGCCGCTGGGATCGACGAAGCGGCCCGCGTCGGAATCGGATGCTATCCAGCGAATCAGGGCGGCGCGGACGGTTCGCTCGGGCCCCCAGGTATCCGCGTGCGCGAGGTCATTGTCGGGACTCGATGGATCGATGCTGGGGCCGAGCCAAACGAGGTTTCGCTGCGCGGCGCCGCGAACCAGCAACAACTCGGCGCGGCTTAGCTGACCGAATTTTCCTTCCGCGAGCTTTTGCAGCGTACCGGCGGGGTCGGACTGCGTCTCGGCAGCGCGGCTCAAACCTGCGGGGAAGACCAGGACGCAAAGCGCGAGAAGAAATGCGGGACAACACGACCCCGCAAGCTGGCGAGATGTCCGCAAGGATCGTCCATCTCGAGCGAACGCTGAAGAGATGTACCTCCGGTTGCGTTCGAAGAGGCAGTGGAACGGGATCCCTCGGCTTCG
>DATJWT010000125.1:0-4356 GCA_035500975.1 Binataceae bacterium (SeqCode)
GCACGACCCCGCTAGATTCAGCCAGCAACCTCGCGGAGGGTAATCCAGATGAAAGCAGCGGTTTACTACGAAAACGGTGGGCCTGAGGTCTTCAAATACGAGGACGTTGCCGATCCGGTATGCCATCCGAAAGGCGTAGTGGTCAGGGTCGAGGCTGTCAGCATCGAAGGGGGCGACACGCTCAATCGATGGCGCGGGCCGCTGCTCGCTAAGCCGCACATCGTCGGCTACCAGGCCGGCGGTGAGATCGTGCAGGTGGGAGCAGAGGTCGATAATCTTCGCGTCGGACAGAAGGTCACCACCGTCTTCAACTTCGGATCGCACGCCGCGCTTCGTGCGGTGCCGGCTCGCAATGCGTGGCCCGTCCCTGCTGGCTTCGATATCAAGCTCGCATCGGCGATCCCGGTGCCGTTTGGAACCGCCGACGATTGCCTGTTTGAGTTCGGCCATCTCAAGAAGGGCGAAACTGTCCTCGTGCAGGCTGGCGCCAGCGGCGTCGGCGTTGCCGCGATCCAACTCGCGAAGCGCGCGGGCGCAACCGTGATCGCGACTGCATCGAGCGATGAGCGTCTCGAACGGCTCAAGCCGCTCGGTATGGATCACGGAATCAACTATCGTCGCGATGATGTCGCGAAAGCGGTGATGAAGCTGACCGACCGAAAGGGCGCCGATTTGGTGGTCGATCCCGTCGGCGGCTCGACGCTGCAGAGCAGCATCATGGCGCTGGCGTATCGCGGGCGAATCTCGATGGTCGGCGCGGCGGGGCGCGAGGCCATGACCGTGGATGTTTCCCCGCTGATGGCCGGTAACCGCTCGCTGACCGGCGTGTTTCTCGGCGCCGAGATCGCGACCGATCGCGCGCACAACATGATCCAGCGGCTGGTCGATGAGGCTGCGCGCGGCGAGTACAAGGTCGTGATCGATCGCACCTTCCCGCTGAGAGAAGCTGCTGCGGCCCACGCTTACATCGAGAGCCGCCAGGCCGTCGGTCGCGTGCTCCTGATCCCGTAAGCCTGAAAAAAATAATGGGGCGGGTCGCCGTGCCCGCCGTCGATACGCCGGGTTGCTCGGCCCTGCCGATTCCTATGCCCCACACCCCGGAAGAGTTGGTGCGGAGAAGCTCGCGCGCCGAGGGCGGGCAGGGTCGCCGGCCCCCCAACTTTTTCTCGTGGCGACGCCTGTGAAATCGCTAGAATCAAGGTATGGCGGGCATCTTGTGACTCCGGAGCTTGCAGCTCTTGGTTCGGCGATCCACGAGAATCTTGGCAGGAGCAGGGTGGCGGCTGATCGTGATCTTGATCACGCTCGCTGCAATGTATTGCTCTGGTTGTGCTTCGGTTGATGATTCCCCTCAATCGATCCGGGCTGTGCGCGCAGACTACCCGCACAAGCACGTCAAGTTCGAAAGCGCCCAGGGCCCCATCTCGAATGCGCAAGGCAGGCTCATTATCGCGCGCCTCGAACGCGAGACCGGCAAGACCGACATCCTGAAACGCCACCTGGCCTTCGAGCAGGCCATCACCGGCAGCCCGCTCGTGACGGGAAACAAAGTCACCCTCCTGCAAAACGGTGCGGAGACTTATCGCGCGATGTTCGACGCGATCGAGGGCGCCGAAGACAGCATCAACCTGGAGACCTTCGAATTCGACGATGACCCTATCGGCCAGGAGTTCGCGGATGCGCTAATCGCCCGGCAGCGTGCCGGGGTCCAGGTCAACGTCATCTACGATGGCATCGGCTCGCTCACCACACCGGAGTCCTTCTTCCAGCGGATGCGGGACAGCGGGATCCGCGTGCTTCAATTCGATCCGTTGAGCCCCACCGCGCGCAGGTTTCACTGGGCGACCACCCATCGAGACCATCGCAAGCTGATGATCATCGATGGACGAAGCGCAATCCTGGGCGGGATAAACCTCTCCGATGTCTACTCGAGTTCACCGGGTTCCAGCATCCATCGCGAACATCGCGCACCCATCGTGGACCTCGGCTCGTGGCGCGATACTGATATCGAAATCGAAGGGCCCGCGGTCGCGCAATGCCAACAGTTGTTCATCGGACACTGGACTAGCCAGCAGGGATGGCCACTCAGTCCCCGGAATTACTTCCCTCCGCTGAAGCCGGAAGGCAACGCGATCGTGCGCATCATCGGGTTCACGCCCGGCCAACTCAGCGTGATCTACGTCACGCTGATCTCCGCGATCAACAATGCCGAGACCAATGTCTACATTACCGATGCTTACTTCGCGCCGGACGCCAGGATGATCAACGCGATGGAGGCGGCCGCACGCCGCGGCGTTGATGTCAGGCTTCTGATTCCCGGCTCCAATACCTCTTCGCTCGTAGAAGCCGCCAGCCGCTCATACTACTCGGAGCTGATGGACGCTGGAGTAAAGGTCTACGAATGGCACGGAACGATGCTGCATGCGAAGACGGCTACCGTCGATCATGTGTGGTCAACCGTTGGTTCGTCGAACCTGGACTGGTGGAGCCTCGCGCGCAACGACGAAGTTACGGCGACGATCCTGAGCGCCGGCTTCGGACGGCAAATGGAGCAGATGTTCGACAACGATCTCCGAAACGCTGATGCGATTGATCCTCAAGAATGGCGATCGCGCTCAATTTTCGAGCGAGCGAAGGAAGACTTCGCCCGGATGAGCCAGCGAATCTTGTGATCGCCTTTCCAGTGCAGCCGTTCGAGCGCCTCAAGCAACGGCAGCTTGCGCGTTCAGCGGCCGATCTGGAAATAGGGATTTGAGCATGGCGGGCCACCGGTCATTTGAACGTCAGGCGGCCGTTTCAACTCCATCACGATCGACGCGAACGTCATCGTGCTGATCGGATCATTCGGAGTCGGGCGCACCGAGATCGGATGAGGTCCTGCGCTCGACGAGAGCGCCGACTTGATTTCCTCGGCGGTCGGCGATTTGCCGGTGATCAGATCGCAGAGCGTCTGGTAGCGGCTGCGCGAGTTCTCCTCCGCGCGCTTCACTCGCGGCTTGCCGCACAACGGATGATTGGTATGCACGTAGCTCGGCGCTTTCTCCCACGGCACTTCATCGACTGCCGCGGCGGATGCCTCGAAGCTCGCGAACCCTGACGGGTCGCCGATTACGTAGCTCTGTCCCGATGCGTGCCGCGGCCGGCGGATCCACGCCGATGCCGCGGCGGCATCGCGATGCTCGAGTATCCCGCGCATCACGCATGCAACCGGCAATCCGTCCACCGCGCTTGGCAATTGCCATAACGTGTTCACCACGACTGCCAGTCCGGCGGCGTTCGCGCCGCACAGCCCGATCATCCCGCAAATCGTCATCACCGTCGTGCGCGGACCGCCATCACGCGCGGTGCTGATTACTGCCTGGCCGCCGTCAAGGTAGGCGCGCAGGTCCATGTTTTGCGCGAGAATCGATGGCCGATCGTTGCGAGCGCGGCTCGCAATCACGCTGCAATGATTGGCAGGCGAGGGCGGAGGCTGGTACCGCGATGCGCCGAACCACCACTCCTCGTCCATGAACTGGAACGCCAGCGTCTCGGGCAGCGATCGCCCGCTGCCTTCGGCAATTCCCTCGATTTCTTCGAGCTGCGCCGGACACCATCGCCGGATCGCATCGACAAAGTTGGTCTCAGCCAGGAACGCTTCGATGAATGCATCGGGAGGCACCCCGAACCGCGTCCTCAGGCTCGCGCGCCATTGCTCGCGCACCCGCGCGATGGCTTCGCGCAGCGCTTCACCATGCTGCCGCCCCTGCTCCCGCGCAGTACCGGAAAGATGCAAGGTTGGAAACGAAAGAGCCACTGAACCGAGAATACTCAGCTTGACCCCGACCCTGAAAGGGGGAGGAGCGGGACCTCATTCAGCGCGAAGCGACCTGTCCTCCGAAGCCTTGGCGTAGGGGCAAGCTCGCGCGATTCAGGATTCCTTTCTCTGCTGCTCTTATTGCTTCGCGGCGTTGTAATGTACCGCCGTCCCGGCGCACTCGAAGTAGCCATTCTCCGTGTAAGGCTCCGAAACCGCGGATGCATCATCGGCCACGAAATAGATGGTCGTGCTCACGATCGCATCAACCTGGTCGCCGTACTTGCGATATGCCGCCGCGCGGAGTCCATCGCCGTGAACCACCTGTCCGCTGGTCGAGTCGGGAACGTTGAAACAGTAGCCCTGCACCGGGCCAAGCTGGGTGAAATCGGGATGCCCCTTGGGACTGGCCTTCGAGTACACCTCGATCTTCTTGATATCCGTCCTTAGAGCATCCTGCTGTTGCTGCAGATGCTGGGCATCCTGATCCAGCTGCTTGGTCTCGCCGCACGCGCCGAGCCCCACCATTATCGCCAATGCCAGAATAAGTCGCTTCATGG
>DATJWT010000126.1:0-21600 GCA_035500975.1 Binataceae bacterium (SeqCode)
GGACGAATGGATCTGCCTGTGCACGCCGCGCGCCGGATGAGAGGGGCCTTTACTTCAGGAATTTCGTGACTGCCGCGGCCACCTGCGCCGGCTCTTCCAGTGCATCATGTGTGCGCCCTCGATCGTCTTCGCCCGCGCCACAATTCCTGCCATTTCTCGCTGCAGTTAGGAGACTGTTCAGGGGCGCGCCGGTTCTTCCGCGATTCGCAGGAGTGTCGGTGGAAGTGACGCGCGGAAGACCGCGCGAGGTCCTTCCCTCCGGCAGCCTCCGTTCAGGATGACATCAAGTGAGGCGTTTGGGGTTGGTTCGATACATCGCCAACGCCCACCTCATGTCATCCTGAGCGAAGCGAAGGATCTCGCGCGGTCCTCCGCGCGTCGCTTCCACTACAGCCTCGCCAATCGGACGGTCGATACTTATTTCGGAACCGGCGCCCGTATCGTCGGCGGGCACGAAATGCCCCAGCCGGGCCCGCGCCACTATTTTTTGATTTCTCGTCTGCCGACCGGAAACTTGGCTGTTTGTGGATGTCGGGCTACCGTGGCCGATGCTTTCAAATGACACACTGGATCGTGCGCCTGAAAAGCTGCCTATCAAACGGGAGTGGATATTTCGTCTCAATAGGCGTTCTCTGCGCGCTACTCTCAGCCGTGGGATGCACTCAAACGATTGGGCGGGAGCTTCAATACCAACCGATTCCCCAACCCCAGCAAGCCAGCAACCCGGCAGCCCCACCGGTAACGGTCAAGGTCTTTGATCGACGCCCGACAGAGGCCATTGCTCGTAATGACAGCCCGGCACTCAAGACCGAGTATGTACCCCAGAATCAGGTGTGGAACGTGTTGAGGTCCGCACTTGAGGTCGAACTCAAGAATCGAGGTTTCAGAAACGGCAGTGGAGGGAACACCGTCACCGTTATAGTGACCTTCTTTTGGGCAAACGTCGGCGAATCGGAAGAAGTGGTCGCAAGCATCGGCCTGAAGGTAACAGTGAGACGGTCAGACCGATCCCTCGCCTACTCTCGCTCCATCGAAGGACAAAGCAAACCCTGGATTGCGCAGCATCCAAGTACTGACTCTGTCCTCAATCGGCATCCCACCACGCGGGCGGCTCAAGCCGCGATGCAAGACGCCGTGGCCAAGCTGGTTGGCGACGCCGCGTTTATCAGCGCGCTCAATGCAACTCAGCCCTCGCCTCAGAAAGCGCCGACCACTCAATCTACTTCAGGAATTTCGTGACCGCCGCCGCAACCTTGACCGGATCTTCCAGCGGCATCATATGCGCGCCGTCGATCGTCTCCAGCTTCGCGTTCGGGATGCTTTTCCTGAATGCCTCCGCGTATGCGGGGGGCAGCAGCTTGTCGTTCTTGCCCCATAGCAGGAGAGTCGGCGCGGCGATTCGATGCAGCCGTTTCTTGAGTCCCTTGTCGGGGATCGGCCAATAGAATTTGCCGGTGCATCCCAGTGCCCACGTGATGCGGATGAAACCTTCCTGGTCTTCCGGGTTGAGCACGATACGTTTGAGCGCCGGGTGATGCTCGTCCTTGAAGAGGAGCGCCGGCAATGCCGTTTGCGCCGCGACGATATAGTTCGTGATCGGCTTGTCTTCCAGCCACAGGCCAAGGGAATTGATCAGCACCAGCTTGCTGACCCGGGTCGGATCGGTCGCCGCCACTTCCGCCGCGACCATCCCGCCGAACGAATGCCCCACCACCGCCGGCGACTTGAGCCCGAGCTTGTCGAACAGGTCATAGTAGTAGAGCACCAGGTCCCAGAAATCATCGAGCGCCTTGATCGAATCCTCATCGCCCTCGGTCAGACCCGGATGCGGCACCGCGTAGACCGTGAAATTCTTGGCAAGCTCGTCGACCAGCTCGGTTTCTATCAGACCGTACCCACCATGTAGGTAGACCAGCGGCGCCCCGCTGCCGGAGATTTTAACCTTGGGATGAACCTTGTCACCCCATACGCTTACGACTTGTTCCTTGCTCGCCGCCATGTTTCGTCAGAGCCTTCCTGATTGATGATTCAGAGTATGAACGGGGCCGGTTCGACACCGGCCCCGCCAAATTTATCGCTCGCAGCAGTGCGCCCTAAGCGTGCGCTCCGGCCGACTTGCCGTTACCGATAGCCTTGCGCTTGCCGCGCAGCTTTTCCGGCCACCACTTGTTCTCCCACTGGTCTTCCCACACGTCAGTGAAATGCGGGAGAACTTCCTTACAGAACAGATCGATATTCTTGATGGTCAGGTCGTGCGGCATCGATCCGATGTGCAGCAGCACCATCAGGTTGCCGACGCGCAGCTTCTTGACCGCATCCATCAACTGTTCGCGCACGGTCTTCGGACTGCCCGCGATGACGAACTGGTTGTCGATGAAATCCTTGTACTTCCAGTTCGGAATCTTGTTCATCAGGTCGAACATCTGCGGGTTCAGCTTGGTGACGCTGTTCACCAGGCTCTTGTAGTCCTGGTTGCCCGCGACCGGGAAATACTCCGGCTGGATGTGCAGGCATTTGTCGTAGAAGTAGCGGATGTGCGGATAGTACTCCTTCTCCGCGCTCTCATCGGTCTCCGACACCGCAACTAGCTGCAGGAACCCGGCGCGGAACGGATTGGGATCGTGATTGCCCTTCGCGACGAAATCCCACCATCCGTCCATCACACGCTTGCCGAAGTTGTTCCCCCAGTAAGAGAGGAAGCAATAGCAATGGTCGTTGCGCGCCGAGAAGTCCCACGTGCTCAGACTGCCGCTGCCGGGGATCCACACCGGAGGATGCGGCTGCTGGATCGGTCGCGGCCAGATATTGACCATCGGTAATTTGAAGTACTTGCCGTTCCACGCGAAGATTTCGCGCGCGGTCCACGCCTTGAGAATCAGGTCGTGCGCCTCGTAGTAGCGCTCGCGCTGCTCGATGGGCGAAATTCCGTAGCACAGGTTCACGTCCTGCGACGTGCCCAGCGGCATCCCGGCGACCATGCGGCCGCCCGAGATGCAATCGATCATCGAGTATTCCTCGGCGACCCGGATCGGCGGGTTCGAGGTCGGCAGCGTCGATCCCATCTGCACCACCGCGACGTCGGTGCCGTTGGTGGCGCGCGCCAGCACCGACCCCATCAGGTCGGGATTCGGCATGAAGCCGTAGGCGTTCTGATGATGCTCGTTGACGCAGATGCCATCGATGCCGCTCTTGGCGGCGTGGATAAGCTCATCGAGGGTCCAGTTGTAGTACTGCCCAATCTTGTTCGAGTCGGCGAGCTCCCAATATGGCGGGTCAACCCAGACCGAGTTGTAACGCTTTTCGAAGTCCGCCGGCAGATCGCGGTACGGCATCAGGTGGAACATCGATATTTTCATTTGCGCAGCCTCCTCCAGCTCATCGCCGGACATCTTTTCTGAAATACCACGGGCGGCCCGATATGCCCAACCATCTTGGCACCGAGATCCTGCATCACAGGATCCGTTCCGCTAAGCGCGACAATTTTTGTACCGCAAAATTAGGGAACGGAATTTGAATGCGTGTAATCGGCTGAATTCGAGTCTTCATTAGTTTCTTTTAAGTATTTCATTATTTAAGCTATCCATTTATCTTTATTAGAGGCCTAAATAGTTCTTAGCCTGTTAGAGGTGTGGAATTATGCTTTCGAATCTCGCTAAAGCGATGCCCGCCAGTCGCCACCTACTCTTTTTCGTCGGATTTCTGCTGATCATCCCGATGGGATGCGGCGGAAGCAGCGGCGGTTCGTCATCACCCCAGCTACCCGGAGCCTCGCAGGCGCCGATAACTGCGGAGGTTCAGATGAACCAAGGCCTTTTGGCCGGCATTTTCCTGCGCCAAAATAGCGATCAGCGATACCTTTTACGTGCTTTTCCCAGGGGTCTCGAATTTGCGGCAAACGCCGGGGCACCCCAGGAGGTCGGCCTTCCGGTCCTCCGGAAGCTATTGAAGGCTGAGAGTGAAAAAGAGGCCCAAGCAGCCCAAGCACGCACCCGCAGTGCGGCGCCACCGAAACACTCCGCTGCGCCTTTTTCCTGCACTACGACGCAACCGCCTTCCCCCAATTCGGGGGTTCCGATCGGCTACTCATCCACAATCGGGCCGAAGCTAGACGCTCTATGTTTCAACTATACGGTCGAAAATCCGCCCGCTCCCATCACGCAGATTACATTCGATTCGAGCAGCAACGCGTCCAGTTTCTCTTCTATCCTCAACACCTCGGACAGCATTAGCGGAGGATTTACAGCGTTGAAGGCAAATGACAATTTTACCTACAGCCAGAACTATCAAAGCTCAGTGAATTCGGGACAAGTGATCTTTTCCGCGGAGTCCATCTATACTCTGAATGTTATCCTCGATCCCAACAATCCGTTAAATCCCTTTGGCTGCCAGGAGTTCAAGGACCACCTGCTAGGGCAAATCTGCGGCGACCAATTTATGAGCCAGATAGCCGCAGGGGCCATTATCATGGGAGAATTCTCGTGGTGGTCGAATTCTTCCACGGCCTCGACCAATGTTTCCAACACCCTGACCGGCGGTGATGGTACGCTCGTTAATATTTCGAGTGCGATATCGTCCGCCCAATCGGTTTCTGATTCTTTTACCAAGTTCCATTTTGAGATCGTGATACTCGGCGGCGGACCGACTGCGAGCAATGACTTGCAACTTGCCGTTGGAGCGAACGCAGACTCGCTCAGTGGGTGTATCGCGCAACCGAGCAACCAATCCGATTGCAATACGTATATCACGAACATGAACAAGGCGACGGCGCAGGCGCTTGAGGATTTTAATAATTATGCTCAGCCAAGTTCGGGATCGGGAGCGCTGCCAATGGATTTGTCGTACTTTCAGGCATTTCCGAACGGCGTCAGCGGAACGACTGCAGGAACGGCGACAACTCAGCCCTTGCCCTCGAATTTGGATGCGAACGATGCGTTCGGACCCTATCAAACCCAGATCAATGACTACGCGAGCCTAAGCAATGAGATCGCGACCCTAAGCAACCGCGTTCAATCGATTTCCTTATTGGTCGGCACCAGTTTCAACCCGCTCACGTCGCTTCCGCTGCAAAATTATCTTAGCGTTCTGAACACGATCTACAGCAGTGATCTCAATACTATGCTCGCCAATTGGAACACCTGTTCGGGAGGAACCGGAAGCGTGGGCACAAATTGCGCGCCGATTATCAACAATACGCTCAACGGTACCCCCATCACCAATGCATACCAGTGGTACTCGCCGGGTGCGCCGAACCCGAATAAGTGGAACAGCACGCAGCTGTGGTCCGCCCAGCAAAACAGCATCGCGCTGCAGTACAATGCCACGAATGCTTTTCAATACCCCCAGACGGATTATTTTCAGACTCCGATGCAGGTCCTCTATATCGGCCAGCTGCCAAGTTTCAATTCGCCCTTGACTTCGCTCAGCGGAGCCGCCGCGCTGGTTACGTTCGCCGACCTGCCGTTCCCATTCGCCGACGGAAACGTAGATAGGTATCCCTTCGTGGTCATCACTCCTATCTCCAATACAGATGGCTCACCTACCGATCTCAGCGGAGTATTCAATGCCGCCAGCTTCTCGAACATGGGGATGATCTTGAATAACAATATCTGTGGTGTGGGCGACTCGGATTGCATACCCACTGGGGTGGCCTTCACGACACCTTCGTGCGAACCAACCATTACAGACCCCTGTCCGTTCGAGTACGGCCAGCAAGTTACTACTCCGATAGGACCTATTTTGTTCTTTGAAAACTACCTGCCAATTTCCGGTTTCTACACTCCGCTCCCGTGACGTGTCAGGATTCCACACAGGCTGCGATGAATGAATCGCCCCAAGTCTGGATCGAGAGCGGTCCAAAATCTAAAGATTGTTCATGCAAGATTGGTTCAAGTCGGCGCGCTTCGGCATGTTCATCCATTGGGGCGCGAGCAGTCAGCGCGGATGGGAACTGTCATGGCCCCTGGTCGGCGGCATCGGCGTGTTGCCGCAAGGACAGTCGATCTCGGTCGACGAGTATCATGCCACCGCCGCGACCTTTGATCCGGTTCGATTCAACCCGCGTGAATGGGCGCGCAAGGCCAGTCGCGCGGGCATGGCCGTCCTCATTCAAACCCGCCGGGATTTTCCTTCGCCAAATCGACCCAAAGCCACTTCCGCCTCTTGGTGGCTTGTCTATCAGCCGCTGGCGAAGCTTCGGAACCACCCTTGAATCTCAGAAGCTAATGCACGATTTGAAGAGCATCCTGGTATTCGTTAAAGTCTTGAGACTTCAACAGAGTGTTAAGGACGCGAACGATGCCCTGGAAGCTCATAACCATTTTCTACGACCGGTCCAGAAGGATTTTCTTTCCGATCGCGCTCGCCGGAGGTCTTTTGGTGGCGATGACGGGCTGCGGCGGGAGCAGCGGCAGCTCGGGTTCCGGTAATGGCAACAGCTCGTTCGAGTCAAAGGTCAATGTAGAAGTCCGCTTGAACCAGGGACGGCTTGCAGCGGTATTCGTTCGTCGAAAAAGCGACAACCACTATATCTTTCGAGCATTCCCGCGCGGGCTCGGATTCGCATCGGAATCGGAGCCACTGAAGGACATCACCTTCCCGCAACTCAGAAGGCTGCTGGCTGCCGAGAAGGAGAAAATTGTCAAATCCGGAGCATCAGCAGCACCGGGCAGAGGCTCGGCGGTCGCAAACAGCGCCCCTGCGGCTGCGACTCCCACTGCGACCTCGACGCCGTACTCGAACACCGGTTTTCCGACCGGTTACAGCACTTCGGTTGGACCGACCACCGGCGATTGTTTCAATTTCACCGTTGGCGTTCCCAACGCCCCGACTACCGTAGTGGATTTCGCCACCGACACCAGTGCGACGAGTTTTTCGTCGACGCTCAAAACCTCGGACAGCGTCAGCACCGCCGAGGAGGGATTCCAGGCGAGCGATGATTTTTCGTACACGCAGAGCTACCAGGATACGGCGAATTCCGGGTTGGTCACTTTTACCGCCTATTCCGTTTACGATTTGCAGCCCGTCCTCAATACCACCACGCCCTTGAATGCCTTTGGTACCCAGGCGTCCGACACGGGCACGTTCTCGCAGTTGTGCGGCGACAATTTTATCGAGCAGGTGGCTGCGGGCGCCGTGATCATGGGACAATTCTCGTGGTCATCGACGACCTCGACCGCATCGGACGATGTTTCCAACACCCTGAAGGGAGGGTCCACGCTGTTCGACATTTCGAGCGCGATCTCGTCGGCCCAGTCGGTTTCCGATTCGATCACCACCTTTGGTTTCGATCTCTACATGGTCGGCGGAGGAGTCACCGCCAGCGACGACATGTTAACCGCCTACGAAAATGCCGCATCGGCGCTTTCATCCTGCACCGCGCAGCCGAGCAATCAGAGCGATTGCAACACCTTCGTTTCAGACATGAATGCGGGGGCGGCGGAGGCGCTGGACGCTTTCAACGACGTGGCGGAATCGAGCTCGGGCACCTTGCCCCAGGACCTGAGTATTTTTCAGCAATTCCCCAACGGATTGTCGGGAGTAGATACTGCCTCCCTGGAATACTTTTCTCTGTCCAGTATCGTGTCCGGCGCCAGCGATGCGTTCGAGCCCTATGCCACACAACTCAATGACTACATGGGGCTGATAAACGAGATCGCCACGCTCAACAATCGCGTGACCAGCGTGAATGAATTGGCGGGTGGTACCACCTTCGACCCGACCACCTTCCTGTCGCTGGAGGATTTTCTTTCCCAGCTCTCGACGATCTATAGCACCGATCTGTCTACGATGCTCACGAACATGTCGAATTGCTTGACCGGCACGGGCGCGGTCGCGACCAACTGCGCCGCGATCCTCGACAACACCCTGAACGGGACTCAAATCACCAACGCGTACCAGTGGTACAACTCGAAGGCCCCGAATCCGAACGGATGGTCAACTTCGCAGCTCTGGATGGCGCAACAAAACAGCATCGCTCTCCAGTACAACGCCGTGAATATTTTTCAGCAACCGGGCACGTCGGAGTACCAGACTTCCATGCAGACCATGTATATCGACCCGCTGCCGAACTTCTCTTCGCCGAACACTTCGCTTAGCGGTGTTGCCGCGCTGGTGTCATTCGCCGATGAGAAATTCTACTCACCTTCCAATGGGAAAGCCGAAACCTATCCGTATGTCGTCATTACTCCGATCAACGACACCGATGGTGCGCTCAGCGACCTGAGCAAGGTCTCGGATGCTGCCGACCTCACGGACCTGGGGTTCCTCTTTGACGATAGCCTCTGCTCCGGCAAAGACTGCAACCTTCCGACCCAATCGTTTACGGTTTCCTGCAGTCCGACCATCTCGGATGCCTGTCCGTTCGAGTACGGGGGTGAGGAAGACACCCCTTTAGGAGAAGGGAAGTTTTTCCAGAACTACGTGCCGATTTCGAGTTTCTACACTCAAAGCCAATGAACCGGCCGCCAGCCTGAAGTTGCCCCGGGAGCGGGCGCGCGATAGCAATGTCTCGCGACGCGGTCTTCCGCGTCCGAAGGACGGTCATGCAGGAGTGGTTCAAGTCGGCACGGTTCGGGATGTTCATCCATTGGGGCGCGAGCAGCCAGCGCGGATGGGAGCTGTCGTGGCCCCTGGTCGGCGGCATTGGTGTGTTGCCGCAAGGGCAATCGGTTTCGGTCGAGGAATATCACGCGACTGCCGCGACCTTTAATCCGGTCCGCTTCAATCCGCGCGAATGGGCGAGCAAGGCCCGCCGCGCCGGCATGCAGTACGCGGTGCTGACCACCAAGCATCACGATGGGTTCGCGATGTTCCATTCGAAGCACACGAGCTATTCCATCGAGCACTCGCCGTTCAAACGCGACATCGTGCGCGAGTACGTCGATGCCTTCCGCGCGGAGGGCATTCGCATCGGCTTCTACTTCTCGCTTATCGATTGGCACGACCCCGACTATCCCGACTTCAAGGAGAGCGACAAGCCATACAAGTGGGGACAATGGCGTCGTGGCACGCCGGAGCAGTGGCAGCGCTTCGTGAACTCGATGTTCGGACAGATTCGCGAACTGCTCACCAACTACGGAAAAATCGACCTCGTCTGGTTCGATGGCGGATGGGAACGGCTACCCGATGAATGGAAGGCGCGTGAACTCGAAAAGATGATGCGCGAGCTCCAGCCAGGGATCGTGATCAACGATCGGCTTCCGGGTTGCGGCGATTACGACACTCCCGAACAGGCGATTCCCGCGCAGGTACCGCAGCGCGCCTGGGAAACCTGCATGACCATGAACAACAGCTGGGGCTACAACCCTTCCGACAAGCACTACAAATCGGTGCGCAACCTCATCAACACTTTGTCGGAAGTCGCGGGCAAGGGCGGCAACTTGCTGCTGAACATCGGGCCAACCGGAGACGGATCGCTGGCGCCGGAACAACTCGAACGCCTCGATGCGATCGGAACGTGGATGGAGCGCAACGGCGAGAGCATCGTGGGCACCACGCCCGGATTCGAGCCGTGGCAGTTCTACGGCCCATCGACGCGCCGTGGCAACCGCGTCTACCTGCATCTGCTGGCGCGGCCCTATGAGACGGTTTCGGTCCGTGGGCTTCATCTCCGCAAAGTGACCGGCGCCAGCGTGCTGGCCACAGGTGAGCAGCTTCGGACCCACAAACGCGGCACCGCTGCCGAGATGATGTTCAGCCACGATCCCGTCGGCGAGCTCATCATCGACGTTCCGGAAAGCGCAATCGATCCGCTGCAGACCGTCGTCGCTCTCGATTTCGAATCCTGACCGGCTCGGCAAGTTCGTAGAGATTCGGGATGGCAAACGCCAGGTCACGCCGGCGCTTTCTTGTCGACTCCGGCAAACTCGCGCTCGGCTTCACACTCGGTTCTTCGGTCCTGGGCGCGGCCGCGTGCGGATCGGGATCGTCTTCATCTCCCCTGGTCAGCCCGTCGGCGTGGAAGGAACTCGCGCGCCGGATCTCCGGCCAGGTCTTGCGGCCCGGCGACGACGGCTACCTGGAAACCGCACTGCCGAACAATCTGCGCTATGCGTCGCATCTCCCGGCGGGTATCGCGATGTGCCAGAACCCCAACGATGTCGCCCAATCGATCCTGTGGTCGAGGCAGCACGCCATTCCCCTGATCACCAGGTCGGGCGGGCATTCATACGCCGGTTACTCGACGACGAGAGGCTTGATGATCGACGTGTCGCCGATCAATCACGCGGACTACGATCCGAGCACCGGGATCGTCACCATCGGCGGCGGAATCCGGAACAAGGCGTTGTACGCCGCCCTGGAGGCGGCGAACGCCACCATCACCCATGGCCGATGCACGGGAGTCGGGGGTGCGGCGTTCGTGCTCGGCGGCGGCATCGGCTTCAACATGCGCAGGTTCGGCCTCGCGTGCGACCTGATGGTCGAAACGCAGCTGGTCACCGCCGACGGCAACATCGTGACCGCAAACTCCAGCGAGAACCCGGACCTGTTCTGGGCCTGCGCGGGCGCCGGCGGCGGCAACTACGGCATCAATACGGAGTTCCAGCTACGGACATTTCCGGTAAGCGACCTCACGGTCTTCAACATCACCTGGACCAGCGATCCCGAGAGCCTGTACACGGCTCTCATCGCCGCGCTCCAGGCGGGTCCGCCGACGCTGGGAACGCGCGTGAGTCTCAACGCCGTCACCCCAGAGCAACTCAAATCGGGCACCGATGTGTCGGTGGGGCTGCTGGGACAACTCGTCGGAACGCCGGATGAGCTCGCGGAGATTCTCGCACCGGCGTATGCGGTCTCGACGCCGGTCGCGGCGACGATCCAGGTGATGCCTTACTGGCAGGCGCAGATCGACTTTCTTTCGGAGACGGGATCGCCGAATCGCTACCAGGAAAAATCGGCGTTCTTCCAGGGCGTGCCGAGCGCGCAAGCGATCGACACCGCCTTCTCGTGGGCGCGCCGATGGCCAGGGACCTCGGAGCAGGCCGGAATGGTCGTGTTTCAGACGGGCGACCAGGTAAATGCGATTGCTCCCGATGCGACCGCATTTGTACATCGCGACAGCGACTGGCTGATGACGGTCGTGGTCGACTGGACTTCGAAGGACAGCGACGCGCTCGTCCGGCAGAATCTCGATTGGCAGAAGGATTTTTACGCGGCGATGCGTGAGTTCACGACCGGCGCGTTCGTCAACTTCATCGATCCAACCCTGAAGAGTTGGGAGCAAGACTACTACGGCAGCAATCTGTCGCGGCTCGAATCAATCAAGGCCGCCGTCGATCCTCACCAGGTGTTCCACTTCCCCGAAAGCATCCGGCCCGGCAGCGGCACATCATCGAATGCCAATCGATTCAAAGGCCTAGTAGAGTCCGCCTAGCCTCCGTGGCCAAGACAGATATGCTGGCACGCGACGCTGCCGGCACACGCCGCAGGGCCCGCCTTGAATCCGTTGGGACATACACAAGGCGGACAACCGACCTTAACCGGAGTCGCCTTGGGAGTGGCCGTCTTGGTCGGTTTCGGCAATGGCGGCGTAGCTTTCCCGGTTCCCCAGCCGATTAGCAGCAAGGTCCCATCGCTCCGCATCTGCTGGGTCACGTACTGATTCTTGAGAGGATTCTCGGTATCGATCGCGGCAATTCGAATCGACGACGCTTTTCCCCAGGCGCTCCCGCTGTCCGCCAGCCGACGATCTGCCACCACCGCATCTTCGGTAAAAAAGACCGGCGAGTCCCATGCTGCCAGTGTCGCGCCTGAAGTTCGCGCAACGCCCGATAGAAACGCCGCCGCATCGCCTTGCGACTGCGGCGCGACGGGCGCGAAATTCGCACCGCATTTGGTCGTGTTGAAGGTGTTGGTCGTGGTGGGTTCCGGAGTTGGAACCTTGATACCCGCCGACTTCGCCGCCGGACCGAGCGGCGCCATCACGGTTGCCGATGCGAGGTCGGATGAAGAGTCCGCCATGTTCAAAGTCGGCGTGATAGTGCCCGCCCTGTCAACATCCAGCGTCTCGACCTGCACAGTTCCGGTCGAGGCGCTGCCGTTCGTAAATCCCAATCCGAACTTGCCGACGCCGTTGTTGGCGATCGAAATGTTGCGGGCGCCGTTCAGCAGGAAATTCTTGAGAAACGAGATCGACCCTGTCGTACCGTCGATGCGCCAGGACTGCACCGAGGCACTCCCTGTCGCGGTGGCGGCCGCGGTCATCGCTACAAAGTCCTTGCCAGGATTTTTCGGATCCGGACCGACCGCGAGTTGCAGCTCACCGGTGGTTCCAAGGTTCGGGGCGCTGGAGGACGATCCGTTCGCGAGCCGGCTCAGCGTCGTCTGCGTAGGTTGCGCGCTAAATCCAATTTTCCACGACGACAGCCGGATCGTCCCATCGTCGGCGCGCACTGCCGTCAACGCCATCGAGTCGCCCATCAGCCCCACTCGTACCAGCGAACCCGTACCACCCTGGTTTCCGGTGTCGCCACCAAACGTCAGATGAACGTTCGGAACGGGCCCCGACGGGCCTCCCGTCAGTTGCCAGTCTCCCACTACGACGTTGCCGTCGGTCACCATCGCGACTACGGTCCCGAATTGATTCGCGGCAACATCGACGGCGGAGAGCTTTGAGTAGTTTCCTGGTCCGCCCGGCGCGGGAGAAAAAGTAGTCAGCCTTTCCAGGATCGCCTGATCGATAGAAACATTCCAGGCGATCAAACCCAGCGTGTCACTCTGCGTGCGTATCGCCGTGAAACACTGCCCCTGGTTGCAAGCAATCGCGTGATCGCTCGCGGTTTCGGTCTCCTGGTTTCCGCTATCTACTACTCGCCGCGGCGCGAGCACGTATCCGTATGCCCATCGGAACATCGTGGCGAGGTCACTTGGCGCCTTGGTGGTAGTCGTAGGCGGCGTGACGGAGTTGTTGGTGACGAAGGATTGCAGCACGGCGCTCACCAGCGGATGTCCGCCGCGAGTCGATTGCGCCATCCAGCACGATATAGCCGGGCACGCGCCGGAACCTCCATTTTTGTCGCCGTTGATGCCCGCATAGTAGCCGTACCCGTGCCCGTAGCTGTTGAAGAACGTCGCGTCTTTGTCGGCCTGGTCCAGCGCGAACGCGCGCACCCCGATCAGGGAAAAGAACAGCGGCTCATCTTTCACCAGCGTGTCCCACAGGGTAGTCAGGTCGCGAACCGTCGTGCCCCCGCCGCACTGTGAACCCTGCGGACAATTCTCCGGATGGCAATTTCCCACTTCGCAATGCGGATCGCATCCGGTCGCGAAGTCGCAGGTATCGCCACCGTGCACCGTAACGAACGTCGAATGGTCGAGATGGAGTTCGTGGGCGCGTTTGTTCATGAGTCCAACAAACAAATCCATCAGGTGTTCCGAGTCAGCCTGCGTATGTGGTGCCGGCTGATTGAGAACCTTGCGAGCGATGAATTCCGCGATCGCGTCCGTAGATTCTCCGGTCGATTGGTTGAGCGTGACCTGGAGCAGCTCCTTCAATTTGAATTTCTGCCCGGCTTGGGTGGCCGAAGTGGCGGAGCAGATCTGGGGCGGAGGTGGATTGGTATTGGTGATTAAGTTGTTTACCGACTGCATGCAGGTGCAGCCCTGGATCGCATCTCGCGGTGTCAGCGTTACCGTGTCGTCCCAGCTCGCTAGTCCGTCTTTGACCGCGCGCGAAGTTACAAACGCGGTCATCAATTTCGCGATGCTGCCTTGCAGCGCGCGCGAGTCCGGAGCTTTTTCGAACAAGACCTTGTCCTGGGTTGGGTCGACAATGATAGCTCGTGGCCCCACCACTGCGGGAGTCTGCGCCCCGGCGGTCGACACACCCACCAAACAAGCGGCGAACAAGAAAGATGACAGGACGATGAGTTTCCGCACGATGTCCCCCTGTACAGGCGATCGCGCAATCGCTTCGAGTCGAACCGAACCAGCTCGGTTTCGCAATCAACGCCCGGATACTATTCGCTACCGATGGTTAAATGGAATCTTCGCCCGCCGCATTTCCCGCGAATGCGTAGTGAAACAACCAGGTCGTTACTGGTGCCACGGCAAGCTTTTGCCGCCCGAATGCGATCGTGCCGCTGACGGCCCAGCGGACCCAATTCACTGCTTTTGAAAACCAGCGCGCAAGCTGTTTTACTTTCCGGAGAGCGTCAGCCCACGCAGTGGCGGCCCAAAGCTGACGACCGCGACGCCTACTAGAACAGAATGAAAGCGGCTTTGTTTGCGGGCGCGCTCGGAGCGTCGCTGCAATATGGAGTGTCTCCCGTTTCGCCGTTCTGCGCGCGCTCGGCGAGAATCTTGTTCAAATCGTCCTGGCAGTGGTTTTGTCCGGTCCGGTAATAGCGGTAACGCCACGTCTTCACCGTCGCGCTCGGAGGCCAAACCAGCACGGGCCCACTCACTTTAGCTGCTTCTTCGGGAGTCATTCCCGCATCGGTCGGACTGAGCGGCGGAGGATTGGTCTTCGATTGCCATATCGGCTCTCCTGCGCCCGGGATGCCAAACGAGGTCGTCTGTCCCTGCGGATCCTGGGTCCATTCGAAGCACCCAATCGCCGCGCACGCGGCGAGTAACACGATCCCGAGCAATGCCAATCTGAGCGAAACCGTCACGAGCTGAACTCCGTGGTCGCGATCAGACCTCAACGACCTCACCAACCACGTTAACGCGACGTAGCGGGCGCTTCACGAAAAAAATTCGGGAGACTAGTTCTGCGGTACGCGTACCTGGAACGACCACGAGTACTGCTGCCCGCTGACCGAAAGCGACACCTTGTACACTTCCCCCGCGCGCAGCGGCGCGGCCGGCACCATCACGATCGCGCTGGTGCTGCGCAAGGCCCAGCGCCCGTTCTCCTGTCCGGCGGGACTGGGATTTCGGTAGGTCTGGGCATCGAAGGTGCAGCTCTCAATCCGCCGACCATCGGCGGTCAGAGTACCCGATTGCAACGTCACCGGGATAAGTCGGCCCAGTTGGAGGGTGATCGGCAATCCGGCTACCTCCGGAAATCCCGGGCACGAGGCAAGGGGATCGGGCGATTCTCCAGGGTTGAAGCTGAGCGCGACCGTGGAGCCGTCGGGCGGAAACTCAACCGCGGATGCGTAAGGGCCTACCGCCTGCGAACCAGGCGGCAGCAAGCGCAGGGCGGCCGCCCAGCATCCGTTGGCCGATGTTTCGCCGAATCCAGCGCCACGCAAACCGGGATTCAGCATCGCGACCCGCTGAAACGGACCGGCGAGCCATCGATCGATCTGGCCATCCACGTCGCCGTCACCGCATCCCCAGGCCACCTGGCTGTTTGCCGCGACCGCGGCACCTGCGAGCGAATATCCGGGCCGCGACCGATCCTCAGTGAAGGCCGCTTCTCCAATTCCGGCCGGCGTGCGCATCTGCGCCGTGAAATTCGTCATCAGGTAGCGAACGTGGGCCTCCGCGGCCGCGCTCACATCGGGAGCGACCCGGATCGGTTTCAAACCCGCCAGGGTCCGGTAGTAGTTGATCCGCTCAGCCCACTTGGGAGGCGGTCCGGCAGGCTCGGGCAATTCCGGCATTTCCTCGGAAGGTTCTACCGTCGGAGCGGACGTCGGCGGAGCCCATCCGGAATCCGCCGATACCGCTGTCGTCCGGAAGAATGTCAGAGCGAAGACCAGCACCCAGGCAATACCGACAAGGCTCCGTCGCGTCTCCACCCATGGGGAGGCTCTCAACCCGGTGTCATTCACGAAACGCCACCTTTAACTCACGAGGTGGGTACTGTCCACACGCAGACGATGGCCCCCCATCCGGTGACTCGCGCTAGTCGCTCACTCTGAAGGTCCATTGATAGTCACGGCCGTTGACCCTCATATGCACCGCGTAGCGGCCGCCCCGATCCAGCGCCCGTCTCGGTATGACTGCCACGGTACTGCTTGCGGCCAGCACGCCGCGGCCTGCCGTCTGTCCATAGTCCTCGGAATTGACGTAGGTCGCAGGATCGAATCCGCACGCATCAAGTTTTCCCCTGGAGCCGTCCGCGGCGATGCTCTCGACCTCGAACGATTCGAGCTTCACCGGCACGAAGCTGCCCAGCGCCAGCGTGATTGGCAATCCGCTGGGCGCCGCGTAGCCGGGGCATGAAGCGAGCGGATCGGGCCATTCGTCGTTGAAGGTTCGCAGACTGATTTCCGCGCCGTCCGGCGGAAATTCGACCGGCTTTGCGAACAGTTGATTGCGCCGAGCCGGGATCGCGCCGCCGATCGCGTTCAAGGCTGCCACGCACAACCCGCCGCCGCAGAAATCGTAATATCCGACCGTGCGAAGATTCGGGTTGAGCAAAGGCAAGCGATGAAACGCGCCGCTGATCCAGTCCAGGATCGCGAAGTTCACGAGCCCGTCCGGCTTGTGCCCGTGCCAGTACATGAAATCCACATCGCTCTGCTTGCCGGCCGCGGCGCCCTCGGGCGTGTAGCCCGGACTGCCCTCGCGCTCCTCGTGCATCTCGCCTCCCGGCATCGCGCCGCTGCGCAGCGCCTCCGAGTAATTGGCCAGGAGATACTCAACGTGCGCGCGATCGCCATCGGTGAGCTTGGCGTTCTCCGACACCGGGTCGAGGCCGGACATTCTGCGATACCCATTCAGCGCGGCCAGCCACTCCGGGGCCACCTCGGCAGCCGGCGCCGGTGTTGCCGCCCCGGAGGAAGCGGCCGAGGGCGCGGCAGTCGCGCCTGGATTGGTTTCATCGGGCGCCTCGGCCGCACGTTTTCCCGCCTTGGCAGCCGCGAGCATCGCGACCCGGTAGCGAGCGATTCCAAATCCGACCGCGAACAGGACCATCGCGATCGTTATCGCGACCGCGGGCCGCAGTCCCCGCGGCCTGCGCGCCGCAGCTCTCGTTTGTGCCAGAAACGCGAACCGCGCATCGCCGAAGCGAATCTCGTCGCCGCGCGCCAGGAGTGTTGAACCCTGGATTCGCGAACCGTTCACGAAGGTGCCGTTGGTCGATTCGAGATCGGCTACGGAGTAGCCCGCCGGGTTTCGCTGGATGACCGCATGACGAGCCGAAACGGTCGATGAGTCGATCACGAGGTCATTGTCCCGGGAATAGCCGATCGCGGTCTTGTCCGCGCGCAGGCGATATTCCCGGGGAGCCGCGCCGCCGATCGCGACCAGGCGAGCTCCGAACTCCTTCCCTTCGTCCGCGCCCGGCCTGGATGCCATTCCTAGGCGAAGTTCCAGAAACGGCCGACGTTGCGCGCGGCGCGCTCGATGATCGGCATCACGGCAGCGCCGTCGCGCGAGGCCTGGATCGGTTCATCGGCGTACCGGCCGAGCTCTTCCAGCACCACCCGCCCGGAATTCACCAGCGCATCAATGTCGTAGCCGCCTTCCAGCGCCGCAACCATCTTTCCCCCGCAGCATTCCGCCGCGAGCTTCTTGACCCGCCGCGCCATCGCGAGGAACCCGTCCTCGGTGACGCGCATCTGCGCGAGCGGATCGCGCCAATGGCAATCGAACCCGGATGAAACGAGGATGAACTCGGGGTTGAACTGGCGGCCGATGGGCAGGATGAAGTCGTCGAAGAAGTGCAGGTACTCGTCATCGCCGAAGTCCGCCGGCATCGGCGCGTTTATCGTGTAGCCCTCGCCCGGCCCCGCTCCGATTTCGTGCAGCGAACCGGTCCCGGGGTAATGCGGGTATTGATGGGTCGATACGTAGAGCACCTCGGGCGATTCGTAGAACATCTCCTGGGTGCCGTTGCCGTGATGGACGTCCCAATCTACGATCATCACGCGCCTGAGCCCGCGATGCTTGACCAGCCAGGCAGCCGCGATCGCCACGTTGTTAAAGAAGCAGAACCCCATCGCGCGATTCGGCAGCGCGTGATGCCCCGGGGGACGCACCATCGCGAAGGCGTTATCCGCTGCCCCGTCGAGCACCGCCTCCACCGCGGTGAGCACGCCGCCCGCGGCCAGCAATGCCGTCTGGTACGAATCGCGCGAGGTGTGCGTATCGGGGTCAAAGTCGAAACGGTCCAACGCGCTGGTCCGGTTCACGAGCCGCACGTAGTCGGGCGCGTGGCAGAGCTCGATTTCTTCGATGGTCGCGCGGCGCGGCGCGCGATGTTGAAGGTCGGGCCGCTGGAAAGAATCGGTCATGTCGATGAGGGCCTCGATTCTCTCGGGGCGCTCGGGATGAGACCGGCCGGCAAAATGGCGCGCGTACTCGCGATCGGTAACCAGCGCCGTCTTCAGCATCGTTGACTCCACGATCCGCTATTATGATGATCGGACGGATGTGACCGTTTCGCTTTCGGAACCATCCGGGTCAATATATCGCCAAAACGGATTGTAGCCATCCCGAATCCTTTTGAAATACTGCTGATTCTCGCCGTCGCGCTGCTGGTGCTGGGCCCCGAGCGGATGCCCGAGGTAATCAGGGCGGGCGCCAAGCTGATGCGCGAGCTGCGCGCCGCCAGCAACACCGTGATGCGCGAGCTGAGCGAGGCGATGGAAGAGGAGAAGCCGAATCGCCCAGCTACGCCGGTGTCCGAACCGCGCGACAAACCGCCGGGGCAATCGTGAGCGAAAACCTTCCAGCCGTCCCCGAACCCGTAACGCCCGAGGTCGAGCCCGATGGCCCCGAAGGCGATTCGCGGATGTCGATCGTCGAGCACCTGAAGGAGCTGCGCATTCGGCTCCTCCGCGCGGCCATCGCGCTGGCGGTGGGCTTCTTCCTCGCGTATGCGATCGACAACCAGCTTTTCAATATCCTGACCTGGCCGATTCGCGAAGTGTCGCACGGCAAGGTGCTGCTCATCGGCACCGGAGTCGGTGAGGCTTTCTTCACCAAGCTCAAGGTCGCTCTCATCGCCGGCCTGTTTATCGCCAGTCCCGCGGTCTTCTACGAAATCTGGAAGTTCATCGCGCCCGGGCTGTACGACAGCGAGCGCAAGATGGCGCGGCCGTTCGTAATCTTCGCTACCCTGTTTTTCGTCGCGGGCGGTTATTTCTGCTGGGCGGTCGTGTTCAAGGTCGGCTACGCGTTCTTCCTGAGCGAGTACGCCAGTATCGGCATCACGCCGACCATCCGTATCAGCGAGTACCTGGCGTTCTCGACCAAGCTGTTGCTCGCCTTCGGCATCACCTTCGAGATGCCGGTGTTTGCGTTCTTCCTGACCCGGGTGGGAATCGTGGATCACAAGATGATGCTTCATTACCTGCGCTACGCGATCGTCGCGATCTTCATCGTGTCCGCGGCCCTGACACCTCCCGACCTGATCTCCCAGTTCCTGCTCGCGATCCCGCTGCTGGCCCTCTATGGGTTGAGTATCGGCGTCGCTTACGTCTTCCGCCCGCGCGACAAGATCGCGACTGAGCCGGCGGCGGCAGGCGGATCCGAACCAACCTGAGCAACGCGCTCGGCCTTTCGTCTTCCAGGGGAAAACTCGATGGCTACCTTGCACGATTCACCACGCGCCGCGGGCGCTCCCGGTATCGAACCGCGATGGACGCGCAGCACCAAGGATCTCGTCGGCACCGCCTACTCGTCGAGCAGCAGGGTGTGGTTTACGGGGTCCAAGGGCGTGCTGAATGAAATCTACTTTCCCACCGTCGATTCGCCGCAGGTCCGGGACCTGCAATTTCTGATCACCGACGGCGCCACCTTCTTTCACGAAGAGCGGCGCGATCTCGAAAACACCACCGAGTACCTGTCCGAACACGGGCTCGGCGTCCGGATCGTCAACCGCGATCCGCAAGGCCGTTACGAGATCATCAAGGAAGTCCTCTCCGATCCTCACCAGCCAACCGTGCTGATGAACGTGCGGCTGGAGGGCGACCCGGATTTTCTCAAGCGCCTTCATCTCTACGTTCTGCTCGCGCCGCATCTCGGCGTCGCCGGATGGCACAACGACGGCAACTCGACTTCGATCGTCGGGCGTGACTTTCTGACCGCGCATCGCGAGGGCAACTGGCTCGCTCTCGCCGCGACTGCGCCCTTTTTGCGCCAGTCTTGTGGTTACGTCGGGCGCACCGACGGATGGCAGGACCTGTCGGATAACTTCCAGCTCGACAACCAGTTCGCATCGGCGCCTGACGGCAATATCGCGCTGACCGGCGAAATCGACCTCGGCGCGGGCCATGAATTCACCGTCGGACTCGGCTTTGGCCACACGCTGCATCGGGCGGTCACGACCCTGTTCCAGTCACTGGCGCTTCCTTTTTCGCTCCATCGCTCGCGGTTCCTGGAACAATGGGATCGCGCTTGCCGCCATTTTCATCCGCTCGGGCAGTGGTCGGGCGACGACGGCCAACTTCATCGCCGCAGCCGCGAACTGCTCATCGCGCACGAAGACAAGAACTACCCCGGCGCGATCATCGCGTCGCTCAGCATTCCGTGGGGAGAAGCCAAGGGCGACGAGGACCTCGGCGGATATCACCTGGTGTGGACGCGCGACATGGTGAACAGCGCCACCGGGATGATGGCATCGGGCGATCTATCCACTCCCGTCCGGGCGCTGATCTACCTGGCCTGTTCGCAGCACGATGACGGCGGCTTCTCGCAAAATTTCTGGATCAACGGCGACCCGTACTGGAATGGCATCCAGCTCGACGAGGTCGCGTTCCCGATGATGCTGGCGTGGCGGCTCCACAAGGTGGGCGCGCTGCTGGATTTCGATCCTTACCCGATGGTCCGTGCGGGCGCGAAGTACCTCCTCCGGCACGGGCCCGCGACCGAGCAGGAACGTTGGGAAGAGAACAGCGGATTCTCGCCCTCCACCCTGGCCAGCAATATCGCGGCGCTGGTGTGCGCCGCCTGCTTCGCGCGCGAGCGTGGCGACGAGGGAACCGCGCAGTACCTCGAGGACTATGCCGATTTCCTGGAATCGCACATCGAGAAATGGACCGTCACCAACCACGGCTTCCTGGTGCCGGGAATTCGCCGCCATTACGTCCGCATCACGCCCGCCGATCCCAACGACGACCATCCCAACGAAGATCCCGATCGCCTGATGGTAACGATCAAGAACCATCCGCCGGGCGCTCCCAATCAATTCCGCACCGCGGAGATCGTCGATCCCGGCTTCCTGGAGCTGGTGCGATACGGAATCCGCCGCGCGGGCGATCCCTTGATGGAAAGTTCGCTGCGCGTCATCGATGCCGTCCTGAAAGCGGATCTGCCGCAAGGGCCCTGCTGGCGGCGCTACACCCACGACGGCTATGGGCAGCAGGACGACGGTGGACCATTCGTGTATTTCGGGCGCGGACGTCCGTGGCCGTTGCTGACCGGCGAGCGCGGGCACTACGAGCTCGCTGCCGGACGCGATCCGGTTCCCTACATCCGCGCGATGGAAGCGTTTGCCAGTGCGACGCGGCTGCTGCCGGAACAGGTGTGGGACCAGGACGACATCCCCGATGCGCTCCTGTTCCGCGGACGGCAGACGGGAAGCGCTACTCCCTTGATGTGGGCGCATGCCGAATACGTGAAGCTGCTGCGGTCAACCGCTGACGGACAGGTGTTCGATCTGATCTCGGAAGTCGCCGATCGCTATTTGACGCCGCGGCCGCGCCGCGCAATCGAAATCTGGAAGTACCTTCGCCGGCGTGTGCAATCGGTCAAGGC
>DATJWT010000127.1:0-9355 GCA_035500975.1 Binataceae bacterium (SeqCode)
GGCTAGTTCGCCTGGGCGGTCCAGGTGCCGCGGCCGCCTGAGGGTGACGATTCGAAGGTGCCGCTCATGATGTCGCTGCTGCGCTGCCCCTCGAAATAGTAGGTCTCGGTTCCGTACGGCACCTGGAATTGCAGATGGTTGCCGCGGATGAAGCCCTCGATCTGCGTCGCGCCGAAGCCGTCCTGGTGAATCACCATCTCGCCGTGCAGGAATCCGTTGGGTTGGGGGCGCAGGCGTAGTTCCATGTCCGGATGGCCGCCGCCGGGCAATCCGCTGATAGACCCGGTGGCAATGGTTGCGCCGTACATGTCGGGACCGGTGGAACTCAATCCACCGCTGAAACCTCCGCCACCGCTGCCCATGCTCGGGGAGCCATAGCTGCCCGAGTAACCGCCGCCGCCCGACCCGCTTCCGGGGAAAGTTCCGCTGTTGGCGACTACGTTGAACCTGCGCTGACCGAAGTACTGCCCGTTCAAATAGAAATTGACGGTGTAGGTTCCGGGCAGGAACGCTCCGCCGCGCGAATTGCCGACCCTGCCGCTGAAGGTTGCGGTCTTCTGATTGGCCGCGACGTTCTGCCAATCGTTAACGCTGCCGAGCGTATGTCCGTCCGGCGCGATGTAGGCGGCATCGACGCGGTACTGCCCCGGCTCGAGTCCGAACAGGCGGTTGTCGAAAGCCACCTGCCATCCCACGAACAGCACCTTGGACGCATCGAAGGAGCTGGTCGAACCCGACAGCGGAGTGCCGGTCTTGGTGGTGTTGAGGAACTCGATCTGCCGCAGCTCGAGCGGTTTGCGGCGCCGCTCGTCGACCATCGCGAGCTTGCGCGCTTCTTCCTTGCGTTTTTCTTCGTCGGCTTTCTCCGCCGCGGCGGAAGCCGCCGCTTCGGCCGCTTCCTTCTTGCGCGCCGCCATGTCCTGCGTGACCGAGAATGCGTTCTGGCCCAGCAGATCGTTGTCCAGGTAGAGCGCGACCTTGTACTGTCCTGCCGGCTCGTCGGTCATCGTCGGCATCAGGGCGACGCCCGAGAATTCCGCGGTCGGTTGCGATGGACTGATGAACATGTCGGACGAGCTGGTCGCGATTTGCAGTCCGTTGGGATCGTAGAATCGCGCCTCGACTTTTTCGGATCGCCCTTCCAGCCCCGAGAGCGCGTTTTTGAACGTCGCGGTCCACTTGAGGTAGCGCGCATTGGTCAAGTCGGTGTCGTTGAACGACGCCTGGGGCGGTGCGATCGCGGTCCCATCGCGGGTCGAGAGCGCCAGCGTGAGCTGCTGGAAATCAAGCGGATGCGAGAGCGCCTTGGCCACCGCTTCCTGGTGCTTCCACGGCAGCTCATCGATGTAGCTTTTGATGCCGAGGCGTTGCTGCAGCACCGGATCCGAATAGATGTAGGTCGAGCCGAACGCGATTCCGCCCAGGATGACGCAGAAGATCAGGAACGACAGCGCGCGCCGAGCGGCGCTGCGCGGCTTGCGCGCCGGCAGCATCGCAGTCGGCGGAATGTCGTCGGCCATCAGCGACAGGTCCGCGGTACCGCCACTGGGGCTGACGCCGAGCCCGCCAGTCGCCGGCATGCCGGTGCCGTAAAGCATCATGTCGCGGAACTGCTGGATGTTGGGCGGACGATTGTTCGCGTCGTAGCTCAGCGCGGAATCGATCGCCCCCGCGAGGTTGGCGGAGGTTTCGGGCCGCAGCTCACGGACCTTGGGGAAGGCAAAGGGCGGGAACTTTTCGGGATCGCGCCCGGTCAGCACGTAATGGAGGGTCGCGCCCAGCGAATAGATGTCGCTGCGGGGATCGACGTTGCCCTGGTACTGCTCGGGCGGCGCAAACCCGAGCGTCCCGATCATCGTGCCCTTGCGCGCGCCCTTGAACAGCCGCGCGATACCGAAGTCGATCAGCACCACGCGTCCCTTCGGCGTGAGCATCACGTTCGACGGCTTCATGTCGCGATAGATCACCGCGGGATCGTGCCCGTGCAGATACGCGAGCACATCGCAGAGCTGCCGGGCGACATCGATGACCAGGCCCTCGGGGAGCGGCGCACCACGCGCCGCAAGCTCTTCTTCGAGGTTGCGGCCCTCGACGTACTCCATCACCAGGTAGTGGCGATTCTGATCGTCGAAGCGGTCGGTGATCGCGGGAATCGCCTGGTGCTTGAGCTGCGCCAAGGTGTCCGCCTCGCGGGCGAAGTACTCGTTGGCCTCGATGCGCTGGGCCTGGTCGATAAAGTGATCGACCATTTCCTTGATCGCGCAGGGCCGGTTGGCGAGGCGCTGGTCGTGCGCCAGGTACACCATGCCCATGCCGCCGCCGCCGAGCAGCCGCTCGATCGCATAGCGACCCTGCAGCACGGTTCCGGCCGAAAGCGGGCCGGTCCCGGGATTTATCGTGTCAGCCATCTAGCGCACTAGTTCGCGAATACCACCGCCACCGAAATATTGTCCGTGCCGCCTCCGGCATTGGCGGCGGCAATCAACTCGCGCGCGGCATCGCCCGGGCTGCTGTGCCGGCGCAGGATTTTTGCGATATCGGGATCATCCACGTGCGCGGTAAGGCCATCGCTGCAGAGCAGCAGCCGGTCCCCGCGCTTGAGCTTGAGCGCCACGGCTTCCGCGCCCGCGGGACCGCTTTGGCGCGCGCCGAGCGATCGCGTGATCACGTTTTTGTGCTCATGATGCTTCGCTTCCTCGGCGGTGATCTGGCCGATCTCGACCAGCCGCTGCACGAGAGAATGATCTTTCGTGACCTGCCGCAGGGCGCCGCTTTCGAGCAGGTAGGCGCGGCTGTCTCCCACCCATGAAAGGGCGACATCGGGCGGATTGATCAGCGCGGTCACGCCGGTCGAGCCCATACCGCGGGATTCAGGATGAGCTGCCTGGTATTCGATTATTTTCGAATTGGCTTCTTCGAGCGAAGCGATCATCAGCTTGCAAGGGTCCTGCATATCGGCTCCCGCAAGTCGTTCCTGAACATAGCCGCGGATCGTGGAGACGGCAATCGCGGCCGCCACCTCGCCGGCTTCCGCCCCACCCATCCCATCGCAAACGACGTACAGGTAATTCTGCGCCGGTTCGACGAGCGAGTCGCGGGTGTACTGGAGGGCCATGACCGCATCCTCGTTATGGTCACGAACCATCCCGACGTCGCTCAGCACCGCGGCGTTAAGGTTTACCCTGCCCAGCAGCCTGGTCAGCTCGATTTTGAATTCGTCGATAGTCGCCCAACGGTCCCTGGAATCGAACAGCAGGGCTTTGCGCACCGCCTGCTCGAGATCGGGTGTGACGACATGCGGCGGATAGAAGCTGACGACCCCGGCTTCTTCCCGCCAGCTTTCGCTCTCCAGGCGCTCGCCCGTAAGCCAGGTGTACAGAAGCGCCCCGGCAGAGAAGATGTCGGCGCGCTTGTCCACCTTCTTGCCGCGATAAATTTCGGGCGCGGTATAACCGTCGTTGAAAATGGGGTCCGACTGCAGCTCGTTGTCGTTGCTGACGTAGTCGAGTCCGGTCAGCTTGATTCTTCCCGCCCTGGTCACCGCGAGCGATTGCGGGCAGATATCGTTCAGGCGCAGGCCGCGGCGATGCACGAACGATATCGCCTGGCAGACCTGGATCGCGGCGGCGATCGCTTCGGGCTCGCTGGTTTTCGAAGACCCGCGATGGAACGAGGTCAGGTCCTCATCCGGATAGACCAGGTAAACGCGACCATCGTGGGCAAAGCCTTCGATCGCGCGCTGAAATGCCGGATGGCTCAGGGTCAGTGAGAGCGACAGCACGCGCCCGAACACTTCGCCGAGATCGTTCTCGATCTGCGCGGCCAGTTCCCGCGTTGCATGCTCGAAGGTCTCTTCGGCGGTAGCGGGCAACCCGTTGGATTGAGCCGCCGCACCATTGCAGGATGGCGCGGGAGCCTGCTCAGCCCCAGGTTCAGAGGGGACGGCAGCCTGCGCCACGGTTGCGATGCCCGCGCCGGCATCGTCCTGGGCGGGTTCATCGGCTGCGTTCTGCGGCTTGAGCTCCGCGGTCTTGGCAGTGGGACCGTTCGGATCGACCGGCGGATCCTCGGACGGAGCATTCGCGGCCTCCGCGACAGACTCCACCTCGGGGCGCTTGTCGGCCAGGCGCTCGCGAACGATGAACGACTCGGTCTTGCCTTCCCGGGAGCGCCGCGCGCGGTAGCGATTCTCGATCGAGGTTCCGGGCAGAACTTCGACGATTTCGAAGTCGTCCTTCAGCCGGGCGCCGATTGGCAGGGCGGCCGGCTTCGCGGCCGATGGAGCGGACGAGGCCGCGGCACCCGCGGTCAGTCCCTGCCCACATCGATTGCAGAACTTCGCGTTGTCTTCGGCGAGCTCACCGCATTCGGGACACGTGATCATGCACCGCTATCCTTTTCTAAATTGCAATATAGCACCGCCGAGAATTACCTGGTCGCGATCTTTGAGCTTGTAGAGTTGATCGCGTCCCAACCGCCCGCGGCCCTGGATAAAAGTGCCGTTCATACTGCCCAGGTCGCGGATAAAGAACTCTTCACCGCGGCGAATTATTTCCGCATGCCGGCGCGAAACCCGATCGGTTCCGCGCGGAACCATCGCCAGGTCGATATCGAGACCGTCGGCGGAACCCTGCGATCTGCCCACCACCGTGCGATCGCTCTTGAGCTGAAATTCCGTTTCATCGCCGCGCACGATCAACCTGGCAGTAATTCCGGATGCGAGTTGCGCGCCGGAATTGGGGAACAGCGAAGAAGAAATGGGCGCCGGGTTGGATTGCGGCCGGCCCGATCCGGTCCGTGCCGGCGTCGATCGACCGGTGGACGGCGATGGCGCAACCGGCCCTGAAGCTCCCGGGTTCTTGAGGTCCTGGGTCTTGGCGGTCGAGGAGACCTGCGGCTCGGGCGCCGCAGGCTGAATGACTGATGACACCAGTTTCGAGCGCAACCCGCGCTCGATTAGCGCCTTGGCCTTCACGCCCAGCTCAATAGCTTTCTTTACTGGAGGCCGAATCGATCGCGAGGTGCTCGGGGCCGGCGCAAGCGGCGGCTCGGCGACGCGCGAAGGCGTCGGCGTGCTGAGCACGACAGTTGGCATGCTGGTCAGCGATGAGGGCGCCGGAGCAGCACGCGGCGTTGGCGTGATTGCGCGCGGGGTCGGCGAGCCGGCTTGAATAGCGGCCGACGGGGAGCGAACGGGATTGGACAGCACCACGGTCTGCATCCCGCTGAGCGATCCGCTCTGCAGCGGCTGCGAACCGTTCTGCGCGCCGGTTTCCGCCGGAGGTTCCGGCAGCGCGTTGAGCATCTCGCGCGCCGATGCGAACCGCTTCGTGATGTCGTGATTCAGCGCCTTGTCCACCGACATCGCGGTGGCATTGGATACCTCCGGCGCGAGCTGCCGGACCGGAGGAAAGCTGAAAGGAGGCTCCAGCGCGGGATCGCGCCCGGTGAGCAGATGATGCATCGTCGCGCCGAGCGAAAAGATATCCGAACGCGGCTCGACGTTGCCCACGTACTGCTCGGGCGGCGCGTAGCCCGGCGATCCGATTTGGGTCGCATGGCCGCCCTTGGGCAGGAAGCGCGCGATTCCGAAATCGATCAGCATCGCGCGTCCGTCCTTGTCGATCATGATGTTGCCCGGCTTGAGATCGCGATAGACGATAGGCGGCGTCTGCGCATGGAGAAATTCCAGCACCGCCAGGATCTGCCGCGCCCAGCGAAGCGTCTGCTGCTCACCGAGTTTGCTGCCCGATTGCTGGATGATCTTTTCGAGGTCGCCGCCGGCAACGAACTCCATCACCATGTAATGGCGTCCGTTCTCGGCGAAGTGGTCGATGAGGGTGGGAATGCCGGGATGAGACAAGCGCGCGAGGACGGTTGCCTCGCGCGTGAAGTCTTCAATGGCTTTTTTCTCGGCGAAGCCGTCGCCGAGAATCATCTCCTTGACGGCTACCGGACGGTTCGCGAGGCGGGTGTCATTGGACAGGTATACGCGACCCATGCCGCCGACGCCGAGGACCTTCCTCACGCGGTAACGATTATCGAGGAGATGGCCCTCGGAAAGCGGCTCGCCCGGATTCATTGAGCATCTACTCCCGGCAGTGACACTGCGGACAGGGCCAGCCGGCACGCCGCTTTACCAAGCCGGGCAACGTCTAGCAGGCGGGTGAAAAAAATTTTTCACCGCCTGCTTCCCTCACTGTCATCTCTCCCAGAGGGAGAGAACTAAAGGAAAGAGGCCGTCTTCGCAGAGTGTTGAGAAGAATCATCCGCTGCGTCCTCGAAATTCTGGTTTCTCAACACCCTGCTAGGAGATCGGATCGATCATCAGTTTCAAAAATGTCTTGCCGATAATGATCTCGTCACCGGTCTTGAGTTCCACGGGGCTACCCGGCTGCAGGCGCGCTCCGCGATTCACGTAGGTGCCGTTGAGGCTACCGATGTCTTCGACCGTTACCTTGCCATCCGCGATTCTGATCAACGCATGCTTGCGGGAAATCTTGGCTTCCGGATCGTCCGCATCGAGATCGACTTCGGGGAACGAACCGGTTTCAGGATCCCATCGCCCCACCAGGTTGTTGCCGTCTTCGAGCGGAAAGACCTGGTCCTTGCGCGTGCTACCGCGGACAATTTTGAGGCTCGCCTTGAACGCCGCAACGGCGGCCGCAGGGGCAGCGGGTGCAGGAGCAGCGGGAGAGGCAGGAGCTGCCTCGGGCTTGATTTCGCCGGTGGGCGCTTCAGAGGGCTTCGGCTCTTCGGCCGGGGCCGCGGCTTCCGCGGGCTTTTCGGGCTCGGGCGCCGGAGCGGGGGCGGCGGCCTCAGGAGCAGCGGCGGCCGCAGCCGCGAGCTTCGCGCCGCATCCGTCGCAGTAGTCGAGACCGTCCATGTTTTCGTAGCCGCATTCGCTGCACTTGATCATAGCTGTCTTCTATCCTCTGGCGCGGGATTGTCGCGCGACCGGTTCCCTCTATCTTATCGCTATTCGGGCTTGCCGAAATCTTTCAATGCATCGGGATCGAGCATCTGGGTCTTGCGGACCACCGCCTGCGCCTGGAGGAGCGTGGTCTTGGCCGCCTTGGTCTGGAGCGTCTGGGTCTTCTTGACCTGGTCGAGCAAGCCCGCGAGCGCCTGGGTCGCCTTGGTGTTGCCGAGCCGCTGCGTCCCCTGGATTGCGTTACCGAGCAGGCGCGTGGCCTTGTCCACGTTGCCGGCCTTGAGTTCCTCTTCCGCCTTGGCCTGCAACTTGGCGATCGAGACCTGGTCAACCAGGCTCATCACGCGCCCGTTGCGCTTGCTGGTCAGAGTGCGATCGAGCGTGTACTCGACCGTCAGATCGCAGTTCGCCTGAGATTCCCCGGCGCCAGGCACTTCGTAGTGGAAGGTGCTCTGGAGCATCCGCACCGTGCCCGGCTTGCGCGGAGGCAGCACGAGGGTGAGAAGGACAGAGCCTGGCACGCCGGTCTCGAGGTCGCCGATCTCGTAACTGATCTTGCGATCGTCGCCGAGCATCGGCGTACCCATCGCGTAGATTTCCGGCGATGCGCGAAACGACTCGCGCACCTGCACGCCCTGCGACAGGGTCACATCGATTCGCCCATTGCGCACCGAAACAGAACGGAGGCCGAGGAGTTCATCTTCGAAGATATTGGGAATCTCCGATGGATTGCCGATGAAGTGATACTTGCCGTTGGAATCCTGCGCGAGTTGCTGGAGGAGCTTCTCGTTGAACTCGACGCCAACGCCCATGGTGGAGAAGGAAATCTGTTCGCGATTCTGCTGAACCAGCTCGATGCAGGCGGTTTCCTGGTAGGTCTGCCCGTCGGTCAGAACCAGCACGCGATTGAGTCGGGTCGAATCGAGGTTCTTCTTCACTTCATCGATCGCGGCGCGCATGCCGAGGGCCATCTGCGTGCCACCACCGATTTCAAGCAAATCGATCTCATCGATCGCGCGAGTGACCGCATTGCGGTCGTGCGCCTGCTCGGATGTCACGATGACTCGCGCGGAATCGGCAAACGCGACGATTGAGACTTTATCGTCGGGGGCGAGGTTGCCCGCCAAAAATTTGACGGCTTCAACGACGAATTCGAGACGTTGTTCGTCGTACATCGAGCCGGAGCGGTCGATGACGACGCCCAGGTTGAGCGGCAGCCGGCCACCCGCCTTACCGCGCGCCACGGCCTCAAGAAGTACATAAAGAACGAAGTTTTCCGCGCTCGACAGCACGTGTTGGCTGCTGGCCAGCGCTTCGAAGCTCAATGGCTGCGACATCCTGAAAAATCTCCCGTTGCCAATTGTAAGGGTAACGTTCAGGAGTTGGCAACCAACTGGTTAGAGTACGAAACAGACCCCTGATAGGCTACGGCTTTTGTCCAGAAATGGCCCATTCACGGAGGAACGGGTAACTTGCACGACTCACAGGATGACTTGATCAGGCGGCGGCGCGAATGTCGATTCTTACCCTCAAGCCCGCACGTTTGGCCAAGGTCAACAGAGTATCCAGAGAGAACTTGTTGATCCTCCCCTTCAGAAGGTCGTTCAGCCGAGGTTGGGTGGTACCTAGCCTCCTGGCGGCCTGAGCTTGAGTCGTTTTCCATCCACGCACCCGCTTTGAGACCGCAATAGCGACCTCTGACCTGGTCGTCATGATAGCCGCCATCTCCGGATCATGCTCGAGGGCGTCCCAAACATTGGAAAAGGTCTTGGCTTTCATCGGTGAGTCCTTTGCTTAAGTAGCTTCAAACGATGAGCCGCAAGATCCAGCTCTCGGCCCGGCGTCTTCTGCGATTTCTTCTGGAAGACGTTCAACACATAGACGCGCTCTTCGAGCATCGCCACGTAAAGCACCCTATAGGCGCCGCCCACCTCCCGGATCCTGATTTCACGAGCTCCTGGGCCGATGATCGACATCGGTTTCCAGTCGCTCGGATCAAGTCCCTGCTGAACCTTGTATAGCTCGTAGCCGACATGCCTCCGTGCGTCCTCAGGGAAAGCTCGCAAGCAATCGAGCGAGTCGCCTAAAAAGGTTATCGGCCTGAGCGCCATTCTATATCAGAAATTATATAGATTCGGACTGTTCCCGTGAAGGTACGCCGGCATTTTGGCCCTGCCGAAGGCTTGGGCTATGATTCCGGCCTGCATCTGTCGCGAAGCGACGCCAAAGGATGCCGAGCGGAGACTTCTTTATGAGCACCGACTTGAGAGCCAAATGCGCAATCGCCGGCCTAGGTCAGACGAAGATGGGCCGGAACTTTGATCACACCCGTGCGATGGGGTTTGCCGCGCAGGCGATCGACATGGGCCACGAGGATGCGGGCCTCAAGCGCTCCGACCTCGATGGATTGCTGGTCAATCC
>DATJWT010000128.1:0-14103 GCA_035500975.1 Binataceae bacterium (SeqCode)
CAGGCCAACGCCCGCTTCCATCAGAATCTCAAGTCCGGCCAGCGCGGCCTTTCCATAGCCTTCGACCTGCCGACCCAGAACGGCTACGACCCCGATGCGCCGGTGGCAGCCGGTGAAGTCGGCAAGGCCGGCGTTTCAATCTGTCATTGGCAGGACATGGAAGCGCTGTTCGACGGCATTCCGCTCGGGCAAATCAACACCTCCATGACGATCAACGCGACCGCGCCGTTTCTGCTGGCGCTGTACCTGGTCGTCGCGGAGAAGCACGGCGTTCCCTGGACGGAATTGCGCGGCACCACGCAGAACGACCTGATGAAGGAATACGTCGCGCGCGGGACGTCGATCTTTCAGCCGCAAATGTCCTTTCGCCTCTCGACCGACTTGATCAAGTTCGCCGTCGAGCAGGTGCCGAACTGGAACCCGATCAATTGCTGCGGCTACCACTACATGGAAAGCGGCGCGGGGCCGGCCGAGGAGATCGGATTCACCTTCGGCAACGCGATGCTGCTGCTCGATGCGTTGCGCGAGAATCTGACGCCGGCGGCGCTGGAACAGACCGTCAGGCGCATTTCGTTCTTCATCAACAGCGGCATCGAGCTGGTTCCCGAAATTTGTAAAGTCCGCGCGTATTTCAAGTTGTGGCGCGAGCTCTGCAAGTCGGAATACGGCATCGATGAGGTCGCGTTCCGCGCGGGTTGCCAGGTGCGATCGCTCTCGCTCACCGAGCAGCAGCCCGAGGTGAATATCATTCGCATCGCGTACGAAGCCCTGCCGGTAACGCTTTCGGCGGGAGCGCGCGTCAACGCGCTGCAGCTTCCCGGTTTTCGCGAAGCGCTCTCGCTGCCCGACCAGGCGGAGCAAACCCTGTCGCTGCGCACGCAACAGGTCCTGATGTACGAAACCGGGATCGGGAAGTACGGCGACATCTTCGAGGGCAGCAAGCTTATCGAGAAAATGACCGATGAGACTGCGGCGCGTGCGAAGGAAATCGCGATGAAGCTGCGCGCCGCCGGCTACACCCGCGCGCTCGACCTCGTCGCGGCAGAACTGACACGGCAGCTCGCCGAGCGCCAGGCGCGCCTCGAGTCCGGAGAAATCGTGCAGGTGGGCGTCAACTCTTTCCTGGGCGAGATCGGCCTGGCTGGCGCAGCCGCGGCAGCCGACGACGACACATCGCAGCAGAAATCGGAAAAGGAACGCATCGAGAGTCTGAAACGATGGCGCGGCGACCGGGACAACGCCGCGGTAGCGCGGGCTCGCGAGATGCTGGAACGCGCCGCGGCAGAGGGTGGCTCGATGATGCCCGCGACGGTGGAATTGGCGCGCGCGGGCGGGACCGTCGGCGAATGGACTGAGTCGCTCGAGCGCGTGAGCCAGGGGCGCTACACGCCGCCTATCCTGGACGCGCGCGCGGGAGTGTCGCGAGCATCGGCGAGCAGCAACGGCCATCGGCTCAAGGTTGCCCTGGGCAAGGCAGGACTCGATGGGCACATCAACGCAGTCAAGTTGCTGGCGCGTGCCTGCATGGAAGCAGGCATGGAAGTGGTGCTGGCCGGCTTCAAGCAAACGTCCGCGCAGATGGTAGAGACGGCGCTGCAGGAAGATGCGGATGTGCTCGCGATCTCGAGCCTCGCAGGCGCCCACCTCACCATCGCTCGCGACACGCTGGCCCTGCTCAAGGACCGTGGCGCATCGGACGTGCGCGTCGTCATGGGCGGCATCATTCCCGAGGCGGATCGCAAGCGGCTTATCGACCTCGGAGTGCGCGCGGTGTTCACTCCCAAGGACTCGAACCTGGGCGCGATCACAAAGCAGATCGCAGCCCTCGGTACGCGTGACCGACTCTGACTTGACCGATTCCCTTTCCTTTCCTGGGAGAGGGTTAGGGAGCGGTACAACGGCCGGGATACAGCTTACGCCCCGAACTCGCGGAAGCAGCTGCTTGAATCTTTCTGGAGGGGTGTGGAAGTGGCAGATGAACTCAAAAAAATAAGCCGGGCGCTCGCAGCAATGGTCCTTATTTCTGTCGCCCTCGCAACCACCGCTTCCGCCGGCGAACCCCGCCCCTGGCTGTGCCGCGACAAGCCCGTTTTCTCCGATTCGCATCCCATGCGCTACCAGGTCTCATCGAAGAGCGGCTCGTGGCAAATCTTCTTCATGCAGCTCGCGAGCTTCAGCGGCGGCGAATCCCGCGGCTCTCATGACGGCTTCACCATCGTCGATTCCCGGCAGCTCTCGCGGACGCCCCAAAGCGGCTCCCTGCCCTCCGGCTCGTACTACGCCGTTGCCCTCTTTCAGCGCGGCGGCGCGTGGATCTGCAGCTACGGCGACGAGGGTTCGCCTTCACCCGGCGTAATCAAGAATCTCTGCTACAGCCCGATCGATAATCCCGGCTGCCCCGCCAGCCTTTCGGTTAAGAGCGGCCAGTGAAGTCGACGAGCCGGCGAGATGGCTCGTTAGTGTTTCAACACCCCATCGCGATACAGTCGCCCGAGGGTGGCTAGTCAGGACGAAAACGGATCGTGGGTCCTGAGCACGGTGCGATTGGTCGTGTACCTGCTTATCGCGCTCGCCGTCGGATATGCGATCGTGCATTTCTGGTCACCGTACTTCGGCCTGAACCGGCATTGAGGATCGGACCAGGGCGCCGACGTTGATAGCGTCCAGTTTGTGGCAAGCGAGAACTCAGCAAAGCCTCCATTTGAAGTCCGCCGCGATGCGCTCATCGGGCGCGTAGTCACCCTCTTCTCTTCCGACCCGCGCTACCCGGCAGGATGGCTCGAGGGCAGCCTGGCCGACGGCTCTGCCGATCCTTACTCGGATATCGATCTGTATCTGCTGGTCGCGGACAACGCCTGGGATGAAGTCTGGAACAACCGGCGCGCGGTGGTCGAAGAGATCGCGCCGATCCTCGCGGCGACCGAGATCATGGGAATCTTCGGCATCGCCTGCCTGCTCGAAGGACCGGTCAAATTCGATCTCTTCTTCGAGCGCGGCAACACCGTCGGGCACCGCAAGCGCATCGCGGTGAAACGGCTGTGGGGCCCCGACGAAGTCTTCAGGCAGCTCAAGCTGGGAGACAACCTCGGAGAAAACGAGATCGCCCGGGCGCTCCAGTACAACGTGCTTGGATTTCTCCAGGGCGCGACGTGGCCGGTGCGCCTACTCGCTCGCGGGCAGGTCGACACGCTCTACTACACCGAACTCCTGCTGGTGGAAACGGGACTGGTTCCCCTGATGCTGCTGGAGCGCGATCGCCGCACGTTCCATCGCAACCCTTTCACGCGCGCGAAGATGCTCACCGAGTCGGAGCATCGCGAATACACGGGATTGATCGACAAGATCAAACGCGCATTCCAGGACAACGACCGCGTCGCAATGCGCGACGTCCATATCGAGATCCATCGCGAGATCTGCCGCCGCGCGCGGATCGCATTCGCGCAATACAAGCTGGAATTTCCCCCACGCGTTGAGGACGAGATGCTCGCCTTCTACCAACGCGAGTGGCCGATGGAATAGCTGGAAAGAGAAATTTACTGCTGCCCGAGGCGCGGATCGTCGGTGGATACGCAGCGTTCAGTCAGGGCGCGCCAGTATACTTTCCTGGTCGAATCAACCAGCATTTTGTCGTCGCTCCCCTTGGCGCTCGCCATCTGCTGCCTTGCGAAGGAGATGTCGGCGCCAAGTTCCGCCTCGCACTTGTCCTGGTGGGAGAACGACAAGGCCACGATCCACTCCGATAGCGGCGCCGCACAGGCCGCGGGTTTGTCCTGCGATGCCCACCGCGGTTTGCAGGTCCCCGGCGGCACCATCAGGTACCAGCCCGTAAGCGCGAGAGCGGCGGCGTGACAAAGCTTCATGAATCGAATTGGGGACGATCACCCGGCGTGCACTGCAGATGGGGTGAAATGGAGGCGGCGATCGGATTCGAACCGATGCATAAAGGTTTTGCAGACCTCTCCCTTACCACTTGGGTACGCCGCCCCCGTGAAGGCAGGCCGCTCAAGAGCGGCATTAACTATCATGCCCGCATATGCGCATCAATTGAAGCGAAAAAAGTACGCTGAATCACGATAAGTGTATCGGACCGTGGAGCTTCGCCCTACCCTGCGCTATATCGGTCCGTAGGTGCAATTTCTGGAGGTGCCCGCGATGGCCGATCAAATCAGCTATGACTGGAACGCGATCGTTGACGACCTGAACAAGCTGCTGCGGCTGCGCACCACGCCGATCGGGATGAAGATGTTCGCGACCGTCGAGGAGATGGAAGCGATTCCCAAAATCCGCCGGCCCAAGTCCACGCATACCACCGACCAGATCGTCGCCCAGGCCGCCCGGCTCGGATGGACCGTCGGCATCACGATGAAGGATCTTGTCGGCGCGCAATGCGGCGCCGTCATCGGGCTGCATCCGCGCGATGAGGACTGGCTCTCGGGCAAGGCGATGGCGGGCGTGTGGTATTCAACCCTCAAGGATTCGTCGGACCATCAGCATGCGATGGACACCGTGCCGCATGGGCGTTACACCGCGATGGCTGTGTCGCCGCTGGCATCGGGGCGGCTGAATCCGCCGGATATCTGCCTCATCTATGCCACGCCGGGGCAGATGATCATCTTCATCAACGGCCTTCAGTGGTCGGGCTATCGCAAGTTCCAATGGGGCGTCGTCGGAGAGTCCGCTTGCGCGGACTCATGGGGCCGCGCGCTCAAGACCGGCGAGCCGAGCCTCTCGATTCCGTGCTACGCGGAGCGGCGCTATGGCGGCGTGTTGGACGAGGAGATGCTGATGGCGATTCCGCCGCATTTCCTGCCCAAGACAATCGAAGGGATGAAGCGGCTTGCAGCGAACGGCCTGCGTTACCCGATCCCGCAATACGGCATCCAATCCGATGCGAAAGCGGGGTTGGCGGTCTCCTACGGGAACAGGGAGAAGTAGCCAAATCTCCAAATGAAGTCTTTCTCGCGTAGGGAGAAGGACCAGCGGGTTGGCTAGCGCTCTTTGTGACGCGACTCCAGGAACGCCGTCAGGTCATCCAACTCGCCCGCACTGAGCAAGCCCGCGAACGCCGGCATGTTGTAGCCGCCGTTCATGATGCGCACCGTCAGGTCGGCCCGCGTCAAGCGATCGCCCACCCAGGTAAGGCTGGGGCCGCGATGCCCTCCGAAGCCTTCGATTTCGTGACAGTACTCGCAGCCTTTTTCATGAAACAGCGCCGCTCCGGTCACCACCGGACCGATGTTCGTACCGACAACTGATGTCGGCAGCGGCTCTGCCCTGAAATCGGGCGACCACGGCTCGCGGATCGCTTCGACCCACAACGTTCCGATCATCATCACGATCACGATCACCGATGCGACCGCCCACGGGCGTTTGCGCGGATGTCGCTCGCCCTTGTTCGATGCGATCGGAACGAGCAGCAGGACGATGATGCCCGTGAGCGGCGCCAGCAGGATGACCGGGGTAGTCATCTTGTGGGGGATCAGCGCCAGCAGCGCGAAGTACCACAGCAGGTACCAGTCCGGTGCCGGGTCTTTCGCGAGCATGCTCGGATTCGGTGGCTTGTCCAGCGTGGGCGGGCCAAACACCAGCGCCAGGATGAACACCGCGAGCACGACTGCGACGCAGAACACGACGTCGCGCCAGGCAGCATCGGGCCAGAACGGAACGCCCTTCTCCGTCACCAGCTTCTCGTACTTCTCGCGATAGGTCGCCGGATCGACGGGTTCCCCGACCTTTGGCGGCTCGGAAATTCCATCGTGCAGCACGAGGAAGAGATGAATTCCAACAAACCCGAAAATAATCGCGGGAATGAAAAAAACGTGGAACGCGAAGAACCTCGAGAGGGTCGCGCCGCCAATCGTCTTTCCCGCCAGCAGGAAGCGCGCGAGCATGTCGCCGATAATCGGCGTGCGGCCCGCCTGCTCCGCTCCAACCACGACCGACCACACCGCGTTCTGGTCCCATCGCAGGAGCTGGCCGGTAAATCCCATCGCCAGCGTGAGGAACAACAGCACGACGCCCGTCAGCCAGTTGAATTCCCGCGGGTACTTGTAACAGCCCATCAGGAACACCTGGCCCATGTGGATTCCCACCAGCAGGACCATCGCGGACGCGCCGAAGTAGTGCATCCCGCGCAGCAGGTTGCCCATCAGCGCGTGGGTCGTGATGAATTGCAGCGAATCGTAGGCGCTGCCCGAGGATGAGACGTACGAGGTCGCCAGCGCGATGCCGGTGACGACCTGGATCATGAATGCGACGGCGGTCGCGCTGCCGAACACGTACCACCATCCGGTGTCGGGTGGCACCGGATGCTCGGCGAGATCGGTCATGATCTTGATCAGGCCGGTGCGTTCCTCGAACGCATCCACGATGCTCTTGATGAGTTTCTTTAGCGCACCCACTCTTCCGCTCCGCCGCTAGCCGATCGGAATCGCACTGGTCTGAATCTCGACCTGGCCGTTGTTAACCCGCACGGGATACTTGAACAGCGCGCGCGGCGGAGGCCCGCCTGCCACTCGCCCGTCGGAGTAGTAAACCCCGCCATGGCAGGGGCACATGAACAGGCCCGCGTCGGGGAGCCATCGCACCGGGCATCCCAGATGCGTGCAGTTGAGCGCGAATGCCATGAACTCGTCATCGCTCACTCGGCGCAACCATGCCGCGGTCTCCGCGGTGACACCGGCCCACGCCAACGGAGAAGGGTCGCGGAAGGTCACCTTTACCGTCTGCCCGACCTTGAAGCTGTCAACCGCGCCTACCGGGCGCCACATGCCGGGAAAGCGGCGGACCAGCGGACCGATCAGGAACCCCACCACCGGCACCGCCACCAGCATGGCGGCAAAGCCCATCAGTACGAGGCTGACCTTGGTGACGAAGACCCGCCGCTCGGGGCTCAGGACTTCTCCGCGAGAAGGATCAGTCGCCATGCGCAAGTTCTCCAATCCAGTTGACGAGGGCGATTGCGAACAACACTCCGCCGGCAACGCAGAAGGCGTACGAGCTGACCAGGCCGAACAGGATGAACGTGGTTCCCAACGCCAGGACCGCCGGCTGGTAGGTCTGCGCCGGAACGCGCTCGGGCATCGGCTTGGCCCAGCCTTCAGCTGTCTTCGATGCATCCGGAGTTTGTTCAGTCATCTTCCATCTCCATCAATTCGCCGACGCCACCCGCAGCGGGCGCTCCGGCGTCGCGTACCATCGCGCCATCACCCACACCACCGCGCCCAGGAACACCATCCCGCCCGGCACCCACATCATCAGTCCGCCGAGTTGTTGATCGAGCGCCGGCGTCAGGCCCCACGAGTCGCGAATCATCGGCAGGATCTTGAGCGGGTCGGCGGGATTCAGATACGCCGGATACAAGCCCGGCCGCGCGAACGTGAGCAGGATAGCGAGCACGCTGTTCGAGACCGCTCCCGTGACCAGGTAGATAACCGCCGGCATCGCGGAGAGCCGCGATTCCTCAACCGGCGCGAGAATCGGCCACCAGTAAATCGTCGAGCTGACCAGGAAGCACAGGTGCTCGACGATATGGACGTCCTCATCGGCCAGCGTCGCGTTGTACAGGACCGGCGCGTGCCACGCCCACAGGGTCGTCATGCCTACCATCCAGGCGACGACGGGATTTCCGAGAATCTTTTCGATTCGAGCGAGCGCCGGAACCTTGAGCACCGCCCGCGCGAAGCCGGGAGAAATCCCCAGGATGAGCAGAGGCGGCACGACCAGCACCAGGATCAGATGCTGCAGCATGTGGGCGCTGAACAGGTAGGTGTCTGAGAGCGCATCAAGGGGAGAAACCAGCGCCAGGAACATCAGCGCGACCCCCGCGACGAACCATCCGGCGCGCGCGAGGTTCCCGCGATGCGCGATCGCATACGCCGCAAGCAATGCGATGCAGCCGATTACGATCGATGGATCGAAATCCCACGCGTACAGCAGGTTCTGCGCCGCATTACTCACAGGTACGCCCACAGGTAGACGATCGTGAAAATCACCACCCAGACCGCATCGACGAAGTGCCAGTAAACCTCCACGGACCCGAATGCTTCTTCTTCGCGCGCGCTAACGCCGAAATTTCCCGTCCCGGTCAGAACCGTGATCGCGGTGATCGCCAGGAGTCCTACCGCGACGTGCAGACCGTGAAACCCCGTCAAGGTGAAGAAGGTGGTGGCAAACAGGCTCCGGTTCGCGGTGACGCCGGACTCGTACAAGCCCATGTACTCGTGGACCTGTCCGTACAGAAAGATTCCCCCGAGCAGAACCGTCACGACGAGCCACAGGAACGCCCCGCTCTTTTCTTTTCGGTAGCTGCGCGATGCCAGCATCATGGTGCCGCTGCTGGCGAACAGGAAAATCGAGAAGATGCCGGTGCGGTGCGCATCGAGCGAGCTCGCGGCCGTCGGTCCTTCGCCCGGATACGCGTGGAAGTAGAGATACGCGATGATCAGGAGCGCAAAGAAGTTCGCTTCCGACAGGATGAAGAGAGTGACGGCGAGCTTGCTCTTCGACATCGCGCCCTACTCTCCCGCCGCCGCGACCAGTTCGTCGGCGCGATCGGGATGTTTCAGGTCCCACAGCGGACGCCGTCCCTGAACGGGAGGAACCAGCTCGAAGTTCTCGACCGGCGGCGGCGACGTGGTTGCCCATTCGAGCGTCCACGCATCCCACGGATTGTCTCCCGCGATGGCGCCATGGTTGAGGCTGGTCGTGATGTTCCAGAGAAACACGATGACCGAGAGGAGCAGGACGAATGCGCCGATAGTCGAAATCATGTTCAGCGTCATCCACCACGGCCAGTCGGGATAGCTGAACACGCGCCGCGGCATGCCCATCATGCCGAGCAGATGCTGCACCAGGAACGTCAGGTTGAACCCGATAAACGTCAACCAGAAATGCCAGTTGCCGATTCGCTCATCGAGCAACCGCCCCGACATCTTGGGGAACCAGTAGTAGATGCCCGCGAAGATCGCGAAGATCGCGCCGCCAAAGAGCACGTAATGCAGGTGCGCGACCAGGTAGTAGGTGTCGGTCAGCTGCCAGTCGATCGGCACCACCGCGAAGCTGATTCCCGACAGGCCGCCAATCGTGAACATCAGGATGAACGACACCGCGAACTTCATCGCGGTCGTGAATCGCAGCCGTCCCTGGTAGAGCGTCGCGGTCCAATTGAAAATCTTGATTCCGGTCGGTACCGCGATCGCCATCGTCGAGATGCCGAAGAACAGGTCGAACAAATGACCCAGCCCAACCGCGAACATGTGATGCGCCCACACCGCGAACGACATGAAGGCGATCGCCACGGTCGACCCTGCCACGAACTCGTAGCCGTAGATCGGCTTGCCGGAAAAGACCGGAATTACTTCCGAGATTATCGCGAAGGCCGGCAGAATCATGATGTACACTTCGGGATGCCCGAAGCCCCAGAAGTAGTGCTGCCACAGCACCGCCGAACCGCCGAACGCGGGCGTGAAAATGTGCGCGTTGAGCAGCCGGTCCGCCAGCAGCAGCACCAGGGCCGCATTGATGACCGGCAGCGCGAAGATCATCAGGAACGAATTGACCAGCGTGATCCAGACGAACAGCGGCAAGCGCCGAATCGTCATCCCCGGCACGCGCAGCTTCAGGATGGTCACGACCATGTTGATCGCGCCGGCGAGCGAACCGACGCCGATTCCCGCCAGGCCGAGAATCCAGTACGTCACCCCGTTGTTGAACGAGTACGACGGCTCGCTCAGCGGCGCGTAGCTGAACCAGCCGGCGTTGGGCGCGCCACCCGCGATGAAACTGAAATAGAGCAGGATCCCGCCGAAAAGCTGCACCCAGAAGCTGTAGGCATTCAGGCGCGGGAAGGCGACGTCCTTCGCGCCGATCATCAGGGGCACCACGTACGCGCTCAGGCCGGCCATCACGGGCATGATGACCAAAAAGATCATCGTGGTGCCGTGCATGCTGAAGAGCTGGTTGAAGGTGTCTGGAGTAACGATGTGATTGCCGGGCCACGCGAGCTGCGTGCGGATGATCAGGGCTTCCAGTCCGCCGAGCCCGAAAAAGCCCAGCGCCGAAAGCAGGTACATGATGCCGATCTGCTTGTGATCGACCGACGCTACCCAGGAAAGAAAGCCCTCGCCGGGATGTCCCTCCGCGGGCGCGATCCGATCGGTGACTACGACGTCGCTCACTTGAGCGTCTCCAGGTATGCGACCAGGGAGTTAACCCGGTCGTCGCTCAATTGAAAATTCGGCATATGGCTCTCGGGTTTGATGGAATCGGGATCCTTGAGCCATTTGAAAAGGTTCTCGGGACTGTTCTCGATCGCGCCCGCCGCGATGATCCGCCGGCTTGCGATGTGGGTCAGGTCGGGCCCGATGCTCTTCTTCCCGGGCAGTCCGGAGATGGCGTGACAGTTGAGGCAGGTCTCGTCTTTGACCAGCTGAAGGCCCTGCGCCGCTGCCCCATCGGTGGGCGCAGCCGGGGTGGTAAGCTGCGCGGTTTGCCACGCATCGAAATCGGCCTGCGGCTCCGCGACGACGATCATGCGCATCCACGTATGCTCCGAACCGCAGAACTCCGCGCATACTCCCTGGTATACGCGCGGCTGGTCGGCGCGAATCCAGACGTGGTTGATATGCCCCGGGATCGCATCGACCTTGCGCGCCAGCTCGGGCACCCAAAAGTCGTGGATGACATCGGCGGCGTCGACTTCGACCAGCAGCGACTTTCCCACCGGGATATGAATTTCGTTGGCGGTGATCGCGCCCGACTTCGGATATTCGACTTCCCACCACCACTGATGGCCGGTCACGCGGATGTCGGGTTGCTGATCGCTAACCGCGGGGTCGGAGGCATCGATGGCCTCGACCATGAAGAAGCCGATAAGCACCAGCAGGAGAATCGGCGCGATAGTCCACGCAATCTCGAGCCGCATCGAACCGAAGACCTGCTTCGCCTCGGGTCCATCCGGACGGTCGCGATAGCGCACAATCGCGACGATCACGAGGCCCGCGACCAGCGCGAAGATTGCGCCCAGGATGATGAGGATTGCTACGAAAAGATGAGAAATTGCTGCGGCTTGGGGGGAAAAAGGGTTAAGTGTGACAAAGCCCGTCATCATTCGCCCGCCATCAGTTCCTCACCTCGTTCACGCGCAAGCTATCCCCGCCGATGGCCAGTTTCAAGTACGGGTAAGTAAAGGTCGGATCACGAGTCCGTATTGATGAGCAGGCAGCCATTGCCGTTGTCACCCGTCGCGCGCCGCGCACCTTCCTCTCCAGGGAGGCATTGTCATAGGGTGATAGCCGTGAAAGCGCTTGCTATTGCCGGACTGGCAGTCCTCATAGCTCTCGCCTTTGACGCGCCCGGCTACGCCCAGGGAAACCTGAGCGCCAATCCGTATGCTCCCGACTCATCCAGCAATCCATACGGTGCCGGGAGTCCCTACAATCCGAACAGTATCAACAACCCCTATGGCAAATATGGCAGCCCCTTCAGCCCGCAGGGTGTCACCAATCCGTACGCGACCGATGCGCCGCGCCTGTACGATAGTCAGGGCGGCTATCACGGGAAACTAAGCGCCAACCCTTACGATCCCGATTCCACCTCGAATCCTTTCGGCCGCTATGGCAGCCCGTACTCGCCCGACAGCATCAACAACCCTTACGGAGCAGGCAGCCCCTATGCGCCCGACAGCCCGCGCAATCCGTACGGGCAAGGGATGCAAATCCAGGGTGGCAACTAGACCTCTTCGCAAACCCCCGGGACGTTAGGCGATCTCGATCACCGCTTCCCGGCACTGCTGGCCGAGGGTCTCGCGCATCGAATTGTCTCCGGCTCTTCGTTGCGGCTTGACTCTGGAGGCGAACTCGGTGATATTGAGAATGAGTCTCAGTTACTGGATGATCGAATGATCCTTTGCCATTGCGCTGCCGTTTCCGACTCCACCATCGAAGCCCTCATCGAGGGCGGCGCTTCTACCCTTTCGCAGGTGACCCGCCAATGCGGCGCCGGCCGCAACTGCGCTTCCTGCCGCGAGGAGATCATCTCGATGCTCTCGCGCGCCCGCCAAAGCTATGCTCCCCCGGTATCTGAACTGGCGGCAGACTAGCCGAGAGAGGCCGCCGGGGCCGTTACATTTGGAGAGATCGCGTGAAGGGTAATGCCAAGCTCATCGAAGCGCTCAACGAAATCCTCACCAGCGAACTGACCTCGGTCAACCAATATTTCATCCACGCCAAGATGTGCGAGAACTGGGGCTACGCGCGGCTCGCCCACAAGGACCGCGAAGAGTCGATCGGCGAGATGAAGCACTGCGACGAGCTGATCGAGCGCATTTTGGACCTTGATGGCGTGCCGAACATGCAGCGCCTCGACAAGGTCAAGGTCGGCGAGACTGTCCCCGAGCAATTGAAGCTCGACCACGACCTGGAAGCCGCCGCCCTGCCCCGGCTCAACAAGGCGATCGCGCTGGCCGTCGAAGTGGGCGACAACGTAACCCGCGAGCTGCTCGAGGACATCGCGAAGTCGGAGAACGATCACCTCGTTTGGCTCGAGAGCCAGCTCGTCTTGCTGAAGCAGGTAGGCGAGCAGAACTACCTCGCGCAGCAAATCAAGAAAGAAGACTAGGCTTCGCCCCCTCTTCTAACCTCTCCTCGAGCGGAGAGGTCAGGGCAGAGGCATCGGTCTCGCCACTCCCGGAGAGACCAGGATCGGAATCAGCGATTCAGCGATCCCATCAGTGCCGCCGGGTAACGCTCTCCCGATGCAACCCCGCGCGGTGCGATCTCGTCGATGCGCCGCAAGTCGCTCTCGCTCAGTTTCACTTCCGATGCGCCCACGTTCTCTTCCAGGTACTTCCTGCGCTTGGTGCCGGGAATCGTCACGATATGCCCTGCCCGGTGGATCACCCACGCGAGCGCAAGCTGCGAGGCGGTGCAGCCCTTCTCGGCCGCAATCGCCTTGATGCGATCGACCAGCTCCAGGTTCTTCTGGAAATTCTCGCCCTGGAATCGCGGCGACATCCGTCGAAAATCATCCGGCGCCAGGTCCTCGAATTTCTTTATCTCGCCGGTCAGAAACCCGCGCCCGAGCGGGCTGTATGCGACAAAAGTGATGTCCAATTCCTTGCAGAGATCGAGCAGATCGTCTTCCGGATCGCGGCTCCACAGCGAATACTCGGTCTGCAACGCCGCAATCGGATGGACCTTCACCGCACGCCTGATCGTCTCCGGTCCGGCTTCAGACAATCCCAGCGTCCGGACCTTGCCCTCCTCGACCAGTCGCGCCATCGCGCCGACCGTATCCTCGATTGGCACGCTGGGGTCGACGCGATGCTGGTAATAAAGGTCGATTGTCTCCACTCCCAGGCGCTTGAGGCTGGCCTCGCACGCGGAGCGCACGTATTCGGGCTTCCCGTCGATGCGGCGTGAGCCGTCGGACCCTCGTACGATGCCGAACTTGGTCGCGACCACGACCTGGTGGCGACGATCGCTGATCGCTCTGCCTACCAGCTCCTCGTTCTTGTGGGGTCCGTAGGCATCCGAGGTATCCAAAAAGTTGACTCCCAGCTCGAGCGCACGATGGATGGTCGCGAGCGATTCCGCGTCGTCGCGCGGCCCGTAGAAATCCGACATCCCCATGCATCCAAGCCCCACCGTCGAAACATGGAGCCTGCTGTTACCGAGCTTCCTTTCGTTCATCGAGGTACTCCCTTGAGGCCATCAGGCGGCAAGCTCAGAGCAGTATCGCGTATCCCCGAAGCGGTCCAGCCACGATGCCGCAATATGCCCCGACGACACGGCGGTGACATCGAGTGAAAACCGGCGGCACGTCAAAACTTCTCGATTCCGTAAGCGAACGCCCGCTCACTCACAACCAGCCTCGGCTATGCCTTGAAGATAGACGCCGGCCAGAAGTCGGCACCCTGTTCGCGAACGATTTGGCGCGTTGTTTGCTTACAATTCATCGGGACGGCGCGTTCTGCCTCGAAAAGGCGGATTCTCAGCGCAAAAGAGGCATCCGATGGCGCGTCGTCTGGCAGGTGGCTACGATGGTCGGAACAATCTTGATGCTGGGTCTGGCGATGGCTTGGGCGTTCAGTCTTCCGGTCAC
>DATJWT010000129.1:0-2966 GCA_035500975.1 Binataceae bacterium (SeqCode)
TTTCCTGCGTGAAGCTCGCGCATACGCCCACATGCTGCAGTGCCCCCGCGTCATCGAAGAGTCCGAGCAGCAATGAGCCGACGGCCGTGCCCTGCCCTCCTTTGTGCCAGCGAAAGCCGGCGACCACGCAGTCGCAATCGCGCTCGTGCTTGACCTTGAACATCACGCGCTTGTCGGACTGGTAAGTACCTGACCGCGGTTTCGCCATGACGCCATCGAGGCCCGCACCTTCGAAGCGGCGAAACCAATCCGCGGCGACGTTTGAATCAGAAGTTGCCGGAGTGAGGTGAAGTGGCGGCGTCGCATGGGCCAGCAGTGTTTCGAGTAGATGGCGTCTGTCCTGAAAAGGTTCGCGCCGCAGGTCGCGATCGCCTTCGCACAGCAGGTCGAAGAACACGATCGATGCGGGCGTCCGCTCGGAGAGGAGCTTCACCCGCGACGCGGCCGGATGGAGCCGAAGCTGCAAAGCATCGAAGTCGAGCGCGCCGTCGTGCGCGATGACGATCTCTCCGTCGACCGCGCAGCGGTTGGGCAACTGCGCGCGCAGCGGTTCGATCAATTCAGGAAAGTAGCGATTCAGCGGCTTCTCGTCGCGGCTCTGGAGCAGAACCTCGTCGCCATCGCGGAACACCAGGGTGCGGAAGCCGTCCCACTTGGGCTCGAAGATCCATGACTCGGCTGGCGGCAAAGCGTCGATGCGCCTGGCGAGCATCGGCCGTAACGGCGGGTTCAAAGGCAAGTGCACAGGTCAATGCTACATCGGAATAGCTGCAAGTGCCGCCCCGTGGTTCAATTGAAACAGGCAGGAAGAACCGCTTGCAGGACGTCGACGGAGGGCGCCATGGCCAGAGTTTCATATCGAGTCCGGCCCGAGACCGCAGTTCTGACGCGAGGCTTCGATCCCAAGCTCTCGGTGGGATCGGCGCGGCCTCCGGTGTATCGCAGCTCGACCTTCGTGTTTCCCAGCCCGGAAGCGGCAGAGCTCGCGTTCAAGGTCGTACTGGGCAAAGTTCCCCTGCCGCCTGACTACCGACCTGATCTGATTTACGCGCGACTCAATCATCCGAATGCCGAGATCCTGGAAGAGCAGTTGGTGCCTCTCGAGCTCGATTCCAACAGCGCCGCCATCTTCAATTCCGGCATGGCCGCTATTTTCACCGTGCTAATCACGTTTCTTGAACGCGGCGGTGCGATGGTCTACACGCAGCCGCTGTATGGCGGCACGCAGCATCTGATTCACAACCTCATCGAGCCGCTTGGATTCACCGCACTGGCGGCTCCCGCCGGGGACACCGAAGCGCTGGGCCGCCTGATCGAGCAGACCGACAACCTGAACCTGGTGCTGATCGAGACGCCGGCGAATCCGACCCTGATGATGACCGACATCGCACGTGCGGCCGCATCGATTCGCAAGAGGAAACGGCGTGCCCTGCTGGCGGTCGACAACACGCTGCTGGGCCCGACGTTTCAGCATCCGCTGAAGCAGGGCGCCGACCTGGTCATCTATTCGGCGACGAAATTCCTCGGCGGGTTCAGCGATCTGCTTGCCGGGGCGGTGCTCGCGACTGATTCCGAACTAATCCAATCGCTGACCGGCATCCGTGCGCTGCTGGGCAATATCCTGCAAGCCGACGAATGCTGGATGCTCGACTCGCGCCTCTCGACGGTGGGTCTCCGGATGAACCGGCAGAGCAAGAACGCGCAACGCATCGCCGAGCAGCTCGCGAAACATCCAAAGGTGAAGCGTGTTCTGTATCCTTCGCTTTTCACCGACGAGGAGCAGATCAGGATTCGCGATGCGCAGACAGACTATCCGGGCTCCCTGATGTCGCTGGATATCGAGGGTGGCAAGCCGGCGGCATTTGATTTTCTGCGTCGCCTGAAGATCGCGAAGAACGCCGTGAGTCTCGGCGGCGTCGAAACGCTCGTATGTCACCCGAAGACCACGACGCACAGTGAATTCAGCGCGGAGGAATTCGCCGCCGCCGGCATCACTGATTCGCTGGTGCGCATCTCGGTGGGCACCGAACACTGGCGCGATTTGCTGGCGGAATTTACACGCGCGCTGGATGGTGAGTGAATTCCGGCTAGCTTATGGTCCAGCCGCCATCGACCACGAACGGTGCGCCTGTGGCGAACGATGAATCGTTGCTGGCCAGGAACAGCGCCATGTTGGCGATTTCCTCGGGCTCGCCCATCCTGTTCAGCATCGAGATGCGCGCGACTGCCTTGGGGTCCGGCTCCGCGCCGCGGCGGATACGCTTGGCCATCTCGGTTTCGATGCCGCCCGGGCAGATGCAGTTGACGCGGATGTTGTAGCGGGCGTATTCGAGCGCCGCCACGCGCGTCATCGCGATTACTCCCGCCTTGGCCGCGCAGTATGCGGCCCCACCGCGCACCGCGACCATCCCGGCGATCGATGCCTGGTTGATGATCGATCCTCCGCCTCCTGCCTCGACCATCCGCGGCAACTGGACGTGCATGCCCAGGAACACGCCGCGCAGGTTGATCGAGATCACGCGGTCGAATTGCTCCGAGGTCATCTTGCCGATATAAGCCGATTCGCCTTCGATGCCGGCGTTGTTGAACGCCACGTTCAACGTGCCGAATTGCTTCATGGTCGTCTCGACCATCCGGCTCGCGTCTTCCTCTTTGGATACGTCGGCGCCAATCGCGATCGCCTTGCCGCCCGCGCGCTCGATCTGGTGCACGGTTTCCACCGCCGATTTCTCATTCAGATCCACGGCGGCAATCTTCGCCCCTTCGCGCGCGAACAACAGTGAGGTGGCCCTGCCCATCCCCGATCCGGCCCCCGTGATCAGTGCGACTTTCCCTTCGAGCTTCATGGTGGTTCCTCCTCGCAGCGGCGCCGATCTGCGCGCGGAAATGGCGCCCCCTGCGGGATTCGAACCCACGGCCCCAGGATTAGGAATCCTGTGCTCTATCCATCTGAGCTAAGGGGGCGT
>DATJWT010000130.1:0-2100 GCA_035500975.1 Binataceae bacterium (SeqCode)
GAGAATGCGGGTGAAGTCGCCGGAGAAGTTGAAGTTGCGCGCGATTCCCGCCAACACCAGGTTAAGTCCACCGCTAAGGAGCAGCAGGATTGCCGCCATCAGGTTGAAGCCGACGATTTTGGGCGCGGCGCGCAGCGCAAAGTTGCGTTGCTCGTCGCTGCCGGAGGCAAGCGCGAGCCCGGCGATCACGAAGCATAAACAGGCGGCAACCCATGCCGCGCCGGCGAGCGCGTGCATCCAGAGGATGATGGTTTGAAGCAGCATCGGCGACAGTGCGGTTCAACCTAACCTCTGACTCCTTCGCTGAAAAGGAAGGGAAAGCAGAAAAGGAGGAGTTTGGCGGTTATGGAGATTTTCGGCTAACAAGCACGATTGGCGGGGGGCCTGACTGGAGGCGCGGGCTGGAGGCCTGCGCCGCGGAGGATACGCTGATGATCAACCCCTACATCGAAGCGACAGAACTGCGCGAGCTGATGCTCAAGAAGGAGATTCGGCCGCGGGAGGCGGCGGAATTTTTTATCGCGCGCACCGAGAAGCTGAATCCCAAGCTCGGCGCATTCATGACGATCACGCCCGAGCGCGCGATCGCAGATGCCGACCGAATCGAAAAGCTCGGCGATGCGGAGCGGCGGCGCGCGCTGATGTTCGGAGTGCCGTACTCGATCAAGGACCTGCAGTGGACCAAGGACATCGTCACCAGCATGGGGTCGCGTAACTACGAAAAGAACGTGCCGGCGGTCGATGAAGAGATCGTGGTGAGGATGCGCAACGCGGGTGGAATCCTGCTCGGCAAGACGACGACCCCGGAGTTCGGCGCGAGGCCGACGACCGAAGGCGGGGCATGTCCGCCCGCGCGCAATCCGTGGAACCTGGAACATACGGCAGGAGGATCGAGCGGGGGCGCGGGCAGCGCGCTGGCGGCGGGACTGGGATGCCTGGCGCAGGGCAGCGACGGGGGCGGATCGATACGGATCCCGTCGGCGTGTTGCGGAGTGGTCGGACTCAAGCCCTCGCGCGGGCGCGTGACGATGGCGCCGATCGCGGGCGAGGCGTGGGCCGGCTTCGCCACCACCGGCCCGATGGCGAGGTCGGTGCGCGACGTCGCGCTGTTCATGGATGTGCTGGCGGGGCATGTGGTGGGCGATCCGTACTGGGCGCCCGACCCGGTCGCATCGTTTCGATCGGCGGTGAATATTCCGCCGCGCCATCTGAAGATAGCGGTGCTGCCGCGCAGCGCGATTACCAGCGGCGACACGGAATCGGAAGCCGCGCTCGCATCGGCGGCCAAGGTCTTCGAGGAGTTCGGGCATACGGTGGAGGCGGTGAAGACCGATCCGGGCGCGAGGCTCAAGGATCCGGTGATGAAGTTGATCATGGCGGGGATTGGATCGGTGCCGGTACCGAATCCGGACCTGATGGACCCGGTGGTTCGGCACGCATGGGAGCAGGGCCGCAAGATTCCCGCGCACGAGTACATCAACACGGTGGCGGTTCTGCACAACACGGCGCGTGAAGTCGTGCAGGAGCTGAACGGATACGATGTGCTGCTGTCGCCGACGTTGTCGCGGCCGGCGGTGAAGATCGGCACGCTGCCGTCATCGCCGGAGAAATACATCGATGAGTTGCCGGAATGGGTCGCCTATACGTTCGCATTCAACGCGACGGGGCAGCCGGCGTTTTCGCTTCCGAATGGATTCAACCAGGCGGGATTGCCGATCGGGTTGCAGATCGTCGGGAAGCAGGCCGATGAAGTGACGATCGTCGGGCTGGCGGCGCAGTTCGAGGAAGCGCGTCCGTGGAAGGACAAGCATCCGGCGATTGACTAGCCTTGTAGGTCATTTTGAGCGGCGTCCGCGTAGCGACGGATCTCAACGCGCAGTCGCGGGAGTCGCCGGGCGTTCCTTTCGATGCACGACATTCGCCGAGATTCTTCGCCGTTGGCTCAGAATGACGGAAACCGTCAAAGGGAAGAGAAGAGATGATTGATCCGTATATAGAAGGTTGGGAACTGCGGGAGTTGGTGCGGAAGCGGGAGATTCGGCCACGGGAGGTGGCGGAATTTTTCCTGTCGAGGATCGAGCGGCTCAATCCCAAGCTTGG
>DATJWT010000131.1:0-3251 GCA_035500975.1 Binataceae bacterium (SeqCode)
GTTGCGGCTCGAGTACGCCAGGTTGATCGGCGCTTCGAAGCCGGGCACCAGGCGGCGATACGAATTCGTGGTCGGATTCGTGAAGGCCGCGATCGATCCCGCGTGATGCAGGATGCCCGCGATGTAGTGCATCGCGAGTTCCGACATCCCCGCGTAGCCGTTGCCCGCGAACAGGGGAGTCTCGCCCTTCCAGAGGCTCTGGTGGGTGTGCATTCCGGTGCCGTTGTCGCCGAAGATCGGCTTCGGCATGAACGTCACCGCCTTGCCGTGGCGCGCCGCAACGTTCTTGCAGATGTACTTGTACCAGGTGAGCCAGTCGCCCATCTTGACCAGCGGCTGGAAGCGCATGTCGATTTCCGCCTGACCGGCGGTCGCCACTTCGTGATGCTGCTTCTCGACCCGGATTCCGACCCGCTCCATCTCCAGCACCATCTCGGTGCGGATGTCCTGCAGGGTGTCGACGGGCGGCACCGGGAAGTAGCCTTCCTTGTTGCGCACCTTGGAGCCGGTATTGCGGCCGGGGTCGCTAACGTTGAACTCACGGCCGCTGTTCCAGTTGCCTTCGTTCGACTCGATGTAATGGAAGGACTGGTGCTGGCTGGTCTCGTAGCGAATTCCGTCGAAGATGAAGAACTCCGGCTCCGGTCCGAAGAACGCGGTGTCGGCGATTCCCGTCGACTTCAGGTACTTCTCCGCCTTCTTCGCGATGTTGCGCGGGTCACGCGGATAGTCTGCGCGGGTAATCGGATCCGAGATGTCGCAGATCATCGTGAGCGTGGGATCCTTGGTGAACGGATCCATCACCGCCGTCGTGGGATCGGGAATCACCAACATGTCGCTGGCATCGATCGCCTGCCATCCGCGGATCGAGGAACCATCGAACCCGAGGCCTTCATCGAACGGTCCCTCATCCTTGAATTCCGAGATTGGCGCGGTGAAATGCTGCCACGTGCCCAGCAGGTCGATGAACCTCAGATCGACCATCACCACTCCCTTGTCCTTGATCATCTGCAAGACTTCTTTGGGCGTCATCGAAGCCGTAATCCTCCTCGCCGTTTATATTCGGGGACGGCGAACCCTGAGTTTACTCCGGATACAACGAATCGCGGACCCGCGCACAGTTCATTTTGCAATGTGCGCGCTGAAGTCCGGGACTCGATCACCGCTTTTTCTCACGAAAACCAGCCAAAGGCAACGATCGCTTATCGCGACTATTACGTCATCAGCATGAGACGTATGCCGCCCGTTTGGACAGCATCACCTCGTACTGAACCGATGTGAATTCGCGATAGTCCTCGATATCTCTCGGCTTGTTTTCCCTTCCGGCGCCTTCTCACGCCAGGACCTTCAGCAGAGCAAAATAAATGCCCAGTCCCACCAGGCCGATCGGGATTCCGATTCGCGCCCACGCCGAGCTGCTGATCTTCAGTGCGCCGGCACTCACGATATTGGGAATGTTGCCGGGGATAAGCATGCCGCCGGAGACCAGCAGCGCGATTATCGCCTCGCGCGCCCGTGGCAAAGTCATGTTGTGAACTTCCAGCGCCACCAGCGTTGCGTTGTCCAGCGCGGCGGAAACCGTGTTGATCCAGAACAGCGCGTCATTTGAGAGCGAATCCACAACTCGAGCCGCGATGGCAGCATAGGCGTTGCTGACGAGAACCAGCCCGGCTACGAAGATGTAGACCTTTAGGCCCTGAACAATCGCGGTCAAGGGAGTCTCGCGCACCGGCTTCTGGTCGGAGGGCCCCTGGTAGTCGCCGCGCGCAAAATAGCCTGCCAGCAACGATGCCACCGCGACGCCCGGAAGAATCCACGCGCCCAACAAGTAGAACAATCCCAGGAACGGAAGCTTCAGCGCAGATGCAGCCAACGCTGACAGCGGCTCGCCCACCCGTGAAAGGGCAGCTCCAAGGCCGATCGCGAAACACGCGGCGACGGTGACTCGCGTTCGCCTCTCACTATCCAGCCGCAGCAGCCCGACCATCTCGACGAGCACCAGCGCCGCGATGATTGCCGTGATGACACTGGAAAGAACGGCCAGTACGAAGACCGAGGCGGCAGTAAGCAGCGCGCGACTCACGCGTTGGCGCAAGCCCGCGAACATTCTATCGAACCGAACTCGGGTAAAACCGAACAGGATGCCGGCAATGACGACCGCGACCGTGATAAGAACCGGCTCCTCCGCCGCTTTCAGAACAAGCTCACGATCGAAGCCGGAGCCAAGCAGGGTCGCGACCACCCCGATGATTAAGATGTACGCTTCGATGTTCTCTTCGATGAAGTGAACGGCGAGCGGTCCGAACAGCAGAAGAACCAGGATGACGATCGCGGCAGGAAAATTCATCGATGGAGTGAAAAGCGCGCGCGCATCGGCGCGAACCCGAACGGATAGCAGAACCGCGGCGCACACGCGACCAGCGCAATGATCATGGAGCCAATACGGGTCGCCGGCTTGGAACCCTTCATCCGGAACGCGGACTCGGGATAGCAGTCGGGTTCTGTTTCGGAGCGGCCTGACTTGGACTCGGCGGACCTGCGTTCGAATTTGCAGGAGGATGCAGATGGTGGAGGCATACCTCCCGAGAATCTGCGTAAAACGCTTTTTGCTCGGGAGTGGCGTCCCCTCGCGCCAGGGCCGCGAACACGTCGGAACATTGCTTCATGAGTCCCACCAATACCGGATCGATGCTCGGTGGGGCCGCAGTTGGAGCAACCGGCGACGGTGTCCCCGACGCAAATTGCTGCTGCGCTCTGACCATACCGGTAAGGACTACTAGAGCAACTGCAATGGTGAGAGCGCCGACGCATAACCGGATGTTGGAAACTGTTATCACGCGATCCCCGATAATGCGGCAGCGTCGCAATAACTTGGAGTGAAAGAAAGCCGTCCGACAAAGCCGAGCGGCGGGACCGGTTGCCCGGCCCGCCGCTCGTGCTGCTTTGACACTACCCTCCCCCGAGGGACGGAGCTGTTAGAACGCGTAGATAATGTTCGCGCTCAGAGTATCCTGGCCGGCCCACATCTGCTGGGTGCCGGTCGTGGAATTGATCGGATTGTTGTTGGGGAAGATCTGGACGTTGGAGTTGTCATGCCGATATTCAAGTCGCGCGAGCAATCCAGTGACGTCCGGAACCTTGAAGGTGATGGTCTGCGTGAGTTCCCACAAGGTCTGCGGGTTGACGAGTGTCGCGCCTGTCGGCGATGTCGTCTCTGTCCGGGCCCCGTCCATGTCGTCGAAGAATTCGCC
>DATJWT010000132.1:0-12892 GCA_035500975.1 Binataceae bacterium (SeqCode)
CGCGATGCGTTCATATCCTGGCGGACCTGTGGAATTCCCCCGATGCCGCGAACACGATCGGATGCTCCACGACCGGTTCGAGCGAAGCCGCGATGCTGGGTGGGCTCGCGGCGAAATGGCGATGGCAGGCGAAGCGGAAGGCGCAGGGCAAGCCCGCCGGGAAGCCGAACCTGGTCTGCGGGGCGGTGCAGGTCTGCTGGCACAAATTTGGGCGCTACTTCGATGTCGAAGTGCGCGAAGTTCCAGTCGAGGGCGACCGCCTGATGCTGTCGCCTGAGGAGGTGCTGAAGTACTGCGACGAAAACACGATCATGGTCGTGCCGACGCTGGGCCTGACGATGACCTGCCAATACGAGCCGGTGCAGGCGATCTCCGAAGCGCTGGACAAGCTCGAGCGTGAGACGGGGCTCGACATTCCGATCCACGTCGATGCGGCCAGCGGGGCCTTCCTGGCGCCGTTTTGTCAGCCCGATCTCCTGTGGGATTTTCGCCTGCCGCGCGTGAAGTCGATCAATACATCGGGTCACAAGTTCGGCCTTGCGCCGTTGGGAGTGGGATGGGTCGTGTGGCGCGACCATGACGATCTACCCGAGGACCTGATCTTTCGGGTGAACTACCTCGGCGGCGACATGCCGACCTTCGCGCTGAACTTCTCGCGGCCCGCGGGACAGATCGTCTGCCAGTACTACAACTTCCTGCGCCTGGGGTTCGAAGGATACCGGAAGGTGCAGGAAGCCTGTTACAAAACCGCGCAGCATATTGCCGCGGAAGTCGGCAAGATGGGGCCGTTCAAGCTGATCCACGACGGCAACGGCGGATTGCCCGCGGTATGCTGGACGTTTCGTGACGGGTACAAATCGAATTACAGCCTGTACGATCTTTCGGACAGGCTGCGCGCGCGGGGATGGCAGGTGCCGGCTTACTCGCTGCCGCCGAATCGCGAAGACCTGGTGGTGCAGCGCGTGCTGGTGCGTCATGGCGTGAGCCGCGACCTGGCGGATATCCTGATCGACGATATCCATCGATCGCTGTCGCTGCTGGAAAAGCACCCGGTGGCTCATCCACTGACAGAGAACGAAGCGGGCGGCTACAACCACAACTGAGGCAGGAGCGCATTTCCCAGCCCTCATGGCCACGGGCTCGCATCGGCCGCGGAAGTCGAGCAGCGCGATGCGGGCGGGCATCATGCTGCTCGGCCTTGTCGCGATCGCATACATCGGGATTCTTGCGCTTGGAACGAGCGGCAAGCCGCACTATCCCCGGCTGACAAACGATCAAAAGAGCGCGATGGAAGACGCTCTGTACCAGTTTAAGGGCCACTACGTGCGAATCGCACCATGCAAGACGTGGGACTGCCAGGCGTTCGCACGCGACTTGGGGGACGTATTCGACGCCGCGGCCTGGGAGCATCTGCCTGATTCGGCGGCTCCGGCCGGTGCGCGAGGGGTGACGGTGTCCGGCGCTCGGACAGATCCCGCGCTAGCCGCGGTGCTCGATCAGTTGAACCAGGTTCTTCCGGATCCCGTGGTTCCACCAAGTCGCGACGACGGCGGCGCAATGGAGATCGTTATCGGCGCCCATCCCGATAGCGGGAAATAGTGATCCGATAGAGTCGAGGACGCTTCGAGACCGGCAGACCCTAAGGGAGCGCGGATTCCGATGCGGGATCGCCTGCGATGCGGCTATGCCACATCACGCGCGGCTCGTTCATGTCCCACGGCGTCGCTTGATGCATCAGGCAGCGGTTGTCCCATACGACCGCATCGCCTGCGGTCCACGTGTGGTGGTAGACGCGGGGCGGCTGGCAGGCGAAATCGGCCAACTCCTGGAGCAGGCGTTCCGACTCGGCCCTGTCCAGACCGGGGATGTCGTACGCATGGCGGCCGATGAGGAGAGATTTTCTCCCGGTCTCGGGATGCGTCTTGACGAGCGGCCGCACCGGAACTGGCCCGTCGTGAAAGCCGTAGCCGTTATATTCGCTGCCTTTCCTGGCAAAGTGGCCGAGCTTGGCCTGGCTGTAGTGGAGCGAATGATGCGCGACGAGATTTTCGATGCGGGCGCGGAGCGCGGGATCAAGCGCATCGTAGGCGGCGCGCATATCGGCCCATCCGGTTTGCCCACCTGACTTCGTCACGACGCGGGCAGTGAAGACGGCACCCTTGGCCTGCACGGGCATATAGGTGCTGTCGTGATGCCATCCCATGTTGCCCTTGAGAATCTTGATGGTGTCGCTGTTGGAGGACTCGTTGATGATGGTGCCGTCGTTGCGAACATTGGTGATCGGGGCGAGTTCGAATTCGAGCGAGCCGAAGCGCCTGGCGAAGGCGATTTGATCTTCGCGGTTGAGGTGCTGGTCGGGGAAAATGAGCAGGGCGTAATCGAGCCAGGTCGCGTAAAGCTCGCGCCACGTTTCGTCATCGAGGGAGGAAAGCTTGATGCCGGTGACTACGGCGCCGAAGGTGGCATCGAGCGGTTTGATTTCGAATGAGTGGGCCATCGCACTACCCCCGAGGACAGCTCTTGATGAAAACTTATCGGACAATCGGAGGGACTGGCAAACTCGGTAGAGGCTCCTCAGGACGCGTCGCCATCTCAGCGGCTCGGTGCCTTCTCCCCGGGGAGAAGGTTTCCAGAACCCGGTTAGTTGGCTTGAGTGCGAATGGTGTCTACGCGGCCGTCAGCGAGTTTGAAGATTGAGTCGCGGGTGATTTCGAGGCTGAGAGCCCGTTCCATTGGGAGATTCGCGTAGAGCCCACGCAGGATGCGGCTGGCGACGCCGTGTGAAACCGCGATCGTCGTCGCGTTGCCGCGTTCGGTGTCGGCGAGCCATTCGCGCAGTCGCGCCGTGAGTGTGTCAAGACGCTCGCCATCGGGAGATCGAAAGTACCAGTCATAACGGCTGGAGCCATCGAGGGGGCGTGGCCACAGTTCCTCGACCTCATCGCGAGTGAGGCCGGCCCATGAACCGAGATCGATTTCCATGAGCCTGGGGTCCAGCGAAAGGCGCTGGATTGGGATACTCATAGCCTTGCACACGATTTCAGCGGTCTGCCGAGCACGGCCTAGCGGGCTACTGACGATTGCGTAGGCGGCATCGTCAATCAGACCCGCAAGCTTCGTTCCTGCTCGTCGCGCCTGCGCGAGGCCATCCGGAGTCAGCGGAGAATCCAGACGGCCCTGGAATCGACGCTGCCGATTCCATTCCGTCTCGCCATGAAGCACCAGGTAAATCACTTGCGGGGCGGAGAAGCAGCGGTGGTCATTTCGAGTGCCAGTTTCTCCACGCCGCGCAGGATGGTGATGGTGATCGTTGCGCCGACGGCTTCGTCCGCGAGCATCCGCTGCAAATCATCGATGCCGCGTATCGACGATGGCCCGCAGGAGATGATCAGGTCATTGCGCTGGATGCCGGCCTTTTCGGCTGGGCTTCCTGCTTCGACATTGACCACCTGCACGCAGGTCTCGCTGGCCACGCGATGGAACCGCGCGAGGCGGCGAGGCAGGGCGCTGTTCGCGCCCGCGATGCCGATATAGCCTCGCTCGATTTTGCCGTCGCGGATGAGCCGCGCGGCGACGAATTTGGCGCTGTCGATCGCTATCGCGAAGCACAACCCTTGCGCAGGAAGAATGGTTGCGGTGTTGACGCCGATGACGCGACCGCGCGAGTCGACCAGGGGGCCGCCGGAATTGCCCGGGTTGAGGGCCGCATCGGTCTGGATGACGTTATCGATGAGCCGGCCGGTGACGGATCGCAGCGAACGGCCCACCGCGCTGATGACTCCAGCCGTGACGGTATGCTGGAAGCCGAAGGGGCTGCCCATCGCGATGGCGATTTGCCCGACGCGAAGTGCGCGGGAATCGCCAAGCTGAACCGGAATCAACTCGCGCGCCTCGATACGGACGACCGCGAGGTCGCTATCGGGGTCGGTGCCGATTATCTGCGCGCCGACGCGTCGCCCATCGTGGAGCGAGACCGAGACTTCATGTGCGCGATCGATGACATGGTTGTTGGTCAGGATGAAACCGTCGGGCGTAAACACAAACCCCGACCCTGAACCGCCCGCGCGTTCGTTGTTGGCTCCGGTTCCGCGCACATCGATATGAACCACGGAAGCGCCGACCTTCTCGGCGGCGCCGGCGACGGCCTCCGAATAGGCGTCGAGCAGATCAGTCTCGGTCGGATGCTGCGAAACGGAATTTCCGGAAATGTCCGCGGCTACGCGATCATTGAAGATACGATGAAGTTTTGGGGCCACTGAAGCCAAACCTCCGAGCGTAAATGTAATCACGGCATGCGCAACGCGCTGCGACGGGATACGTCTTACGGATAGCTGCATTTAATTCCGGGCCGAAAGCCTATAAAACGATGTATGGACCAGAGTTCGGATGGCGAAGGTTGAGCAACTAAGAACGGCGGAGGATCCCGATCCGGAAACCGGCACGGCGTCACGCGTGCTCCGCGGAGAGCATCTCACAAAGATCTATGGCGGCCGGACCGTCGTGGACAACGTCGACGTGTACGTCAATCCGGGGGAAGTCGTGGGGCTCCTGGGTCCCAACGGCGCCGGCAAGACGACAACGTTCTATATGTTGGTGGGGCTGGTGAAGCCTGACTCGGGCCGGGTGCTTTTGGGCGACCAGGAAATCACGATGCAGCCGCTTTATCAGCGGGCGCGCCGGGGTATCTCCTATCTGCCGCAGGAGCCATCAGTGTTCCGCAAGCTTTCGGTCGAGGAAAACCTGCTCGCGGTGCTGGAAACATTGCCGCTGGAAGATGAGGAGCGGCAGAGCCGGCTGCAATCGCTGCTGGATGAGCTGGACATCGCGAGATTGCGGAAGTCGCGAGCGGGGGTGCTCTCGGGAGGAGAGCGCCGCAAGGTGGAAATCACGCGGGCGCTGGTGTTGGATCCGCAGTTTTTGTGTCTCGATGAGCCTTTCGCGGGTATCGATCCGATCACGGTGATCGAGATTCAGCGGATTATCAGCTATCTGCGGGAGCGCGGAATCGGGATCCTTATTTCCGACCATAACGTGCACGCGGCATTGTCGATTATCGATCGCGCGTACGTGATCCATAGCGGGAAGATCCTGATCGAGGGTACCCCGGATGCGATCGTTGCCAGTGAGCAGGTGCGGCAGGTGTTCCTGGGCGAGCGCTTCAAGCTGGCGTGACTGCGATCGCGGGATTCGTCAGCGCAGGTCGAAACATGCGCTTACAGGGAGTCGCGCGAGGCGACCCTCATCCGGTGCGCAACGCTCCACCTTCTCGCTTCGAGAGAAGAACTTCTCCAGTAGCTTAGGGGTTAGGGTACGGCGGGTAGGCGTAGCTGGGTGGCGGAGCGGACGGATAGCCGCCGCCATAGCCGCCCCCGAAGCTGGGCCCAATGAAGCCGCTGCTCATCCCGAAGCTGCCGCCCCCGAAAGTTGCGCCGAACATTCCCAGCAGCGGAATCACCGTCGCCATCGGACTGGGCCCCTGGTTCTGGTAGCCATACATTTGCTGCTGCTGTTGGATCTGGTCTGCGTAGGTCTGGTTCTGATACGCCTGAACACCGCTCAAACCGCCATCGTCGCCGCTCTGCGAGTTCGAGGAGCCGGTGTTGCCGGCCTTCGCCAGGCTCGGCTCGATCTTGATCCGATTGTCGACGGTGACCTTGGAATCATTGATGTAGCGGCGAGTCTTGCTCTCGGCGTCACCCTTGCCGTAGTCGGTCGCAACGAATCCAAACAGGATGACTTGCCGCTCGCCATCGGGAGCCGACAGCACCTGCGCGCCGACCAGGGGCAGATGATGGGTCTTTAGATAGTCGGTCAGAGCGGTGCTCTGAACCTGATCGACATGAGCATTCTTGAGAGGTGCGGGATGCGCGGCGCTGGGCGGCGTGTAGGTCGGAGGAGGCTCAGGCGCTGCGGCGCCAACTTGGGATGAAGGGGAGGGCGTGGTGGGAGGAGTGAAACATCCCGACGCGACCATCCCCAGGATGAGCAACCCGGCGAGAAGCCAATTTGCCGCCCGGCGCATCAATTCGATTATAAGCACTGTTACCGCCCTAACAAAATTGACGATTTGGAGCGGAATTTAATCCAACACTTCCTTGAGAAAATCACGCACCAGCTGGTTGAAGACCTGGGGATGCTCGAAATAGATCGAATGTCCACAATCGGGCACGGTGGCGATCCTCCCTTTCGGCAGGACCTTGACTACCGACCTGATCACCTCGGGAGGGATGAGCTCGTCCTGTTCGCCCACGAGACACAGGATGGGCATCTTGAGCCGCGCCTTGACGGCATCGAGGTCGCGCCGGGTGCCGAATAGCCGCGCGGCGGCATCGGCGGGCGGCCGCGCGCCGAGAATTCGTAACTCATCGTACAGGTAAGCCAACTCCGGTCTGCGAGCGAAGTAGTCGCGTGCGTAGGTAGGCAGCGAACCGATAGGCGGCGTCGTGTCCATCACCATCGGGGAACGCGGTGCGGGGAACTTCATATCCGGCGTAAAGATGCCGCCATGCGTGTCGGCCATCACCATTGCGGCCACCCGCTGGGGATGCTCGAGCGCGCATCCGACGATCGTCCATCCACCCATCGATTGGCCGATGAGCGCGGCCCTCTCGATCTTGAGATGATCCAGGAGGTGTACAAGGTCGCTGGAATGCGCGCGATTGAAAAGATCGTCGGGATCGGGCGACATGCCGAAGCTGCGCTGATCGACGGTGATGCACTCGTAGGAGCGCATGAAGTAGGGGACCTGCTGCCACCACGAGAGGTGGTTGCCGCCGAGTCCGTGCAGGAACACCAGCGGAAAGCCGGCCCCGGCGCGTTCGTAGTAGAGCGAAAACTGGCCAATGGCGAGGCGACCCTGGGTGATTCGATACTCCATGGCTTGGCGCCCTCCCCTGGAGGCAGAATCTAGCACCGGAGTTGGAGGTCCCCAACCGCGCCCAATTCGTCCCGTCTTGCACTAGGTTAGCGCGTAACTGCTAAAATCCCCATGACAATTTTGCGCGGAGCAGCGAAGTGCGAATGGACAAACACATAAGCAAGCATCCGGACACCAAGCATTTGCCCGACGATGTGATTCACTACCGGGAGTACAAGATCCTGTTGAAACCCGACCGATTCACCAGCAAGGAAGGGTTCAACCAATTTTGGGACGCGGTGCTCAAGACGGTCAAGAAATTCGACCTCAAGGTCGAGATGGAGAAAGAGGCGTTTCACAGCCAGGTTCGCGAGGTTCTCTTTTACGACACTCCGCACTTCGACCTGTACAACAACCATTTCATCCTGCGTAAGCGGACCTTTTACGACGACGGTTGGCCGCGCGCTGACCACGAGCTGACGATCAAATACCGCAGCCCGGAGCTGAAGGACGCAGCATCGGTGGATGTTCGCGCGATGGCGGCGGGCCACGATGAGATCAAGTTCAAGGAAGAGTTGCTGCTGGACCGCAAGCAACTGGGCGGGATGCGCAGCGTGTACTCGCACGGATGCGTACTGACTTCGCCGAAGGTGGTGCTCGACCGGGGTATCGAGGATATCGCCGGCGTATTTCCGGCGCTGGGCAAGATCGACATTCGGCCGGACACCAAGATTTCACTGGTGAACAACGTGGCGGTTGAAGAAGTGCAAAACACGATGGGCAGGATTCACTTCGGCCACGGCTTCAACGGCAAGACCACCATCGCGATCTGGCGCAGCCGCGCCCTGGAGAAGCCGCTTTCAGGCGAATTTGCATTTCAGTGCAAGTTCGACCGAATGGACGATGTTCACAAGTCATCGCTGGTGCTGTCGGAAGAGTTTTACAAGCAGGTGCAGCTCGATTGCGCAGACTGGGTGATGCTGGGAACGACCAAGACCGCGATGGTGTACGGGCTCGGCAATGTTCCGTTGAGGAATCACGAATAACGGCTTGATAGCGCAAGCGTAAGGGGAGGCTCCAACATGCTGACCAAGCTCGTGCAGCATTGGTGGGTGTACGTGCTGCGAGGCATCGCGGCGATCATCTTCGGCGTGATGGCATTTGCCTGGCCGCACATCACGTTGACGGTGTTACTCATCCTGTTCGGTGCATACGCGTTCGTTGACGGCATCTTCCTGCTGATCAGCGCAGTCAGCGGATGGAGCCACATCGAAGATCGATGGCTCATCCTGCTCGAGGGCATAATCGGCGTCGCGATTGGCGCCGTGACGTTTCATTCGCCGGCGATCACCGCGATTGGACTGCTGATTTACATCGCGGCGTGGAGCCTGGCGACCGGAGTGCTGGAGATAGCCGCTGCGATGAAGCTGCGCAAGGAGCTGTCGGGTGAAATCTGGCTGCTGCTGAGCGGAATTCTTTCGATCGCGTTCGCGGTGGTCCTGATGTGGTTTCCGTTGGCGGGAGCGCTGGGGCTCATCTGGCTGATCGGCGCGTATGCGATCGGCTTTGGAATTATGCTGATTGCGCTGGGCCTCAAGCTCAACGGCTTCCGCCACCGTCTCGCAGCCGCGTAGGGCTGCGCTGAGGCAGCTAATCTCGAAATCAGAAAGGCGCGGGCAAAACCTGCGCCTTTTTCATTTCCTGGCAAGGGATCGCGACGGCGCGAACTAGCTTTCGGTCGGGGAAGCCAGGCACTTGCCGATCAGCACATCGGCGCCGTTGGTCGTGACGGCGGTTGCGTCCGCCACCAGCAACGCCGGATTCGATCCGGAGCCGACGTAGGTCACGAAATCGAAGACGAGAGGACGACCCGTGGCGGCTGTAAAATTGATGGAGCCGAGCCCATCGCCGGTTCCCGAGGTGCAGGTTGCGCCGGTCAGATTGAAGCTGGTGACGGTGCCGTTGGCGTTGATCGCGAAAAAACCGGTGATGTTACTGCTGGCATCGAATGAGATAACCCCGATGATCGAGATCACATGACCGTCGGTAGCAGTTCCGGTCAAGGGCCGCGTTCCCGCGGCGGTCAGTGAGCAGGTGAAATTAGTGGGGCAGGTCGTAGGATTGGACACGGTGGCTTGCGAACGCGTGCCGCTCAACTGGAGCAAGATCAAGATCAATGCGAATCCGACCAGTTTTTTCATTTTCTATTTTCCTTTCGTCCGCGCTTGCTGTTTTAGAGAATTCCCGCGGCGCGGAACGCCGCGCTCGCACCCGATTTCTGCGCCGCGCTGGCGGTGGGAGTCGCGGTCGGAGTTGAGGTGGCGGTTGGCGTAGGCTTCTTTTTGGCAGGCGAACTGCTGCTTCCTCCGCAACTAGCCAGGCCCAGCATCGTCAAACAGATAGATGCCAACAACAGGTATCTCACTCGGTTCATTCGCCCGGCTCTCAACCCGCCGCCGAGGCGTGACAGACGCCGAGAGAAACGGTGGTGTCGTTGGTGCTTTCGGAGGTGTGATTGGCCAGTAGCAGCTCGATGCTGGCGCTGGACTTTGCCACTACGAAATCGATTGTGAGGGTGCCAACGTGTTGAGTTGCCACCGTGATGGTGGCGGGCGTCGTAGTCGTGCCGGAGGTGCAGGTGCCGGTGGCGTCAGTCACAGTGTGCACAGTGCCGTTGGCGTTGACTTCGAGCGTGGCGGTGACGTTCCCCGATCCATCGAAGTTGACGAAGCCCAGAATGGAAACCGGCTGCCCATCATTGCCAAGCCCAAGCAACGGAGCCGATCCCGTCACCTCGAGAGAGCAAATGTAATTGAGGGGACACGCGGTGGCAGGAGTGGTTTGCGCGGCCGCGGGTAACGCCAGCGCAAAGAACGTTCCTACAACGGCGGACAGGCAAAGTGCTTTCTTCATAGTTGACTTTCGCTCCTGTGGCGATTCCGCCGCTCGGGAGGATCAAAATTGACCCGAGCAGACTACCCTGTAGCAATATATGCCTCGAACCATCAACCTCCGCTTTCGGTTGGGGTGCGGGTTGGAGGAAACCCTATGTCCAGCGCCACGGCTGGGACGTTTGATCTCCGAGCGCGATCCAGCGACGATTTCACTTTATAGGCACCTGTCGGTGCCAGACGGAGAACTAAAAATGGAAACTCCCGTTCGGAGCCATCATCATCTCACCCTCTGCGTGGGTGGCGCGCAGGAAGACTACGACTTCCACGTCAAGACGCTCGGCCTGCGCAACGTCAAGAAGACCCTTCTCTATGATGGGAAGGTCCCCATCTACCATCTGTATTACGGCAACGATGTGGGTGCGGAGAGCACGCTCATCACGTGCTTCCCGATGCGGCAGGATGGGCGGACCGGACGCTTCGGGTCGGGCCAGGTAAAGACCGTGAGTCTTTCGATCTGCGCGCCCGGATTGGATTACTGGGCGCAGCGACTTTCGCGGCGTGGAATCGAAAACACGAAAGTCGAGCGTTTTGGAACGAAGCGGCTCGTCTTCAAGCATCCGTGCGGAATCGAGTACGAGTTGGTCGAGGTCGCGGAAGATGCGCGACAGCCGTGGACTGGTTCCGACATTCCATCGGAGATCGCGGTGCGTGGAGTTTATGGCGTGACGGTTGCGGTGCGCGACGATCGCGAGATGGCGTCATTCATGACCGATGCGATGGGATTCAAGGACGCGGGGCGGGATGGCGGTGACTTGCATTTCGAGATCGGCGACGGCGCGCCGGGGCGCGTCGTCGAGGTGACCCATCGGCCCGATCTGCCGCAGGGGAGTTGGACCTTCGGCCAAGGGACGGTGCACCACGTGGCTTTCAAGGTCGAGGACGACAAGGCGCAGGCGGATTTCAAGGCATACCTCGAAGGGTTGGGGTACACGGACTGCTCCGACGCCAAGGACCGCGGCTATTTCATGTCGGTGTATTTCCGGACGCCGGGCGGAGCGCTGTTCGAAGCGGCCTATACGCTCAATGGAGCTTTCTTGCGCGACGAAGCCTACGAGAATCTCGGCGCGACGATCCAGATGCCGCCATGGCTGCTGGACAAGCGCGACGAGATAATCGCGCGGCTGGAACCGATCGCGTACTAAAGGAGAACTGCACTACGCGCGGTTTAGCGCGAATTCATCGGTAGCGGCGATCAGCTCCGTGGTGATCGCGGCGGTGGAACCATCGTGGCCCGCCTTCTCGACGATCACGTGCCGAACGCCTGGCCAGGCCTTCTTCAGCTCCCAGGCCCATCCCAAGGGAGCCTGCACGTCGTATCGCCCGCTCACCATAATTCCTGGAATGTCCGAGAGTCGGACCGAATCGCGCAGCACCGCGTCATCTTCGAGCCAAGCGTTGTTGGTCACATAGTGGGTCACGATTCGCGCGTAAGACATGCGGAAATCCGGATCCAGAAAGCGGGGCGAGAGGTTTTCCGCAGGTGCAGACAGCGACGTGATGGACTCCCATCGGCACCAGTTCATGGCGGCGTCGGTGCGGACGGCAGAATCCGGATCGTGGAGTAACCGATAGTACGCACTTGCCACATCGCCATGGCGATCTGCCGCAGGCAGAGCATCGCGCAGGCGCTCCCACTGCTCGGGGAAGAGAAGGGCGGCGCCGCCACGGAACCACCAATCGAATTCCTGAGGGCGGCCCGTGGTGACGCCCCATAGAACGATCTCCGAGACTCGCTGCGGGTTTGCCTGAGCGTGCAGCAGTGCGAGGGTGCTGCCCCACGAGCCGCCGAGCACCATCCAACGATCGATTTCCAGGCGACTTCGCAGCAGCTCGATGTCGGCGAGCAGGTTCAAGGTACAATTGCTCGAAAGATCGGTTTCACATCGGCTCGCGTGAGGCGAGCTTCGGCCGCAGTTTCGCTGGTCGAAAAGGACCACGCGATATTTGGCGGGATCGAAAAGCCGACGATGCCACGTCGTACATCCGGAGCCGGGGCCACCGTGAAGGACGACGGCGGGCTTGCCGGCGGGATTTCCGCAAGTCTCCCAGTAAATGAAATTGCCGTCGCCGACACCGAGCATACCATGCTCGTACGGTTCGACTTTGGGATAGAGGCCTCTCACAGCGGTCTACGGATGGTAGACCATCGTGTGGCGTTATCACAGGAGCCGAAAACTACTGAACTCTGATGGAACGCGGGACAGTTTCAAGCAGTGCGAGGTGGGGTAATGATGGTGAAACCAGTAATCATCTCGGCGTTGATGCTGACGGCATTTTTGATCGGTTCGCGCTCATTAGCGGAAAGGTGCGCGCCCTTCGGGAATACGCCTCAGGCGCTGATTCAAAACGAAGTGCCACTATGCACCGGAGGTAAGGCGCTTGGTCCGTGGCGGGACACCGACGGCACGCCGCGATTGGTGTGTATTCCGCGCCGGACCCTTTTCGCGCGTTCAACGATCCTTGTGCCCAGGAACCTGTCTTGAACAACCCCGCCAGCGTCGCGGAGATCAGGATATACAACCCGGGCGTGCCGACGCTGCGCGTTCACAACGACTGCGACATCGCGGGAATCTGCCCAAACGGGGAATACCTTAGGGCCAGCTCGAAGGGATAGGAGTCGGCATCGACGACACCATGATCAACCAGCTGACGCTGCAGGTTCCGCCGTGCACGGACGCGTGCGGCACGAATCCGGACGGCGATCCGAATAACGAATTGACGGCGTCGCTGGGAACCGCGAATCACGCACGATGGCCCGCAGATTAGCTCCCCGCAACGCTCGCGTTCTTCCACGAGCATCCCAAGGCGGCGCGGTAGACTTCAGGAGCGCACTTCGCGGAGGCGGCCGTCGCCCACGTCGAAAACGAAACCGCGCACGAGACTGTCACCTATCCAGCTGTGCGACAGCAGCTTGCGCATCTGCGCGCGTACATTTTCCTCGACGTCGGAGAACGCATGGAAAGTTACGGGTTCGCTGGCCGGCACGCCGGCTTCGGTTTCGATGCGCCGCTGCAGTTCGTGCTCGGTGGCTTTCATCAGGCCGCAATCGGTGTGATTGACAATCATTACCTCGCGGGTACCG
>DATJWT010000133.1:0-21975 GCA_035500975.1 Binataceae bacterium (SeqCode)
GAATCGCGGCTGCGCGCCTGGCGCTGCATTTTCCGGTTGATGATGGCGGGCTATTATTGATGGGTTAGCCAACGGAACGGGGGAAGGCGATTCTCGATGAACGGCTCGATCAACAAGCGCGAACTCTTCCTGAAGGCTCTCGCGGGCCTGCTCGGCGGCGCACTCGGATGGCTCCCGGTGGAGCTCAGCAGCCACGGGCATACCCTTACCGAGCAAATCTCGGCCACCAGCGTGTACGCTTCTTACATCGCGATGGCGCTGCTTTCAGGACTGATCGGAGGTTTCATCATCGCGGTCGAGGGGCAGGAGCTCGTATTCACACCGGCGATGCGGAACCGGTTCCTGCGTGGGTTTGGGATCTGCTTCGTTCTCGCTCTCTTTGCAGACTACTTCTCCAATTCCGTTTTCAGCTCGATTCTGAATTTCGGCGGATGGGGCATCAACCACGAGGGCTCGATGTTCTACCTGTACTGCGCGCGAGTAGCGAGCTGGATCATCATGGGCACGATGCTGGGAGCGGGCGTGGGAATATCCACGCTGACTCTCCCGAACGTCATCAAGGGCGCGGCAGGAGGATGGGTCGGAGGATTCATCGGCGGCGCGCTTTTCGATCCTATCAACCGCATGACCGGCGGCGGGCTTGCGTCGCGTCTTATCGGCTTGAGCTCGATTGGATTGATGATCGGACTCTTTATTGGACTGGTCCAGGAACTGACCAAGGCTGCCTGGATCACGGTCGACCAGGGACGCCTGAGGGGACGCCAGTTTCGCATCGAAGGCTCGCGGATGACGATGGGGCGCGCTGAAGAGAATCCAATCGGGTTGTTCGGCGACACCGCGGTGCATGCACGCCACGCCGTTATCGAGCGCAAGGGCTCCGAGTACGCGCTGCGCAACCTCGCAGTGCAGGAAGGCACGTTCGTCAACGGACAGCGAATCGAGACCGCGCCACTCCATGATGGCGACCAGATCAGGATCGGCGGCTACCAGCTCGGGTTTCATCTGCGAGGCGCCGGTCCGTCGCTCGCGCGCGTGCAGGCAGCGCCGGGCGCGGTGGTTGTCACCTCCTCCACTTCTGCTCCGGCGGGAGCCGGCCCGTGCCTGGTCGACGGCGCCGGGGAGCGCTTTGCACTGCGCGTGGGCGGCTCGACGAAATTGGGTCGCGCGCTCGACAACGACATCGTGGTCAATCACTCGTCCGTATCGCGGCACCATGCGAGCATCGAGGCCGTCAATGGCTCATACGAAGTGCGCGATCTCCAGAGCCAGAACGGAACCTGGGTCCGCGACGAGCGCATCACTCAGAGAGCGATCGCGGACGGCGATGTGATAAGACTGGGACAGGCGCCATTTACCTTCCGTGCCTGAACCGGAATTCGAAAAAGCCCGTTACTGCTGGCGATGCGGCCAACCCGTGGTCGTTCCCGCGGCGGAGTTTTGCAAGGACTGCGGCGCACCGCTCGCGGGTGGGCAATTTTTTACGCGCGACCCCGGTTTCAATCCGGTTATCGCAGCGCTATTGAGTGTGGTTCCCGGCCTTGGCCACGTGTACAAGGGGCGGCCCGGGCGCGGCGCTGCATGGTTCTTTGGCGTCATCTTTGGATACTCGCTCGCATTCCCCCTGGGACTTATCCTGCACGTAATATGCGCATCGAACGCCGGTTTGAAGGGTGCGATCCAGGAGGATGCGTTCAGGCGCATGCGGCGCGATCGCATGCGGCATCGACGGCGTATGCCGCCGGGAGAGCAGTACTAACGCTACGATGATCGCGGCCAACACCATCATCGGCGGGCGCTACCGCGTCGTGAAGCCGCTCGGCGGGGGCGGGATGAAGATGGTCTATCTCGCCGAGGACCTGCGGCTGGCATCTCGCCCTTCCGCGCTGGCCGAGATGGTCGATTCCTTCACCAGCCCCGACATGCAGAAGCAGGCGGTCGCGGCCTTCCAGCGCGAAGCCGATATGCTGGCGCAGCTCTCCAACGAGCATATCCCGCGCGTCTTCGATCGCTTCAGCGACCAGAACCATCACTACCTCGTGATGGAGTTCATCGACGGCATCACGCTCGAGCAAAAACTGCGCGACGCGGGCGGGAAAATGCCGGAACCGGAAGTGATCCAGATAGCGCTGCAGATCTGCGATACACTGCAGTACCTCCACAACCTCGAACCTCCGGTCATCTATCGCGACCTGAAGCCCTCGAACGTAATGATCGCCGTCTACGGGCAGGTGAAGCTGATCGATTTCGGAATCGCGCGCCTGTTCCAGCCGCAAAGCAATGCCACGATGATCGGGACGCAGGGCTATGCGCCACCGGAGCAGTATCGCGGCAAGGCAGAATTCCGATCGGATTTGTACGCACTCGCGGCAACGATGCATCACGCCCTCTCCGGCCGCGATCCGGCCGCGGAGCCGCCTTTCAGTTTCCCGCCGCTGCGATCGGCCTGTCCGGGGGTGACTGCAGCGCTGGCCGATCTGGTCGACCAGTCTTTGCAATACGATGCGATCCTGCGGGTCGCAGATGCGGCCGAGTTCAAGCGCCGCTTGCTCGCGATACAGTCCGGGACGGCCCCCTTGCCATCGCCTCCACCGGCGCCCAGGCGTGGCGGCGGACGCAAGGCGCAGTTGGGACTCCCGCTTGCAACCGGGCCGGGTTCGATTCCTTCGTCCTCCGCGCCGACGCTCCGGGTATCGAGTACCGATGTTCCGTGCCCTCGGTGCGGCCGCTCCATACCCGCCGACTCGCGCTTCTGCTCGTTCTGCTCCGCGCCGCTGCCCTACCTGCTGGGAGCCGATCACATTGCGCATGAGGCGGAGACCGTCACGCTCGGCGACTTCCCGGAGCCGCTCGACTTCGGACGCGAACAGCGTCCGCCGCATCGCGAGCGCCGGCGCAGCCCCGGATTCTACTACGTGTTGCTGGCGGGTCTTTTCGCGGGTGCGTTTGTCCTCACCAGCTTGATTGCGCGCTCGATGATGGAGCGGACTGAACCATCGGTTCCGGACATACCGCAAGCGAGTGTTCCGCAGGAGGCGCGGCTGCAGGCGCTCCGGCAGGAACTCGATGCCGATGGATACAAGAACGTCAGCTTTCGCCTCGACGGCGACACGCTGATCATCTGGGGCACGGTGTCATCGGAATTCGACCGCGCGAACGTGCGCTGGCTGGCATTTCGGGTCGCGGGCATCGTGTCGATTGTCGATCACCTGCAGATACACGACACGATGGCGGAGCCCTGATCCATGATCGTAGACCTGCACGTCCATACCAGGCTATCAGCCGATTCGCGCGTTACGGCGGACCAGTATCTCGAATTCGCCGCCAACTCCGGGAGCGGACTCGGCGCGATCTGCTTCACCGAGCATCGCCTGTACCCGAGCGATCCGGAAATCGAACGCAGCTATGCGGAACTGTCGGAGCGATTCGGAATCCGCATCTTTCGCGGCATCGAGGCCGACACCGACCTTGGACATCTGCTGCTGTTCGGTATCAACCACGAAGTACAGCGCCGCTTCGACCTGACGAACCGGATGCTCAAGAGCGACCATCTGTTCGAAGTGCTTCACGGCGAAGGCGGCGTCGCGATTCCGGCGCATCCGTTTCGCGAGTCCGGTTTCGGGGTTCGGCTCGATTCGTTGCTGGCTCGTCACGGGTCGGCGCTGGGTGCGATCGAAGTGATCAATGGGCAGAACTCCGCAGGGGAAAATCAGCGCGCGGCCGATGCCGCGTTGAAACTCGGAATTACCGCAGTTGGCGGCAGCGATGCACATTTCGCGAGCGCCAAGTGGTTCCTGACCTGCGCGACCGAACTGGAGCGTGAGGTCGCTACGGTTGAAGAGTTGTGCGGAGAGATTCGCGCGGGTCGCGCCAAGCCTTACGTCTTCTCGCTCGACGCCGCCGACTGAGTGTCGTTTCGCGACGAATTGCCCGGTTGGTCCAGGTCGCGTTCGAATTTTCGTACGTCGCCGGGACGCCCCGCGACGATCACCATATCACCCGCATGCAGCTCCTGGTCCGGAGTGACCGGCGTAAACCCCGATTCCGGATCCCCGGCGCTGCGCGCCGCCAACAGTGTCACCGAGAAGCGCGCGCGCGGGTCAAGCTCGCGAATGGTCCTGCCTGCGGCGGACTCGGGCACCTCGACGCGCACGACGCGGTAGCCGGTCGCCCAGAAAATCGGCTGGTCGCGCGTCGCCAGCGAGGTGATGGAAGCAGTTACGCGATTCAGCGCCTGGACAATATGCTGCCGCGTGATGAGGCCGAGGAACTTTCCTCCGTAGCGGCGCTCTACGACCGGGAGCTCGTCGAGACCTTCGTGCTCCATGAGCTGGCTGGCAGCATAGAGATTTTCAGTCGGTAAAATCTCCGCGCAATTCCCTTCCGCGAGATCGTATGCGTTTACCAGCGGGCCCAGTTCGCCGCCGCCCGCCAGCAATCCGAGTAACTGGCGCGTCACGACGATGCCGGACAAATCACCTTCGCTGCTGACCACCGGAAGAGTCGATTGCGGCGTTTCGCCCGCCATCCGTAGCAGGTCCGCAAGGGCGGTGTTTTCACTCACCAGGGCGACGTCCTTGGTCATGACAGCGCTGACCGGAATCTGCGAGAGCGCAAGCCGCTCCTGGCCAATCTCGAGGGTTTTGCCCTCGCGCGCCAGCCGGTAGGTATCGATCGATTCGCTCTCGATCGCCCGCGCCACTACCAGCGCGGTGACCGTCGCGATCATCGCCGGCAGCGCGATCTCGTACCCGCCCGTCATCTCGAAGAGCAGGAACAGCGCGGTGAGCGGTGCGTGCGTGGTCGCGGCGAGGAACGCTCCGAGGCCGACCAACGAATACGAACCGCGGGGGCCGGTCAGGCCGGGCAGGGCCATCGCGAACAGGCGCTGAAACGTTCCACCCGCCATCGTGCCGATAAAGAACACCGGGCCGAATACGCCGCCGGGTGTCCCGCAGCCAAGCGAGATGCTGGAACCGACGAATTTCGCGAGTGTCAGTCCCGCCAGCATCGCGAGCCCGAATTCCCCCGCCATCGCGCGATTGATCACCGGATAGCCGTCGGACAGATTCTGCGGCCACACGGTCGCGATTACGCCGACGAGCGCAAGCCCTAGTTCCAGCTTGATCCAGGACGGCACGTTCATCTTCCGGAACATGCCCGCCGTAAAGTGAAAGAACCGGATAAATCCCGCGCCCAGGATGCCCATCCCGACGCCCATCACGCCATAGGTGATCATCTCGATATAGCTGCGGAGCTGGAATTGCGGCACCAGGAAGGTGTTCTCGCTTCCATGAATCGCGCGCGATGTCACCACGGCGCTGGTGGTCGCGATAATCAGCAGCGTGAGGTTGGCCAATTCGGCATGACCCAGCAGGACGATCTCCTGCGCGAACATCAGGCCACCGATGGGGGCATTGAAGGTCGTCGCGATGCCGGCACCGGCGCCGGCCGCCACCAGGACCTTCACGCGGTCGGGGCTCAGGTTGCGCAGGCGGGCTACTGCCGATCCGATCGCACCGCCGATCTGCGCGATTGGCCCTTCGCGACCGACCGATGCGCCGCATCCCAGGGACAACGCCGCGCCCATCGCCTTCACGAACATCCAGCGGCGCTTGATGCGGGGATTGCCGAGATTGATCTGCTCGAGGAATTGCGGAAAGCCGTAGCCGAGTACGTCTTCAGGGAAGACCCGATCGAGCAGCAGGATCAGCACTCCGCCGCTCATCAGGATGATCGGGATCAGCAGCCAGTGGTAGCCGCCCTTTTCGATTCCCAGGGCGGTCCACTCAAGGCCCTGGAAAACCGCAGTAAAAAAGGAGATCAGCGCGCGGAAGCCGAAGTTCCCAAGCGCGCCCAGCACTCCGACCGCCACCGACAGCATGATGAGCTGTACGTATTCGAGCTGGTCGTTGCGCAGGCCAAAGCCGGGCGATCTCATTCTTCTATGCTCGCCGCCTTCATGCCGGGATTTCCAGGAAACGTCGCACGATCTTGAGAAAGGGCTGGAGCTGATCGTGATGGACCCAGTGGCCGGCCTTCTGAATCGTATCAGTCTCCGCGTTGCGAAACGCCGAAAAGCGTCCGTCCTTTACCCAATCGCCCACCCACGATTCCGAGCCGCGAATCAGCAGCGTGCGGCAGGTAATGCGTCCCCAGATGTCGCGCGCATCGCGGGTGTTGAACATGTACGGCGAAGTCGCGTGCACGTAGTTATCGAACTTCCAGGAATAGGTTCCGTTCTCGTTGCGGCGAACGCCCCACACCGTGAGATGCTGCGCCTGGTCCTTGCTCAGATGCGGATTCGCCTCGCGCATGCGCGCGAGCGCCTCATCGATCGTCGCATACTCACGCACCGTACGGCGCGCGAGGTCCTGCATCTGCCCGATCCACGCGCCCATCCGCTCGTACGCGGGCGTTTCCTTGATCATCCCCGGGGGCGGCCCCATGCCTTCGATCGACACCACCTTCTTCACCGCATCGGGATACACACCCGTGTACTGCAACACGATGCTGCCGCCAAGCGAGTGACCGATGAGGGTGGCGGGCTCGGTCGAGACCGCGCGCATGAGCTGGGTGAGGTCCAGCACGTAGTCGATCATCGAGTAATTACCGCCGACGGCCCAGTCGGAATCGCCGTGTCCGCGCAGGTCCGGCGCGATGATGTGAAAGTGATCGCGCAGCGCCAGGGCGACCCAATCCCAGTTGCGGCAATGGTCGCGGCCGCCGTGCACCAGCACCAGCAGCGGACGGCCGGGATTTCCCCAGTCCACGTAGTGGAGCTTCAGGCGCTGCGAATAGAAATAGTGTGACGTGGGCCCGATGATGCTATCGGCCATTAGTTGCCAGTCCCTCCAGTGCGGGCAGACGTTGCCGCGGGGCGAGTCCGCATGGTCTTACAGGTTCGGACGAATCTCTTCGAGGGCATCGCGCGCGGTACGGACCATGAATTCGATTTCGGAATCGCCGACCACGAACGGCGGACTGAAGATCATCCCGTCGCCGCGGCCATTCCCCGCCATTCCGCTTGAAGGATAAAAGAACAATCCGCGCCGCACCGCGGCTCCGAGAACGCGGTTGGTGACCTTCTTCTCGGGCGCGAACGGGACACGGTTGGCCTTGTCGTGCACCAACTCGACACCCCAGAAGAGCCCCGAGCCGCGGATGTCACCAACCATCGGATGGCCCGACAGCTCCTCGCGCAGTTGCGCGCCGAGCCGCACGCCCATCTGCGCCGACCGCTCGACGAGATGCTCGCGCTCCATGATCGCGAGCACACCGTCGGCGACCGCGCACGAAACCGGATGCGAGCTGTAGGTGTAGAACATGAAGTCAGCCCTGGCGCGCTCGACTTCTTCGACCAGGTCGCCTCGCACCGCGCACACGCCCATCGGCATGTAGCCGCCGGTCAGGCCCTTCCCGCCCACGAGAATGTCGGGAACCACGTTCCAATGATCGACGGCGAAACGGCGGCCCGTACGGCCAAATCCCGTCATCACTTCGTCCGCGATCAGGAGCACATCGTACTTCGAGCAGATCTCGCGAAGCTTTGGCCAATATTCCTTGACGGGCGGATTGGCGGCAGCCGACGATCCCATCATCGGCTCTGCAATGAACGCCGCGATCGAATCGGCGCCGTGCTCGAGGATCTTTTGCTCGAGCGCGGTCGCGCAATCGATATCGCAGCCCGGATAGGTCTTTCCCCATGGACATCGATAGCAGTACGAGGGGGGAATCTTGGGCCAGTCGATGAGCATGTGCTCGTAGTCGGCGCGCCGACCGGTGCCCGCGACCGAGAGCGCCGCGATGGTGTTGCCGTGGTAGGAGAACTGCCGCCCGATAATTTTCTTCTTGGAACTCTTGCCGCGAATCTTGTGGTAGAGAATCGCGAACTTCATAGCGGCCTCGTTCGCCTCCGAACCGCCGCTGGTGAAGAAGAAACGGTTGATCCCTTCTGGCGTCCACCTGGCCAGGCGTTCGACCAGGCGCTCGCGCGGTGGGGAAGTCCAGACCGGCAAGACGTAGTCGAGGGTCGCGATAGTGTTGCGTGCAATTTCGGCGATCTCTTCGCGTCCCTGCCCGATGTTGACGACGACCGCACCCGCGCCGGCATCAAGGATCTTGCGGCCGTCACGCGTGTACAGCCAGGGGCCTTCAGCCCGCTCGATCGCCAAAGGCTCGTTCGGACCGCGGATGAACATCGCATCGGTAGGCATGCCGCAATGATAGATGGTGCCTGCAGTATCGGGCAATCAGGGGAGGCGGTTGGAAAAGGAACGCAGGCAATCAGCCTGCGTCAATCTCTCCTACTTAATCGAGCCCTCAGCGCGCCACTTTGCGATCTGCTCGTCGGAATAGCTGAGCGAATGCATGATCTCGTCGGTATGCTGCCCGAGCGTCGGCGCCAGCGATCGAATCGAGCCGGGCGTGTCGGACAACTTCACCGAAATCCCCACCTGCTGGACCTTCATCCCGTCGGGGCCGTCCAGCTCGACGATCATCTTGCGCGCCTGCACCTGCGGATCGTCAGCGACCTCGTCGAGGGTGTTCATCTTGCCCACGCAGATGTCGGTCTTGCTGAGTATCTCGAACCATTCGTCGCGGGTTTTGGTGCGGAACTTCGCGGTGAAGAACTCGCGAATTTCGGCGCGCCTGGCGGAATTGTATTCGTGCTCGATGAAGTCTTCGCGCCCGAGCGCGCGGCACAGGTTGGCGAAGAACCACGGCTCGATCGCGCCGATCGTGATGATTTTGCCGTCGCTGGTTTCGTAGACGTTGTAGTTGGGAATGGCGCCATCGAGCGGCGTCTCGCCACGGACCGGCAGGCGATGGTTGGCGAAGTAACTCGCAAACGATTGCGCCATCAGCGCCATCGAACCGTCCATCATCGAGATGTCCACGAACTGGCCGCGCCCGGTCTGATTGCGCGCGATCAGCGCCGCCATGATTCCGATCGCTGCATGCATACCGCCGCCGGCGTAGTCCGCGATCAGGTTGTGCGGGATCGTCGGCAGCTGCCCGGATCGTCCGAGGATGGAAAGAACACCGGCGGTCGCGATGTAGTTGAGATCGTGTCCCACCAGGTTGCGGTACGGACCATCCTGGCCGTAGCCGGTCACGGCGCAGTAAATGAGCCGCTCATTGCGAAAGGCGAGTTGCTCGTAACCGATTCCGAGTCGCTCCGCGACACCGGGGCGATACTCCTGCACCAGAACGTCGGCGCGCTGCACCAGGCGTCGAAATACTTCCTTGCCGGGTCCGCTCTTCAAGTCGAGGCCGATCGATCGCTTGTTGCGGTTGAGCGCGTTGAACGGCGACCCACTGAAGCCCGCGCCGGGGCCCTGGGCAGCTTTGCCGGCTTGCTCAGCCCTGCGCCCGGTCGGAGGCCCGGGTTCCTCGACCTTGACGATGTCCGCGCCGAGGTCGCCGAGGATCATCGTGCAAAACGGACCGGGCGCAAGCTTGGTAAGGTCCAGCACTTTGATTCCGGTCAACGGGGGCTGTGCGGGCATCGCGTAGTCTCTCTCCCTGGGTCGAAACTGGGGGCGTCCTGAAGACGCGCTAGAACTGGTTTAGTGGGTTTGGCGCGGACGCGCAAATCACGCGCCCGCCGGAAGACCTACAGTACCGCCGCTCTTACCCTGGCCAATCGCTTCGCCAGCGACTTGAGTCCGTCCACCATGTGCACACCGTACCAATGAAGGTCCCTGCCGCTGATGATCAACACGCGGCGAGCCAGTCCCGGGGGCAGGGTTTTGCGCAATTCGTCGACGTCGCGATCGCTGAATTCGTACGGCTCGTCGGGCAGCAGCACCACGTCGGGCCGCAAGTCGAGCGCCTCCTCCAGGCTCGTCACCGGGTAGCGCTCGCCCATCGAGGCGTACACGTTGTTGAATCCCATCATGCGCAGCACATCGTGCGCGTAGGTGTCGGCGTTGAATGCCATCCAGGGTTTTTTCCAGATAGGGCAGAATGCGCGCAGGCGCAGTTTTGACCACACACCAACCTCGGCCTCGACTTCACTCACGGACCGCGTGATTTCGCGCGCGAGCGCATCGGCCTCCGGCTCGCATCCGGCGCATCGACCGATCTTTAGCAGCGACTCCACCGCGGCCGGGACGGTGCGCGGGTAAGTGGTCAGCACGGGAACTCCCAGCGCGCGCATCTTCTCGACGTCCCCGCGGCGGTTCTCTTCGGCGTTGGCAATAATCAAATCCGGCGACAATTCCGCGATAGCCCGAAGATCGGGATTCTTGGTCCCGCCTATCTTCCTGATCGATTCGACGCGACCGGCAGGTTCGACGCAAAATTTCGTGATGCCCACGACGCGATCGCCGAGGCCCAGCGCGAACAGGGTCTCGGTCCAACTGGGCACCAGGGACACGATCGATGCGGGAGGGCCCTCCAACTCGACGCGAAAGCCCAGGTCGTCAGCTACTTGCACATGCGGCATCGGAATCTCAATGGCTCTTGCGCTTCAGGATATCCTCGAGCTGCTGCTGGTCGCTCTGCGTCAGATGTTCGGTGGGAGGCGCGGCGCTCCTGCGCGCCATCGGGGTAGCGAGGGGCGCGGCGGAAGGTCTCACGGCAGATGGTTGCGCGGCGACGGGCAGCGACCGGGTTTCTTCGGGAACTGGAGACTCGCTGAGCGGTGGCGACGGATGCCCGGGCGGACGATAAGCCAGGTAGTGCAGGAATTGCGGGAGCATGGTCCGGCGCACGATGAATCCCGCGATCAACAATGCGATCGCGATAAGGATCAGCCTGCCGGGTGACCGTCGTTTCCGTTTCCTCTTGGCCACGAATGCGCATGCGGGAAAAAGAACCGCCCCGCCCTCACCGCCTCACGCCGCGATGCTACCGCACCGACGTACCGAATAGAACAGAACCCGCCCACCGCGCGACCAAAGTGGCGGTCCACGCTTCATCCAAATGCCGCGCGCCGTTGTACCAATCCAGCCCGATTTCCTGCGCGCGCCGGCTCGCGCGCGAAAGACGAAAGAACGCGCGATGATAGGGACCATAGAAATGGCGCGCGGCGAACGCGAGCTTGCGCAACTTCCATCCAATCGCACCGCTGTGCAGCGCGCGATCGTAGGCAGTCAGCGCGTTGGGCGCGCCCTCGAGATACCGCCCGATCGCATCGGCGGCCAGTTTCCCATGCTCGAAGGCACACGAGATGCCCTCGCCCATCAGCGGGTCCACGCCGGCCGCATCGCCCGCCAGCATCACCCGGCCGTTCACATAGCGATCGCGCTGGTCGAACCATCGGATCGGAAACGCGCGAAAGCGCAACGTGCGATCGCGTAAACCCGACAAGGGAAGATCCGGAAACGACCTTTCGAGCTCGCGAACCATCGCGAACTGCTCTCCACCCTTCTCGCCTGACTCACGCGGGCGCTGATCGTAGATGCCGACATTGAGGTGCGGTTCGCCATCCACGATACACGGGAACGACCACGCATAGCCGCGAATCCCGCCGCTGACGCAGCGAAAATCGAACCGGTAGCACCGCTCCGAGAATTCGATGGTTCGCGCGGGATCAATTGGCAGGTCGGTCATCAGGGCGCGCCCCACCGCTTCCTTGCCGCGCCCGAACACGAGTTTGCGAACAACGCTGCCGGAACCATCAGCACCGACCAGGATCGGCGCCTCGAACGTTCCGCGTTCAGTAGCGACCCGGACACCATCGCGATTCTGCTCAACCTCGACGATTCGACAATTTTCGACAATCTCGAGACCGGCGGCGCGCGCTTCGCAGGCCAGCATCGCATCGAACTCATCACGGCGAATTACGGTTCCAACCGGCTCATCGCGCCGCACTAGCGCATCGCCGACTACCGTCCGGGCCATGCTGGCCGTAACGGTCACGGAGGGAACTTGGAGCGCGATACCCAGTTCTTCCAGGGCCAGGATCGTCTTCGGGATCAGTCCGCCGGCGCAGGTCTTGAATCTTGGATGAGCGGACTTTTCGAGCGCGATCAGCCGCCCGCGCAAATCAGTTCGCGAGCGGAGCAGGTATAGCGCCGTCGCGAGGCCCGCGGGGCCGGCGCCCGCTATGAGCACATCGCATTTACGACTGCCAGGCATTAGTCCGTTCGACCTCGCATCCATTCTACACGTACGACGGGTCCCCTCGGACAAGTACCTGAAACGCAAGCGGCGCGACGGATTTCTCCGCCGCGCCGCTTTCGGTTGATCGTTTACTTCGCTAGCTCAGCCCTGCCCCTCTTCCGCGGGTTTGACCACCACGTAGATGGTCGCGCCGCCGCGCTGTAACAGCAGGCGCGTAGGCTTCTTGTCGGATTTGGCTTCCTTGGCCTTCGCGATGAAGTCCTTCACATCGGCCACCTTGTTCGAGCCGACTTCCAGGATCACGTCGCCCGGCTGCAGGCCCGCCTCAGCCGCAGGGCTGTCAGGTTGCACACCGCGAACCACGACGCCCTTGCTGCTGGAAAGATGGAACTGCTGCTCGAGGTCGGGCGTAATGTCGCCCACCTTCATGCCCCAGTCGCCACCCGGCTCCTGGCTCTTGGCGCTGGCGACTTCCTGCTCCTTGAGCTCGCCGATCGTAACCTGGAGCGTCTTCGGCTTGCCGTTGCGCAGTACGACCACGTCGACGGTCTTGTTGATAGGCGTCTGCGCCACGTAGGTCGGCAGCTCATGCTGATCGTGCACGTCCCTTCCGTTGAACTTGACGACGATGTCGCCGCGCTCGATTCCCGCCTTCGCCGCCGGGCCGGTCTTGTCGACCGCCGCGACCAGCGCGCCTTCCGGCTTGTCGAGGCCGAAGGATTGGGCGAGGTCCGCCGTCACTTCCTGGATCTCAACGCCCAGCCATCCGCGAACCACGCGTCCGTGCGCCTTGAGCTGTTCGACCACGTTACGCGCCAGGTCGATTGGAATCGCAAAGCCGATTCCATTATTCGCTCCGGTGCGGGTGTAAATCAGGGTGTTGATGCCGATAACCTGGCCGTCGGTGTTGAACAGCGGTCCTCCCGAGTTACCCGGGTTGATCGATGCATCGGTCTGGATGAAATCGTCGTAGTTGCCGCCGAGGAACTTGCCCTTGGCACTCACGATCCCGGCGGTCACGGTCATGCCGACGTCGAAGGGATTTCCGATCGCGACCACCCAATCACCGATTTCGGTCTTGTCCGAGTCTCCCAGCGTCGCGGCCGGGAGAGCATCCTTGGCGTTAATCTTGATGAGAGCCAGGTCGGTCTTTTGGTCCTTACCGATAACCTTGGCGGTGAACTCACGCCCATCGCTCAAGGTCACCTTGATTTCGTCGGCTGCTCCGACCACGTGGTTGTTGGTGAGAATGTATCCGTCCGAAGAGATGATCACGCCGGACCCGAGTCCGCGCTGCTTCTGCTCGCGGGGAACCTGGCCAAAGAACCGGCGGAACTGCTCGAAAGGATCGCCTCCGCCCATTCCCGGAGGTCCACCCGGTCCTACTTCATCGCCACCGCCCCCCTCGTCGCCGCCGCCGGGCCCCATTTCCGGACCCATCGAGGAGGCCTTGATGTCCTGGACGACGCGGACGCTGACGACTGTGGGCCATACGTGTTTGACCAATGGTGCGAACGAGCCCACCACGCCGCTGCGTTCATTGGGCTCGGGCGAGTTGGGGGCAGCCGGTGGAGCGGCCACCAGGGGGGATGATGCCGATTGCGGGGTGTTGCTGTCTGCGTGAGCGGTCTGGTCCCCTGACCCCCAAAACGGAAATGCGCCTGCTCGAGCAAACGCGATAATCAGTCCTAAAAGCACGCCGCCCAGAATGGCGGCGATTTTCCTAGCCATGCATGCCTCCTGAGACTCCCTGGTCTGCCGTCCCGACAGACGCCATTGGTCATCGATTTAATGACGAATAGAACGGGGTCTAAATTCAGTCCTCTAGCATAACATACTCATGGTTTTGGGAAGGTCTAGGGCAAGATTCCCGGCAAGGACGACCCCCAAGCTGAAAGACGCTGCGAGCCGCAAATCCATGCCTAGTGAACCAATCGACTTTTCAGCGCGCCAGGCCACAAACGGCTACGAGGCAGCTTCGTACAGCTTTCCAAGCCGGGTCCTCAAATCGGCACGCATCAGGAGATTGGTACTGTCCCCGAACTGGTTTATCGAGCCAACCGGCCCCACCTTCTTATAGATCCCCCGCAACTGCCCGTCGCGAATTTCGTCGCTCACCGCTTTGGCAAAGCGCCCGGCGCCAAGAATACGGTAAGGACGATCGTGAAATGACATCGTGTCGACATCGAGACGTTTGAAGATGCCCATTTCGTTATGCGTGCGCGCGGCGACCTGACAGGCCGCGCAAAGATGACGCTCGCGGGCCTGCCATGAATCGGCTGCGAGAGCATCATGCAGGATCGGACCAATCTCTGCCGCGCACTTGAGCCGCGAAAATGCCGTGCCAAGCCATTTGCTGTATGGCGCGTAGCGCCGCTCCATCAGGAAGCACAGCTTCATCAAGTCGCGTACCAACCGGGCCGTCACAATCCGAGAGCCGATCTCGTCACCGCCTTCCCCGCATCGGCTGGCAAACGGTTCTTCCTGCGCAAGCCGAATCCACTGCGACGCGAGCATGTAGAGCCAGACTTCATGCGGATACCAGGCAAGCCGCTCGCGAAGCGGAGTCAGATCGCCGAGTCCGTCGTGATAGACCTTGCCGCCGGTAATCTCGAGCAGAGCGTTCTGATCCATCAGCAACCAGTCGATGTTCGAGAAGGCCTGTTTTGGATCGATACCCAGGTACCGACCGACGAATTCGGGAACCGTGTGGAAATATACATGATGCCGCACGCGGCCGGGCTCGCCTCTTTCCATGGTACGGACGCGGTTTTCATCGGGCTCGCTGAAGTTGGTCGAATAGCCGCGAAACTCCGTCGGCAACCGGGCCGATAGCACGTCACTGATCGAGGCGGCCTGCAGCCTGTGATCGTCCTCGCCCAAAAAAATGAGCAGGCGCGGACCCCATTCGTGGTCCGTCGATCGTTCAGAATCGAACCCGAGCACATCCGATCCGTACCCGATCAGCGCCGCCGAGTAGTGAAGCCCGGGGAAGGCCGAGGCGAGAATCGGCGCCACCGCCTCGCGGTAGAACATCTCGTTGAGCTCTACGCCCGGAATAAAGGTCGGCATAGAGCGCCTAAGATAGCGAACTACGCCGCTCGATCTACTGCGCGCTTAGTCCGCCGTCGACGGGAATCGCGGCGCCGGTGACAAAGGACGACCGATCCGAAAAGAGCCATACGACCGCGTTGCCGATCTCTTCCGGCTGGCCTACGCGGCCGATCGGCTCCGACGCGAGCATGGTTTTCTTCAGCCGCTCGTTGCTTTCGAACCACCCCATGATGACCGGCGTGCCGATCACTCCGGGGCAAATCGCATTGACCCGGATATTCGATTTTGCGTATTCGAGCGCGGCGGTTCGCGTGAGTCCGACCACTCCGTGCTTGGCCGCCGCATAGGCACCCATTCGCACGGCGCCCAGCAGTCCGGCGGTGGAGGAGGTATTTACGATCGACCCGCCGCCCTGCTTGAGCATCTGCTTGATCTCGTACTTCATGCAGAGCCATACGCCCTTCAGGTCCACGGCGAGGGTCTTGTCCCAGTTTTCTTCCGTATCGTCCGCGACATTGACCACGGTCCCGGAAATGCCCGCGTTGTTGTGTGCGCAATCCAGGCGACCCCACTTTGCGACGGCCGCAGCGATCAGCGCCTCGACGTCGGCAGCCCGCGAGACGTCGGCCTTCTTGAATTCCGCATCCGCGCCTGCCGCACGAACCATCGCGGTTGTTTCTTCGCCGCGCCGAGTGGAGATATCGGACACGAGCACTTTGGCGCCGGCCTGTCCCAGGACGACCGCGGTAGCGCGGCCAATCCCGCCGCCCGCACCGGTAACCAGCGTCACCTTGCCGTCGAGTATGCCAGTGCTCAAAAGATCACCTTCTGCTCCATGAGCATTTGAATCTCCGCATCACGCAGTCCCAGCACTCCGCCGAACACTTCGCGATTGTGCTGGCCAATGTCGGGTGGCAGCGAGTAGTTCGGCTCCGGCACACCGCTCATCCGGACCGGCATCCGGGGAATCTGGCGCTCTCCCACCTCGTGATGGTTCATCTTCATCCAGTAGCCCCATTCCCACAGATGCGGGTCTTCGTGGATCTCGACGCCATCCAGCACCGGGCCGGCGGGAACTCCGGCCTTCTGCAAGATCGCGGCGAGTTGTAGATGGTCGTGGTCGCGCGTCCATTCGCGCAACAGCGCATCGATCTCTGCCGCATGATGCAGGCGCGATTCCTTACCGGCGAAGCGCGGATCGCGCGCCCACTCCGGATGGGATGCGACCTCGCACAGCGCCTGCCACTCGGCATCACTGCCCACCGCGATCGCGATCCACTTATCATCGCCGCTGCACTTGTAGGTGTTGTGCGGCGCCATGAAGGCATCGCGATTTTCCCATCGCCCACGGTCGCGATGGTTCATGAAGTAGTCCATGAACCATTCGTTCATCTGCCCGATGACGGTCTCGCCCATGCTCGCATCGATCCACTGCCCTTCGCCGGTGCGGTTGCGATGGCGCAACGCGGCGAGGGCGTGAAATACCACCGCGGATGCGATCGCATAGTCGGGCCACGTCCCTCCGGTCTGCCGCGGAGGACCGCCCGGATATCCCTGCGCATCGAACATCCCCACGAACGAACACGCCATCGGGCCCCATCCGACCCATCCCGATGGTTCGGTGCCGGTTTTGCCGAGGAGGGAGACCGAGATCATCACAATGTCCGGTTTGACCGCCTTGATCTTGTCGTAGGTCAGATTCAGGCGCTCTGAGGTCCCGCGCGGGAAGCATTCGATAACCAGATCGCTTTTCCTGATCAGGTCGCAAGCGAGTTCGTATCCGCGCGCGGTGGCCAGGTTAAGATTGATGGCTTTCTTGCCGTAGTTGAGCATGTGGTAGAAGCCGTTGCGATTGGGCCCCGGCTCACCGGCCGCCATGCCCGCGGGATTGACGCGACCGATATCGATGTAGACCTGCGATTCGATCTTGATGACTTCCGCACCCATGGTCGCGAGCCACTGCGCGATCTGCGGACCGTTGATGATCCAACTGAAGTCGGCGACCCGGATTCCTTCCAGTGGAAGACGCGGCTTCATCAGATCGCCCCCGCAGCCTGAAAGCCCCGCTGCTCCTGGTTGGAAATCCCCAGGCTCGCGAGGATCTCGGCATTGTGTTCGCCGAGCAGGGGCGCGCGAGTGGGGATTGGCGGCGTGAGCGTCATCGCGACCATCCGGCGCGGAAACAGAAACCGCCCTGCCACGGGATGATCGATCTCGACAAATGTTTCGCGGGCTCGGTGATGCGGATGCGTAGCCGCCTGCGACACCTTGTACACGGGACCGATGGTGAGTCCCAGCTTCTGTCCTTCGCGCACCAGGTATTCCATGTCGTGCTTCAGCAGTTCTGCACGGATTACCGAGCGGACCACATCGTCGTTCTGCTGGCGGCCCAGGAGCGTGTCGAACAACTCGGTGTCGAGCCCATCAGGATTGCCGAGCAGCTTCTTCAGCGCCTGGTAGTGTGAGTCCGCCGCCCACAACGTATAGACGTAGCCGTCACGGCACGGCAGCGGCTCCAGCCCGACGAGCGTCTTTCCGCGCATCCGGCTGAACGGGAGGCCTTTGTAGCTGTAGGCAGCCATCTCGATCTTGGAAGTGTTTACCGTCGCCTGCCAGCACGGCGCATCGATCCACTGCCCCTCTCCGGTCATCTCGCGCTGAAACAGTGCCATCATCGCCGCCGCCGCTGCGTTCGCACCGCCCATCGCATCTGCCGCGTGGCCAGGGGCGCGCAAGGGATTCTCTTTTTCGCCGTCGTCGACCAGCGTCGGAGTGTTGTAGCCGGTCAGGCTCATCGCCCATTCGATAAGGTCCGAGCCCTTCCAGTCGCGATACGGTCCTGTCTGTCCGAACGGAGTAATCGATACGACGATGAGGCGCGGATTCAGCGCGTGGAGCGCTTCGTACGAGAACCCAATGCCGTCGAGAAAGCCGGGCTGATGGTTTTCGATCAGAAAATCTGCCCCGGCGACGAGCTTCCTGAATATTTCGCCGCCGTCCGGCGTTGCAGGATCGAGGGTCAGGCTCTTCTTGCCGGTGTTGAGATAAAGAAACATCCCGCTCTTTTCGGGATGCGGCACGTCGCCGGGGAAAGGAGGATGCATCCGGGCGGGATCGCCCGTGCGCGGGGCCTCGATCTTGATGACCTCGGCGCCCATGTCGGAAAACATCTTTCCGCAGAAAGGTCCCGACACCATCTCGGCGTATTCAATAACGCGTATGTCGTCGAGCGCCCTGCTCATCGCGTCCCCTCGCGGCAGACTAGAGGTCTGCGCAGTGCCCAGACGGCACATAGCAGAGACGGTGCAGGTTTGCACGAGCGGCGCGATGCGTCGGATCAGGATCGCGCGGCAGCGGTGCGCAACCGCGCCTGGTTCGCGACCCGTCGCGCGCCTTCGGTCGCCTCGTAGAGCCCGAGCGTCTCGTTCAACTCGTTGTCCAGCGGCGTGATCGCCAGATCGCGATAGTTCCGCGTCGCGGGATCTTTGAGCAATCGATGGCGCAGGCGAGTGAGTTGCCAAAGAAAGCGCAGCGCCGGAACGTAGGTCTGAAAGACCTCGCGCGTCCGCCGCGCGTAGAAGGACAATCGTCCTTCCAGCGGCAGGTCGGATCGTCGGCTCGTGCGCAGCTTGCGACGAAACACACCGCTCTGCAGCGGATGCACCTTCTCGAACGCATGGCTCGCGTAAAAGGTAAAGATCATCGAGGTCAGCCGCGCGGGATTGATGCCGCTCCCGATCGCGCGCTTGATCATCGTCTCGTTGTGTTCCGGTGAGTAATACAAGTGCCACGCGCGATCGTAGGTCGCTTGCCATTCGTCGCGCCCCATCCGCGGATGGTCTGTCGTCACATGCTCCAGGTCGTAGCGATTCAGATCCGAATCGAGGTTCGCGCCCTGCTTGTAGAGGTCGAGATGATCTTTCGAGCCGGGCAGCGGCGTCAGCATAAAGAATTCCAGCATATCGATCGGCAGCTCGCGCTGGATAATCGCGATGTCGCGCGCGATCGATTCCGCACTGTCGTTGGGAAAGCCCAGTATATAGCCGGCGTAGGTCAGCACACCGGCGTTGCGCCACGCCTGGAGCATCGCGCGGTACTCGGTGATGCGATTCTGCCCCTTCGACGCGCCCTTGAGGCTGTCGGGATTGATGTTCTCCAGGCCGATGAAGACGCGCTTGGTGCCCGCGCGCGCGGCTTTCTGAACGAACCGCGGAATCTTGTGGCACAGGGTGTCGACCTGGATGGTCAGATGGATTTTTAGTCGCTGCTTCTCGCGCAGCTCGATAATGCGATCGAGGATCGCCTCCCAGTTGCGGTTACGCGCAAAGTTGTCGTCGGTGATGAAGTAGGTCGTGACGCCCGAGCCGTGATTGGCACGAATGAGCCGCTCGACGTCATCGGCGCTGCGATAGCGTGACTTGCGCCCCTGCACATTGATAATCGTGCAGAAGCTGCAGCTGAAGGGGCATCCGCGCCCGCCGTCGAATGCGCTGATATTGCCGAGATTATGGCGAATCATGCGCGCGGGCAGGTACGGCGTCGGCCGATCGTTCAGCGCGGGTAGCTCGTTCATGAAGTTGTAGAGCGGCTCAAGCCTTTTTGCGTAAGCGGCCTTGAAGACCTCATCGAGCCGCCCTTCCGCCTCGCCGGCGAAAAGCGTGATGCCGAGGTCCATCGCTTCCTTCAGCTCCGGCGGGGTCTCCGGCAGCATCGCGAGCGTGCCGCTCACGTGGAATCCCCCCATCACCACCTGGATTCCGGCACGGCGCAGCACCCTCGCTATATCCATCGCGCGTGGGAACTGGTTGCTCTGTACGCCGACCAGGCAGACGAGGCCGCACATTCCGTTGCTGCGGAACCGCCGGATGATCTTGCGGAGCGGAATTACCTGGTTGGTTTCGTCGTAGGCAGTGACGTCGATCTCGACATCGTCGCCGAGCACACGGCGCGCCTTGCAATCGATCGCGAGGCCGTAGAGGCAGGACAGGGAGTTCGAGGGAATCCATCCGCGCCACCACTGGATGACGTAACCGTCGTCGTCGTAGTGAGACGGTTTGATCAGCTCGACCAGGAACCGGCGCGAGGCGCTCGTCCGGCGAACGGGTTCCAATGACTGCGGCTCAGGCACGCAGCTAATCTAGACGAGGCAACAGCGTAAAGCGACGCTCTCGCTGCGCGGGCCGTTCTTGCCTCCCGGTGCGGAGAGGTTAGGAAGCTTCGCCTCGCGCCACGTTTGCTACCGGGGGGCAGCCCTTTGCTGATTGCTGCCTGATGCAGTCGGGGCGGAAAAAAGCTCCCGGTGACTCTCGATCTCGGCCATCGCCCAATCGCACCATCGAATGCTCTCCTCCATCCAGCCGATTCCGTAGCGCAGCGTGAAGTACGCGAACATCCGATGCTCGTCGCGGTAGCCGCCCTCTTTGAAAAATCCGCGCTCGATTTCGCGCAGCTCCTCAAGATAGGCCACGCAGCCAGCGCGTTGCTCGGCAAACTTCTCCAGTGCAGCGTCAGCACCCAGATGCCCAAGGTAGAGCGTCTTCAGCAACGGCGCGTGCTTGAGTTTCAAGTCCTCGAACGGACTGCTTAGCCACCGCTCCAACGCCTCGCGCCCGGCCGGCGCGATCGAGAACAGACGCTTGTTGGGACGGCCGCGCTGGATAACCTCGCGGCTCGCTATCCATCCGTCGCGTTCCATGCGCCCAAGGGTCGGATAAATCTGCCCCTGGTGCGCATGCCAGAAATGGCGCATCGAGAGGTTGAAGATCCTCACGATGTCGTAGCCGGAGATTCGCGGAGTCGCAGCGATCAACCCGAGCAGCGCAAGCTCGAGCGATGCTTTGACCGGCGCCGCCGCGCCGGTCAAAGCAGAGTCTTTCGCTGACGTGGCGCCGCGCCGCTTCGCGACCGGATTTCGGCCAGCCTTCTTCAAGCTCGTTCCTTAGGCCGGGACCCAGTTGCCGTGGAAGCCGAAGGGTACCCGATGCGGCGCTTTGACCCGCGCGACGGGCTGACCAGAGAAGTTGCTCGCATCCTGGATAAGAAGCTCGCTGGAATTCACGGTCGGGTCGTACCACACCGACAGGACCCATCCGTCGTCTTCGCCCGACTTCGTGCCGCGCGGAACGAAGACGGGCTCGCCCGGCATCTTGCGGCCACCAAAATCCTGGAACTCGGTCTTGCCGGTCTGAAGATCGCGCTTCACGACGCAGTTGAATCCGGTCTCGTCGAGTCCGGTCTTCGAATCACGCCGCGCCGCCATGTAGCCAAAGCGATTCTTCTTGCCGGCCAGCCGCTCATCGAGGCGCGGGAACTCGGCGCTGTATTCTTCCATCTGCTCGCTCTTCACCGAGCCGTCGCCCAGCTTCAGCGTCCAGCGCCACGGCATCGGGGGATTGCCGAAACTGTTGCCGGTCATGTCGAGCGAGTTCATGCGGCATCCGTCGACGACCAGCGCGCCGTTCTCTTCGTATGCGTTCAGGAAGTGGAAGATGAAAAACGCTTCGGCATTGAACCACTTTACGTCGCCCGTGCGCCGGTCCATCGCGCCGATCTTCGTGCCGTGATGGGGCTCCCAATTCAGAAGCGGCTTTCCGGCAGCCATGTTCTCCATCCGGAACACCGAGGGGCACACGAAGAAGATCGCGTAGTTATCGGTCGTAACGAAGTCGTGCATCATCACCGCGAGGCCGGTGTCGATCGGACGCGATTCGAGCAACCGGCCGCTGCGATCGGCGCGATGCCACGTGACATACGGTGGAAACGGCTGGTAGCCGAAGAACAGCAGATCGCCGTTGGCGGGATCGAACTTCGGATGCGCGGTTACCGGGCCATTCATCTTGCCGCCGAAAT
>DATJWT010000134.1:0-4471 GCA_035500975.1 Binataceae bacterium (SeqCode)
GCGGTGCGCGTGGCAAGGCGAATTGACGCGGCGGTGCTGGGGCTTATCGAGAACATGGCCGGATTCAACTGCGATGGGTGCCGGTCGGTGCGTCCGCTGATGCCGGAGGGCAGCCTCGCGGGAGCGGCGAGCGACCTGGAGTTGCCGATTATCGGACGGCTGCCCTTCGATCCGCGGCTCGCGGAAGCATCGGACCGCGGCAAACTGTTCGTCCAGGATTTCGCGGAGACGCCGCTGGCAAAGTCCTTGATCGAGATCGCCGCCACCATCGAGCGACTGGCCGCGGCCGATCGTCCAGCCTAGCTCGCCCGGCGCATCAGCCAGTCAGTGGATCGTTTGAAATAGACCCTGACATTGGTCGAGAGAAATCGCGCCCACTCGGGTCTCGGCTCGCCGCGTTCGATGGCAAACTTCGCGAGCGCATAGCCAAACATTTCCTGACCCAGGTAGCCGAGACGCGACATTGACCAGCCCTGCCGTCCTGGCTCTGTGAACTGGCGGAAATGTGCGCTGGAGTTTGCGCCAAAGATCCCCAGCCCGACGAAAACGGTCAACAGGTCGGTCAAGGGTTCGTGGTCCGACGTATCGGTGGCGATCAATTTGCCGCCGAGCAGAATCGCGTGGCCGACCTCATGTGCGATAGTCGCGATAAGCTTCGCGGGTTCTTTGAGCAGCGACTGTTGGAGCGCGATCTCCGCGCGTTTGTCTGCGGCCAGTTCGTCCGGGAGGTAGTAAATGCCGGCAGCGCATCCCTTGGCCTGGCCTCGACTACTCCAGACCGGAACAACTTCGCGCAGCTCATCAGCCACGTCCGGGAAGAGATCCAAGACAATCGATGAGGGATCGACCCGCATCAAAGTGCAGATCCGATTGAAGAGCCTCTGTGCCGAGTCAGTGGACATGTCGTAGGGGTCGGGGAAGAACTCGTCGTTCGGAAGCACGACCTCAGCCTCAGTCATCCGAGCGCGGCCGAGGACCTTCTCCAATCGAGAAAAGCCCTCGTCGATCCAAAGCCGTTGCTCTTCGGTTACGGGCAACTTGGGTCGAAAGCCAAACACGTCGAAGTTAGTCGTCGGTGTCGTTGTCTTGATCGCTGCCCGACGATGCAACGACGCGGCGCGAGTACTCGAACATCCCGCATGCTGAATGCGTGCCGGCCTGGAATATTCCAAAGCCGAGCGAGGTGTAGATGCGACTGCCATTGGGGCCGGGACGTGAGAGGGGGACGAACGCGACCGGCTGGCCGGACAGTCGCACCGATCCGCCCGATGCGCTGCTTGCCACGGCATCGACTCGACCCGGCAACGACTCGGGCGCAGAGGTCTCGATCACGAGATCGTCGAGGCTGAGCGAAAGCCACTGGCCGCGCTTGAGGAGGCGCGCCGTGCGAAGATCGACGCCGTCATCGCTGTCGATATCGCGCAGCTCGAGCGCCTGCGGCGTTGCCGTATCACCGTCAAAGAGCGCCCAGAGCATCCGCCGTTCGCTGAAGCGCTGCGATCCCAGGCCGGTGAATGAGACACCCGTGCGGGAGCTGGCCTTGAGCGAATAGTCGCGTCCCTCGAGCGTGGCCTCTCCGCGGGCGGTGGCGAACAGGGGCGTCGCATTGCGTACGGCGGAATCCTGCGGCTTCTCGGCGAACAGAACGGAGGGATCGAAATCGGATGACGCGAGCGGCACTTCGAGCCGCAGGCGGGCATCCGGATCGAGAATTCCGGTGGCCAGTGCTCGCTCGATGCTCAAGTAGGTCGATCCGTCCGGCACCACGACCGCCGGCCCGGCGTATGCGAGAACCAGCTTTTCACCGACGACCCCAAGCGACAGTGGTCCGAGTGAGAGCCGTCCCGGCTCACGCCTGGTACTACCTTCGCAGGTGCATAGAATGACGCGGCGCTCGCCGACGATCATCATGATGCGCGCTCCGAAACCGGGCGTACCGAGGTCAAAGCTCGCCATCGCGCCCACGCGCGCGGCAGGATCGTAAAACTCGATCCCGACGCGGGTCGGCGCAGCTATCGGGGCAGGGCGTGCGGCCGGGCGCGGAGTGCGCACGACCGAGATACCGGTGTCGATCGCCGCGGTGTTCCGAGGCTCGGGAGAAAACGTCTCGCTTATCGCATCGATGCATAGATCGCGCAGCGGACCGGGCAATCGGACCGAGACCGAGAGTTCGAACTGGACGGTATCGACGATGCCCTCCGATGCGATCGCGGAGATTTTTCCCAGCGATGAAATCTCGCTCTCGCGGTGGCGTTCGGTGAAAGCCTGCACCAGGTTGTGCACGCCGCCTGCCGGATAACGCATCCCGTAAGTGGGCGTGATTCCAACGCCGCGCAGCTTGTCGGCGAGCGAGGACAGGGGGCCCTGGATGAATTCATCGCTCGCCGAGACGTGGGCGGAGCCGACCGGGCGGAGTTCCTCGCCGTGCCGGCGCACGCCCAGGCCGAAATCTATGCGTGGCTCGATGATGTTCCATCCGTGGATGAGCATCACGGTCGCGCGGCCGCAGCGATCGACGATGCGCGCGAGGTGATCGGCGATTAGCTCCAGCATCCAGGGCGCGCGCTCGGCGACCTGCGGGATACGGTTGCAATCGATCAGGTTGCGGTCCATCGCCGAATTGATGAGCGCGGTGGCATTGAGCCGGGCTGCGAGGTCGCGCGTGATCTCGGCGGTGTGGAGGTCGTTGACCTTGGGATGCAGCGTGGCGCGTGCTGCGGCACCGGCGTGGCCGCCGTGCGGCGCGATCAGCAGAAGGGGGGAATCGCCCTCGACTATCTCAAGCCACGGTTCCGGGGCAGCGATTGACCCATCGCCGATGCTCATTTGATGGCCGCCGCTTTGCGCGCCTCAGTCCGGAGGGCGCGAGCATGGAGGAAGAACGAGGCGAGGAAGTAATAGACGATGAAACTGAGCGAGAGGACGAGCAGAATTCGGCTGACCTCGGGCAATTGAAACAGCATTACGGTCGTGACTATGGCCCAGATTATCCCGAGCGTCAGCGTGAGCGAGCGCAGGGGAACGGTGCGGTTGGGATAGATGTAGCGAATCGGGATGAAAACCATCACGGCCAGCAATGCGAGTATCGACCAATTGAAGATTTCGGGCGCATCGAGACAGAAGAGATAAAGCGCGACCAGGTTCCAGTAATTGGGGAAGCCGAGAAAATAATGGTCCGCGGTCTTCGCGTTGGTCTGGCAGAAGCCGTACACGCTGGCGAGCATCACGAAGCAGGCGAGTAGCAGGCCCCAATGGGTGGTCGGAATGATGCCGGCCTCGAGCATCAGGAAGACGGGAGCGACCGTGTAGGTCAGATAGTCGACGATATTGTCGAGCAACGATCCGTCGAATGAGGGGACGCGCTGCTTGACGTTGATCCATCGGGCGAGCGGACCGTCGCTGGAGTCGATGAACGTCGCGGCGCCCATCAGGAGAAACGAGGCGCGGTAGTCGCCTTCGGCTGCGTACCAGATTGCGAGCAGGCCGGCGGCGGCGCCGAGCGCGGTATAGAGATGAACTCCCCAGGCGAAGACGGTTAGAAGACGTCGCCTCGGTACCGGCCCGGACAAGGTTCCCGCCGCTGCGCTCATCTCATTGATCCGGCTTGAAATCGCGCGGCCCGAAGTACTCTTCGAGCACGGTCATAAAGGGTCCGCAGGCGCGGCGCGCCTTGACCATCGCGAGCGCCTCATCGAGGGACATCCGGCGATGCGCGCGCAGGAACGCAATCGCGAGGGTAGGGGCGCGGTTCATGCCGGCGTTGCAATGGAGATAGACGCGGCCGTGCGCATCGACGAGTCGGCGCAGATCGCGAATCGCGACTTCGAGCCGCTCCGCCATCGCATCGGCGCTGCCATCCTGAATGGGGGTGCGATGGAACCCGATGCCGCGGGCGTTGTATTCGGCGCGAAGCGCGCCAAGATCGATGCCGTTGTGGCGCAGGTCTTCATCGTCCTGGAGGTTATGCACGGCGGCGACATTCCAGGTGTCCTTGAGCCATTCGATATCTTCGGGCGCGAGATATTCGCCGACGAGCAGCTCGGGTGAGATTTCGCTGACATGGGGGCGCCGATCACCGCGGGTAGCGCGATGCGTGTGCCCATCGTCGCGTTTGCTGAACCAATCCATGATTGCCTTAGCTAAATTTACTCATCCCGGTGCGCCCTGACCAGTCAGGGTAGAAGAGGTTAGAGAAATCCGCGGGTTGCGCAGATGTTCGGCGGGATTCGCGAAGGGGGTCTTTAACCACAAAGGCACGAAGACACCTAGATGGATTGAAGGTAATGCGAAGGTCGAGGCCAGTTCGGGCGATATTTTGTACGAGGGGTTTCGGAAGAAACCGCGAGGATCGTTGAGGATTCGCGGTCGCAGCCTGTGGAAAAGCTAACATTTGATAACATTTTTGGAGAAACGAGATCGGCGTCGGAACGAAGCCTGGATTTGCCGGCATTTTCGGTTCGTGAGATTCGGC
>DATJWT010000135.1:0-7438 GCA_035500975.1 Binataceae bacterium (SeqCode)
TTCGCAGCGCCTTCGAGGAAGAGCCCGGTGGATCGGATCATGCCGATCCAGCGCTGAAGAGCGCGAAGTCGCAGTGGCGCGAATCGCTGCGCAAGAAAGGATGGCTCGCGCCCGCATGGCCACAGAAGTTCGGCGGCGGCGGTCTCGGCCCGGCGCATCAGTTCATCCTAATCGACGAATTCATCAAGCATAACGCGCCGCGCTTTTTCGACATGGGGCTCGGAATGATTGGCCCGACGATCATCTCGCACGGGAGAGAAGAGCAGAAGGAGCGGATGCTCCCGCCGATTCTTTCGGGGGAGGACGAATGGTGCGAGCTGTTCAGCGAACCCGCAGCGGGGTCGGATTTGGCGGGTCTGAAATGCCGCGCGGTGAAGGACGGCGACGAATACGTCGTCAACGGGCAGAAGATCTGGACGACGTACGCGAACCGCGCGAACTGGGGCTTGCTGATGGCGCGGACGGACGCCGAGGCGCCGCGGCATAAGGGAATCAGCATGCTGCGCGTGAACATGAAGGCGCCGGGCGTGACGGTTCGGCTCATCAACAACCTGACCAATCACGAGTTCAACGAAGTTTTCTTCGAGGACGTGCGCGTTCCGGCGACCGATCTTATCGGGGAAGAGAACCGCGGGTTTTACTACCTGATGAGCCTGCTGGACACGGAGCGTTCGGCGGTGTCGCAGGTCGCATCGATCGAGAAGACGCTCGAATCGCTGTTCAAGCTCGCGCGCTCGGAAACGCTGCCGCCGCTCTCAAAAGCCGCAAAAGCAGAGCTGGTGAATCGCGCGATCGAAGTGGAGGTCCTGCGCGGGCTGTCGCAGGGAGTCGCCGAGCTGCAATTCAAGGGCAGACCGCCCGTTCACCAGGCGTCGGTGCTGAAGCTGTATCACACCGAACTCGCGCAGCGGATCGCCTCGACCGGGATGAAGATGATCGAGACGCACGGCTTGCTGTGGCGGGGCGAGGGGCGCGCGCCGCTCGACGGGATGATCGCGCAGCAATACCTCTACGCCAGCACGCTGACGCTGCAGGTGGGAACCTCGGAAATCCAGCGCAATATTATCGCGACTCGCGGGCTCGGCCTGCAGCGCGGCTAAGATCAGGGGTCGAAGATGGACGTCGGGCTGAACGAAGAACAGGAACTGCTGAAAAATTCGGCGCGCGAATTACTCGAGAAGGAATGCCCCGAGGCGCACGTGCGCGCGATGGAAGCCGATGCGAACGGCTACAGCCCGGAGCTGTGGCGCAAGCTCGCCGAGCTCGGATGGCACGGCCTGATGATTCCCGCGGAATTCGGCGGGTCGGGTCTGACCTTCTACGATTTGTGCATCGTGGTGGAAGAAGCGGGGCGCGCGCTTTTGCCTGGGCCGTTCATTCCAAACCAGGTTGCGGCGGGGCTCCTGGTGAGTTCCGGATCCGCATCGCAGCAGAAGAAATATCTCCCCGGGATTGCCGACGGGTCGCGGATCCACACCTATGCGTTCGCGGAAAGCACGGGCAGATGGAGTGCCGACGACATCGCGCTGCAGGCGCGGCGCACCAGCAACGGCATCGTGCTCAACGGCGCGAAGCTCTTTGTACCGAACGCAAACGTGGCGGACGTGATCTGGGTACTGGCGCGCAGCGACCGGGGCTTCGTCGCGGCCGCAGTGCCGCGCACGGCAAAGGGCGTTCGAGTCACGACCCTCACCACGATGACGGGAGAGAAGCTCGGCGAAGTCGTGCTCGACAATGTCAGCATCGCAAAGGATGAGGTCATCGAAATTTCCGACTTGCACAACTTTTCGAATCGGGCGACGGTGCTCGAGTGCGCGTACCAGGTCGGGCTGGTAGGCAGGGATTTGGAGATCACGGTTGATTACGCGAAGAACCGCGTGGCGTTCGGGCGTCCGATCGGCGCGTTCCAGGCTATCCAGCACAAGGCGGCCGACATGGTAACGGACGTCGACGGGATGCGGTTCATCACCTATCGCGCCGCGGCCGCGATTGCCGACCGGGACCCTTCCGCCAATCTCAAGGTCGCGATGGCCAAGGCGTGGTGCAGCGATGCGAGCAGGCGAGTGGTCGCGCATGGGCAGCAGATTCACGGTGCGATTGGCTTCACGAAGGAGTACATCATCCAGCTGTATTTCCGGCGGCAGAAACACGGGGAGCTGTTTTGGGGCGATGCGGATTTCCATCGCGAGCGTATCGCGGAGATGTTGAGTCTCTGAGATGGCGACTGCGGAAAAATCCGATCTGCGCAAAGCGCGCAGCGAGCGATCATCCAAGCATCTGCTCGAGGCCGCCACCGAGCTGATCGCGGAGCAGGGTTACAGCGCCACTTCGATTGCGCAGATCGCGCAGAAGGCCGGCTACAGTCACGGGCTGGTGAGCCAGCGGTTCGGATCGAAGGGCGATCTGATCAAGCTGCTGGCGCGGGAATTCCAGAACTACTTCGCGATCGACCGGCTGCAGCCCGCCCTAAAAGAGAGAACCGGCCTGGATGGCCTGGTGGTGTTGATCGAGACCTACCTCGACACGGTGGCGGGCAGCGGCACGCTGGGGCGCGCGTACTACGAATTGTTCGGCGAATCGATCGTGCTGGTTCCCGAGATTCATCAAACGTTCGTGCAGGCCGATCGCGCTTTTCGCGACCTGCTGATGAAGACGGTTCAAGCGGCGATCGAGCTTGGCGAGATTCCGGCCGAAGTAGACGTGCCGTCGCTGGCGAGCGTGGTGCTGTCGATCGTGCGCGGCACCTCGATGCAATGGCTGCTCGACGGCGGATCGATCGACCTCGATGCGATCAAGAAGGAAATTCGCCGGTTGTTCGAAATGGCATTTGCCAACGCGGAAGCGGGCGCGCGACCGGTGAAGCTTTCGCGAGCGAAACGATGAGCAACCAAGTCCTCGCGGGGGTGCGGGTTCTCGATTTCACGACGATCGTGTCGGGGCCGTACTGCACCCGGATGCTGGCGGACCTGGGCGCGGAGGTTATCAAGATCGAGCCGCCCGAGGGCGATTTCATCCGGGTTCAACCTCCGCTGCGCGATGGCAAGAGCGCGTACTTCGCGAGCCTCAACTGCGGGAAGAAGAGTCTTGCGATCGATTTCCGTCAACCGCAGGCGCCAAAGCTGATTAGGGAGCTTGCTGACCGGAGCGACGTAGTGGTCGAAAATTTCCGGCCGGGCGTGATGAAGCGACTGGGGCTCGACTACGACGCGCTCGCATCGACTAATCCTCGCCTGGTGTATTGCTCGATCTCCGGTTTCGGGCAGACGGGGCCGTGGGCCACGCGCAGCGCCTACGCTCCGATGCTGCACGCGGCGAGCGGTTTCGATCTGGTAAATCTCTCGTACCAGAATGGGCTCGAACGTCCGCTCAACGCCGGGATCATGATTGGCGATATCGTCGGTGGGACGCACGCGTTTGGGGCGATCCAATCGGCGCTGCTGGCGCGCGAGAAGACGGGCAGGGGCGATTATATCGACCTGTCGATGCTGGATGGTTTGCTCGGGATGCTGACCTATGAGTTCCAGGAGGCGCAGTTTCCGCAAGGCAAACAGACCAAGGGGTTTCGCCCGACACGTGCGAAGGACGGTTTCATCATGATCGCGGCGGTGAAACCGAACAACTTCGAGGCGCTGTGGCGGGCGATTGGCCGTCCGGAGCTGGTGAGCGATCCTCGTTTCGGGACGGGCAAGGGGCGCGCGGGGCATTTGCAGGAAATCGCCGAACTGCTCGACGAGTGGGCCTCAACCAGGACCGCCGCGGAATGCGAAGCGATCCTGACCAGGGGCAACGTGCCGTGCTCGCGTTACAGCACGATTCGGGAGACGCTCCAGCAGCCGCACCTGGAGCATCGCGGGAGCTACGAGGTCATCGAGGATGGAGCGGGGGCGCTCAAGGTTCCCAATCCTCCCGTTCGCTTTCGCAATACGGACGCAAAAGCGCGAAACTATGTGCCGTCATTGGGCGGGGACAACGCCGAGGTGTTGGAGAGAATTCTCGGCTATTCCAGCAAGCGAATTGCGGATTTATACGAGCAGAAGATCCTGTATCGCCAGTAAGTTTTAACCGCGCAGGAGCGCAACGCATATGGGCGAGATTATCGCGCTCGGGATTACGCACTATCCCCCGTTGGCGGGCGCCGACGAATCGATGGACTGGATTCTGAAGCGCATGCTGCAGAACCCGCATCTGCCGGAGCAGTATCGCAAACCCGCGGGATGGCCCGCGGCGATGCGCGAGGAATGGGGCAGCGACGAGGGCACCGCGGCCGCGAAGCGGCATCGCGAGAAGCACCTGGTATGGCTGCGCAAGGTGCGCGGGGCATTGGACGAATTCAAGCCCGACTTCGTGGTGATATGGGGCGACGACCAGTACGAGAATTTTCGCGAGGAGATCGTCCCACCGTACTGCATCAACGCATTCGACTACTTCGAATTCGGGCCGCCGCCGAAAAATATCTGGAATGAGCCGCCGGACAAGAAATTCCGCATCAAGGGCCACAAGGCCGCGGCCAAGTACCTGGCGAGCCGCCTGATCGATGCCGGCTTCGACGCGGCCTACTCGTACAAGCCGCTGCATCATCCGCTGGGCCACGCGTTCGCCAACGCGATCTTTTATCTCGACTACGATCGCACCGGGTTTCCGTACTCGATCGTTCCATTCGCGGTTAACTGCTATGGGCGGCGCGTGATCGCGCAGCGGGGCGGCTTGCCAGCGTTCGAGAATCCACCGTCAGAGGCAGACCTCGATCCTCCCGCGCCGACGCCAGCGCGCCTGTTCGATCTCGGGGCGGCGACGGCGCGAGTTCTCAAGGCCAGTCCGTGGCGAGTCGCCCTGCTGGCGTCATCGGGATGGTCGCACGCCTTCCTGACTGCGAAGAATCATTTTCTCTATCCCGACACTGCTGCCGATCGAAAGATGTACGATGCGCTGCGGAACGGGCGCTACGACGAATGGCGCGGCTACTCGGCCGCGGCGGTAGAAGACAGCGGTCAGCAGGAGTTGCTGAACTGGATGTGCCTTGCGGGAGCGCTTTCGGAGCTGAAGCGCAAACCGCGAGAGACCGAGTTTATCGACACCTGGATTTTCAATTCCTCGAAGTGCTTCCTGGTTGCGTGAGCGCCTATGAAACTCGACGGCAAAGTCGCGATAGTAACCGGCACCAGCCCCAATATCGGGGGAGGAATCGCCGAAGGGTTGGCCGCCGAAGGCGCGGCGCTGGTGTGCGTCGATTCGCGCGAGGACAACGGTCGAGATTGCGCGCAGTCGATCCGGGGCAACGGCGGGCATGCAATCGCGGTGACCTGCGATGTGACCGACGAGCAGCAGGTGATGAGCGCGGTAGCGACCGCGCGCGAGGCGTTCGGCGGAATCGACGTGCTGGTTAACAACGCGGCATTTTTTAATCGCAAGGGCGTGCTCGACATGCCGTTCGACGAATGGCAGAAGCAGCTCAACGTGATCCAGGGGGGAGCATTCCTCTTCACCAAGCACGTCGCGAAGCTGATGGTCGAGCAGGGACGCCGCGGCAGCATCATCAATATCATTTCGACGGCGGGCCACCAGGGTGAGCCGCGCAACATCGCATACTGCACCGGCAAGAGCGGGCTTTTGAACTTTACGCGCTCGGCCGCGATGGAACTGGTGTCGCACGGTATCCGGGTGAACAGCCTGACGCCGACGGCGACCGATCCGGGCGAGTCGCTCGCCCGGGCCACACGATGGGGTCGCAAGACGCCGGATGCGACCCGGGTGCAGGAGGCGTTTATGCCGTTTCGATCGCGGGTCGCGATGCAAAAGCTGCCGAGCCCGAGCGATTATGCGCGGGCAGCAATTTTCCTGGCATCGGACGATGCCGGGATGATCACCGGAATCGATCTTCGGGTCGACGCCGGGGCGATAGGGCAATACTGGGCGTGGGACCCAACGCGCAAGGAAGTCTGACGAGGCCGCACGAGGAGATTCGTCATGGACAAGCCGCACGAGAACTACATCATCGACGATCGCGAGGCGGGGCTGTTTCGCGTCAATCGACGCGTTTTCACCGATCCCGCGTGCATGGACCAGGAGCACCGCCGCATCTTCGAGAAGTGCTGGATCTACGTCGGCCACGAGTCGGAAGTTCCGCACGCCGGCGATTTCCGATCGCGCACCGTGGTGGGCAGGCCGATGATCCTGGCGCGGGGCGACGACAACGTGGTGCGCGTGATGCTGAACACCTGTACGCATCGCGGTGCGATGGTGTGCCGGCAGAAGGCGGGCAACGCGAGGACGTTTCAGTGCCCCTATCACGCGTGGACGTTCAACTCGCGCGGCCAGCTCGTCGGCGTGCCGGGCGAAGAGTCTTACAGCGACGCGTTTTCACGCGACGAGATGGCGCTCAGGTCGCCCGCGCAGGTGGATTGCTACCGGGGGTTCGTCTTCGCGTGTTTCGACCCCGCGGGCGGGAGTCTGTATGACTACCTGGCCGGGGCGCGCGAATACCTGGACCTGGTCGCCGACCAGTCAGAAGTCGGAATGAAAGTGGTCGCCGGGCAGCAATCTTACAGCGCGCGCGCCAACTGGAAGCTGTTGGTGGAGAACAGCTACGACGGCTATCACGGCCTCCCGACGCATCAGCGGTATTTCACGTTTCTGACCGACATCGGTGTGGACATGAAGAATCGCGACATGTCGTCGCCGCCGCATCAGAAGCCGGTCGATCTCGGCAACGGGCACGCGGTGGTGGAGTACCAGAGTGCGTGGGGGAGGCCGATCGCGCATTGGGTGCCGCCGTTCGGAGAGCATCGCAAGGCGCACTTCGAGGAGATTCGCCGCAAGTTCGAGAACCGCTTCGGCAAGGAGCGAGCGTTTCGAATCTGCGAGACCAGCCGCAACCTGGGGATTTTCCCGAACCTGGTGATCAACGACATCATGGCGGTTACGATTCGCACCTTCTACCCGGTTTCCCCGGACTACATGGAAGTGAACGCGTGGGCGCTCGCGCCGATCGACGAGAGCGCGGAGGATTCCGCCCTGCGCCTCGACAACTTTCTCACCTTCCTGGGGCCGGGCGGCTTTGCGACGCCGGATGACGTCGAGATGCTCGAGACCTGCCAGCGCGGATTCAGGAATCGCGAAGTCGAATGGTCGGACATTTCGCGCGGCATGAAACGGGAGCATCCGTCGATCACCGATGAGCTGCAGATGCGCGCGTTCTGGCGGCGATGGAACCAGTTGATGACGGAACCGCAGATTCGGCGCGCAAGGCGGGCGGCATGAAGGCCGTCGAGCTTCCCACCCGGCAAGAGGTCGAAGACCTCCTATATAAGGAGGCGGCGCTGCTTGACGAATGGCGTCTCGAGGAGTGGCTCGAGATGCTGACCGAGGACGCGGTCTACGAGGTGCCTCCCACCGATGTCCCGGAAGGCGACTCGCGCAACACCCTTTTCATCATCGCGGA
>DATJWT010000136.1:0-2699 GCA_035500975.1 Binataceae bacterium (SeqCode)
TGCACACCACCTTGCCGGAAAAGTCGTATTGAATTGGTGCGGTCATGATTGCATCGACACCTCGCGCTCGATTTTGCCGGCGTACTTCTTGATCGCGGCTTCACGCAGCCTGGGGATGTGCTGGCTCGGGAACAGGTCGGTGGTGCCCTTGTACTCGCGCAGCACCTGGCGCGCCACGGTGACCTTGTGAACCTCGGTGGGGCCGTCGGCCAGACCCATGTGGAAGCTCTGGATGACCTGTTCGACGAAGGGCATCTCCTGGGTCGCGCCGAGCGAACCGTGGAGATGCAGCGCGCGCGCCGCGACGTCGTGGAAGACCTTGGGCATCAGGGCCTTCACGGCGGCGATATCCTTGCGGACCTTCAGGTAATCCTTGTAGCGATCGATCTTCCACGCGGTGCGCAATACCAGCAGGCGAAACTGCTCGATCTCCATCCACGAGTCGGCGATCTTTTCCTGCACCATCTGCTTGTCGGCCAGCAGCGTGCCCTGGGTGGTGCGCGACAGCACGCGCTCGCACATCATGTCGAAAGCGCGGCGGACCTGCCCGATGGTGCGCATCGCGTGATGGATCCTGCCGCCGCCGAGACGGGTCTGCGCGACTGCGAATGCCTCGCCGCGGCCGCCGAGCATGTGGTCCTTGGGCACGTGGACGTCTTCATAGCGAATAAATGCGTGGCTGCCCTCGCCTTCATGCATGCCGACGCCGAGGTTGCGCAGGATGTTCACGCCGGGAGTATCGGTCGGCACGACGAACATCGACATGCGTTTGTACGGGGAAGCATCGGGGTCGGTCACCGCCATCACGATCAGGAACGATGCGAGATGCGCGTTGGATGAAAACCATTTCATCCCGTTGATAACCCATTGGTCGCCCTTGAGCTCGGCCTTGGTGGTGAAGACCTTGGGATCGGCGCCGCCCTGGGGCTCGGTCATCGAGAATGCGGACACGATTTCGTTGTTGAGGAGCGGCTGGAGAAAGCGCTTCTTCTGATCGGGGGTTCCGTAGTGCGCGAGAATTTCGGCGTTGCCGGAATCGGGCGCCTGGCATCCGAAGACAATCGGCGCGAAGCGCGAGCCGCCGAGGATTTCATTCATGAGCGCGAGCTTGACCTGGCCATAGCCCTGGCCGCCGAGCTCGGGACCGAGATGGCATGCCCACAATTTGCGCTTTTTTACTTCGGCCTGGAGGGGGCGCACGAGCGCATTACGCTTGGGATCGCGCACGTCATAGGGATGGCCGAGGACGTAGTCGAGCGGCTCGACTTCCTCGCGCACGAACTGTGCGACCCAATCGAGCTCCTTTTGGTATTCCGGTTCGGTTTCAAAATCCCAGCTCACGATGGTTCTCCTTGGAGCAAAATCTGCATGTCCTTATCAGTTTTGAGTATCTTGTCTGCGCGCAGGATGGCAACTTCCCAAAAGCGGTCTGGTCCCGGCAGCAAAAATCCCACCGCCCCTCAACCGGCGCGCGGCGCGCACGGAGGATCCCTTCGTCGGGTTGTTCCCCGGGACGGCTCGCCAGCGCGCCGCCTTCTCCCTTCGCGAGAAGAACTTCAGCAAGTTTTCCAGTCAGGTTTTGCTGAAGATGCGGGCGTAGGTTTTTTGGGTGGCTGCGGCGGCATCCTGGGCTTTGCGGCGTTCTTCCGGGGTGGCCATCTCGGCGATCATTTTGCGCTCGAGCGCGAGGCCGTCTTTCAGGGTCATGTCCATGCCCTTGTTGATCAGGGCCTTGGCGGTCTTCAGAGCGTAGGCCGCGCGCTCGATGTAGACCCTGGCGATTTCCTCGCATGACGCGATCAGATCGGCGGCCGGCACGATGCGATTCACCAGGCCGACGCGGTAAGCCTGATCGGGAGTCCACGGGAGGCCGCTGAAGATCATTTCCTTGGCGATCCCCGAACCGACCAGGCGCGGCAAGCGCTGCGTGCCGCCGCCGGCGGGGAGAGCGCCGAAACGAATTTCGGGCAACCCGATAGTGGCATTGTCCGCGATCAGCCGGATATCGCAGGCCAGGGCGATTTCGCATCCTCCGCCCATCGCGGCGCCGTTGATCGCAGCGATCACGGGTACGCGGGATTCTTCGAGCGCGGTGAACAGATCGCGGCGGGGCGAGACGAAGTCGCCTGCGCCCGCTCCCGGCTGGCCGCCGCTCTGGCCGCGCTGGCGCGCGCGTTCGGCAAAGTCGCGCAGATCCGCGCCGCCGCAGAAATGCTTGCCGCCGGCGCCGGTGAGAATGACCACGCGATACTCGGGGTCCTTGTCGACCTCTTCCATCGCGTTGACCACATCGATCATGAGCTGAAGGCTGATGGTGTTGGCGCGTTCGGGACGGTTGAGCGTGAGATAGCCGATGCCTTCTTTGCGCTCGAGGATGATTGTTTCGTAGTTCATGGTGTTTTCCTCTCTACATAGCGAAGGAGTAGCCGCCGTTTACGGGTACGGTTTGCCCGGTCATCCAGCTTGAGGCGTCGCTGGACAGGAACAGGATCATGTTGGCGGCGTCCTCGGGCTCGCCGAAGCGGCGAATCGTGTACGACCTAAGCATGCGCTTGGCGAACTCCTCGTTCGAGGTCGCCGCGGCGATCGCGGGCGTGCGCGTCGCGCCGAGCGCCACGCAGTTCGCGGTGATCGAGAAGCGTCCGAGCGCCTTGGCCATCGCGCGCATGAACCCCGCCGCGCCGGCTTTCGCGCCGGAG
>DATJWT010000137.1:0-13336 GCA_035500975.1 Binataceae bacterium (SeqCode)
GACCATCGTCATCAACGCGGTCGAAGAGATGATGCACTCGGCCGCGCGCCGCACCTTCGGCGCCGAGCGGAACATCGAGTCGCGCTTCAACACCGAGCTCGGTGAGATCGAACTCTTCGAGATCAAGACGGTCGTCGAAAATGTGACCAATCCGTCAGCCGAAGCGACGCTTGAGGAAGCACACTCGAAGTACGATCCGGAAGCGCAGGTTGGCGATGAGATTCTCATCAAGCTCGACACCGCCACGATGGGCCGTATCGCCGCCCAGGCCGCGAAGCAGAACCTCATCCAGCACATCCGCGATGCCGAGCGGAAGCAGATTTACAACGAGTTCAAGGATCGCAAGGGCGAGATCGTCTCCGGCATCGTGCAGCGCTTCGAGCGCAAGAACATGATCGTCAACCTCGGCCGCACCGAGGCGATCCTGCCGGAAAAAGAACAGATTCCGCACGAACGCTATCGCCAGAGCGATCGCATCCGCGCGCTCATCCTCGATGTGGACCTTTCGGAGAAAGGCCTGTCCATCGTGCTGTCGCGAACCTCCAACGATTTCCTGATCGGGCTGTTCACGCAGGAAGTCCCCGAGATGTACGAGGGGATTGTCGAGATTCGCCAGTGCGCCCGCGAACCGGGTGGACGCGCCAAGGTCGCCGTCTATTCCAAGGACTCCGATGTCGATCCCGTCGGCGCTTGCGTCGGTATGAAGGGCACGCGCGTGCAGGCCGTGGTCCAGGAATTGCGCGGCGAGAAAATCGATATCGTGCCGTGGACCGACGACCAGGCCGAGCTGGTCTGCCGCGCGCTCGCACCGGCCAAGGTATCCAAGGTCGTAATCGACGAAGACGAGCACGGGATGGAAGTCATCGTGCCCGACGATCAGCTCTCGCTCGCGATCGGCAAGCGCGGCCAGAACGTGCGCCTCGCGCATCGCCTGACCGGATGGAAGCTCGATGTGCGCAGCGAAGCCGAGGCCGAAGAAGAGGCCCGTGCCGCACGCGCATCGCTCAACGCGATTCCGGGTATCGGCGATATCAACGCGGAATTGCTGTTCCAATGGGGATTCCGCTCGGCTGAACAACTGGCGGAGGCCGATGAAGAAAACTTCGATGTGGAAGGCATCAGCGCCGATCGTGCACGGCAGATAATCGCGGCCGCGCGTACTCACGTCGCCGAGAAGCGCGAGAAGGAGCAGGCGCGCGCCGCCGCTGAGGCAGAAGCCGAGAAAGCCCGCGCCGCGGAAGCCGCCGAGGCTGCCGTCGAAGCTGCCGCGGTATCAAACGAAGAGCCACCGGCCGCGGAGGCGGAACAGAAGTCCTGAAAGGGAATTTGACGACTCCAGGCTCCAGCGCCGCGCCGGTTCGGACCTGCCTCGGATGTATGAAGCAGGATCGCAAGGGAGCGATGGTCCGAATCGCGGTGGATGGGGTAAACCTGGGGCCGGATTTCGAGGGAACCAGAACCGGGCGCGGCGGTTATCTTCACCGGAAGGACGAATGCCTGGAGCGGTTCATAAAATCGAAGGCGCGGGAATTCAAATCGTTGCGAATGAAGATCGACCGGGACCGCAGACGGGCGATAGTAGAAGCAATCAGGGAGCGACTGGATAGAAAACCGGCGCTCGAATAGTATGGGTCAGATGGCGGCGCGGAAGCGAATCAAAACACTTGCCAATGAATGGGGCGTTGCAGTCGACGACGTTCTACAGAGCTGCGCTCGCCTCAGGCTTGGCCATGCTCACTCCGACTCCAGCCTGCTAAGCCAGGAAGAGAGCGATCGTATCAAGGCCGATCTCGACGAGCAGGCGCATCGCGCGGCGGTTCTGCGCCGCGAGACGGTCGTCGAGACCAGCGCCGGAAAAATAGTCGAAAAGCGCCTGAACGCCACCGTGATGCGCCGGCGGCATACCGAGCCCGCACCCGGTGCGACGCCGGAAGAGCCATTTCACTTCGAGGTCGAGAAGCCCGCTGAAGAACCTTTCGTGGCTCCCTTCCTCGAGGAACCGATCGCACCCGCGATCGAAACTCCGGCATTTGAACCCCAACCGGTAACCGCGGCTCCAATCGCCGCCGTAGAGACGGAACCTCTCGCCGCCGGTATCCAGCAGCCGGAAATTCAGGCTTCCGCACCCTCGGAACCTTCCGCACCGGAAGCGGCTGCGCCGCCCCGCGCGGAACCGGTGCGACCCGCCATGCGACCCTCGGTCGAACGCGAGGTGCGTCGGCCGGTCTCTCCCGCTCCGAGCGGCGAGGTTCGCAACGGCGCGCCACGGCCCGCACCCGGCGGCACGATCAATCTGACCAAGTCCGCATCGACGGCTCCGTCGTTGGATGACGGCCAACGCGGCCCCAAGGTTCTCGGCAGAATCGATCTGCGGGCCAAGCCCGCGATGCCGGCGCGTCCCTCGGGTCCAATCGGACGTCCGGGCCCCGGACCACGCCCCGGCGCTCCGGGTAGTCGCTTCGGTGGCGCACCGTCAACGCCTCCGCCCGATCAACCCCCGCCTCCGGGAGGCACCGGGAAACCGGGCGCTCGCGGTCTCAAGAAGAAAGTTGTCAAGAAGGGCACGGTAGATTTCACCGCCGAACGCGAGATGCGCGGGCTGCGGGTGCCCAAGAAGCGTCGAGCTCTTCCCGGCAAGGAACAGAAGAAGACCGAGATCACCACGCCGCGCGCCTCCAAGCGCATCGTGCGGATTACCGAGGGCGTTACCGTCGGCGACTTGGGCCGCAACATGGGCGTCAAGGCCGGCGACCTCATCAAGAAGCTGATGGAGCTCGGCCAGATGGCCACGCTCAACCAGGTCCTCGACGTCGATACCGCGACGCTCCTGGCCGGCGAATTCGGTTATAGCGTTGAAAATGTCGCCTTCGATGCCGAACAGGCGATCGAAGAGACTACCGAGGAAACTCCGGGCGAGGCGCTCCCGCGGCCTCCGGTCGTGACGGTGATGGGCCACGTCGACCACGGCAAGACTTCGCTGCTTGATGCGATTCGGCACACCAACGTAACTGCCAAGGAATCGGGAGGTATTACGCAGCATATCGGCGCATACCAGGTGACGGTCCACGACCGCCTCATCACCTTCGTCGATACTCCCGGTCACGAGGCATTTACCGCGATGCGCGCGCGCGGCGCCAAGGTCACCGACATCGTGATCCTGGTGGTCGCGGCGAGCGAAGGCGTGATGCCGCAGACCATCGAGGCGATCAATCATTCCCGCGCGGCCAAGGTGCCGATCATCGTCGCGCTCAACAAGATCGATCTGCCGGAAGCCAACATCGACCGCGTCAAGCAGCGACTTACCGAGCAAGGTCTCATTCCCGAGGACTACGGCGGCGATACCCCTACCGTGCCGGTGTCTGCCCGCACGGGTGAAGGGATCGAGGCGTTGCTCGAAATGATCCTGCTGCAGGCCGACGTGATGGAACTCAAGGCCAATCCGAATCGGCCCGCGCGGGGAACTGTCGTCGAATCGCAGCTCGATCGGGGCCGCGGTCCAGTGGCGACGGTGCTCGTGCAGGAAGGCACTCTCCACCAGGGTGACCCTTTCGTATGCGGCGTCAGCTTTGGTCGCGTTCGCGCGATGCTGGATCATCGCGGTGAGCGGCTTTCCGAGGCCGGCCCTTCGACGCCGGTTGAAATCTTCGGATTGTCGAGCGTGCCGGAGCCCGGCACCGCATTCGTCGGTGTCGCGGAAGAATCCAAGGCGCGCCAGGTCGCCGAGTATCGCAGGTCGAAGCAGCGCGAGGGCGAGCTGGCCAAGACCAGCAGGATCTCGCTCGAAGACCTGAGCCAACGCCTGGCGGCCGGCGAAGTGAAGGAGTTGAAGGTCATCCTTAAGGCTGACGTGCAGGGTTCGGTCGAGGCTCTGGCCGATGCACTCACGCGCCTCTCGACCAACGAAGTAAAGCTGGAAGTCATCCACACCTCCGCCGGTGCTATCTCCGAGACCGACGTTACTCTCGCGTCGGCTTCCGGAGCTATCATTATCGGTTTCAACATCCGGCCCGAACCGAAGGCTGCGCAGCTCGCCGAAAAAGAAGGCGTCGAAATTCGCTCGTACACCGTTATCTACGAAGCGATCAACGACATGCGCGAGGCGATGGAAGGATTGCTCGCGCCCACCTATCGCGAGAAGCAGCTCGGCCGGGTCGAGGTGCGCAAGGTTTTCAACGTGCCCGGCGGTACCGTCGCGGGCTCGATGGTGGTGGACGGAAAGATCAACCGCAACGCGCGCGTTCGCCTGGTGCGCGATGGACGAGTCGTGTGGGAAGGCAAGGTCGGGTCGCTCAAGCGCTTCAAGGACGACGTGCGTGAGGTCCTGACCAATTTCGAATGCGGCGTCGGGCTGGAAAATTACAACGACGTGAAGCCCGGCGATGTGATCGAGGCATTCGAGATGGAAGCGGTGCTCCGGAAGCTCGAGACGCCCAAGCCGGAATCGGCGCGCGGCCAGGCCGCGGCGGAGAAGCAGCTTCAGCCCTGAAGCAGTCGCACGGACCCGCATTGATTTACGCGCGGGTCGGAGGGGAGGTGGGCAATGGTCGTCGGCGTGTTACGCCTTACACTCTTCCTGCCCGAAAATCATTCGCTCAAGGGCAAGCGCCAGGTCCTGCGCGCGATCAAGGACCGCGTACGCAACAAGTTCAATGTCTCCATCGCGGAGTCCGACGGACATGACATGTGGCAGCGCGCCGAGTTGGGAATTTGCCAGGTCGGCAGCGATCGCCCATTCGTCGATAGCGCCTTGCGCGAAGTGGTCAACTTCATCGAGGCGCTCGGGCTCGCGCCGCTGGGCGAAGAGCAGCTCGAGATCATCAACTACTGATTCGGGGATGGCGCCGCGTTGGCGCCGAATATATTTCGGTGAGTGAAGGACGACGATCGGAACGAGTCGCGGAACTGGTGTTGCGCGAGCTCTCGGCGATGCTGATCAAGGATCTGAAGGACCCGCGCCTGCGCGGTATCACGCTGACCGGAGTGACGATGGGCGATGATCTGCGTCGCGGCCGCGTGTTTTTCTCCCATATCGAGGGGCGCGCGAAGGCGGAGGCCGCAATCGCGGGGTTCCGCAGCGCCGGCGGCTTCATCCGTCGCGAAATCGGCCGCGCTCTCGGGCTGCGCTATACCCCCGAACTGGACTTCGAGTTCGACCCCGGCCCCGAGCGCGCCGCCCGCATCGGCGAACTCCTTCGCGACGCCCGCGAAAAACCGTAGCCGGCAAAGATCGAAGGGCGAAGCGGCCGTCTTTCCCGCCCTCTCCGTGTGCGGAGAGATCGGCCCGCATTCCTATGCGGCCGGGATGGATACCTGCGTCGACGTTCCCTTGCGCTGGGTCGCATCTATCTGCTAAACGGTCGGTTTGCTTGAACGATCGTTTAGTTCCTTGGCTCTGGCTTAGTGCCTCCGGCGCCTGAACGCTCAACTCTCGACCGGCGCCGGACGGCTTTAGGCGTTCTCGACCCAACCCGAGACCCGGGGGACCGGCCTTACCTGATCGGGCCGGTCCCCCTTCCTTTCCCGCCGGCCTTATATCGACGCGGTTCGTGGGCTATCTTGGATGGTTCCGCGATGAACGGAGTGATCATCATAGACAAGCCCGCCGGGGTTACCTCGGCCGAGGTCGTCCGCCGGGTAAAGCGGCTGGTAAAACCCGCGCGCGTGGGACACCTCGGGACTCTCGACCCTTTCGCTACCGGTGTGCTTCCCATCCTGATCGGTGAGGCGACCAAGCTCGCGCCATTCATGGAGGGCGGCGAAAAACGTTACGAGGGAACCATCAGGCTCGGCTCCGAGACCGACACTCTCGATCGCGATGGTTCCGTCGTGCGAACCGCGCCGTTGCCGTCCCTGACCACGGACCGCCTTGCGGCGCTCGAGCGCGAATTCACCGGCAGAATTTCGCAGACTCCCCCGGTGTTTTCGGCGATAAAGCGGGCGGGCGTGCCACTCTACCGGCTCGCCCGCAAGGGTATCGATGTGGAGCCGCCGCAGCCACGCGAAATCGAGATCAGCTCTCTTCGACTCGAACTCGCGTCCCTCGATGCGCTGCGGTTCACGCTGGCCTGCTCGGCGGGAACTTACGTGCGTGCGCTCGCTCGCGATATCGGAAATGCGCTTGGATCGGCTGCGCACCTCGAGCAGCTGCGCCGAACCCGAAGCGGTGGATTTTCGATCGAAGACGCTCTGCCGCTCGATCGGTTACTTGCCGCGATGGAAACGAAGGAACCCGCCGGATTCCGGTTGATCGCCTTGGCGGAGGTCGTTCCCGCGCTGCCCGGCATCCAGGTCGATCCGGAGCTTGAGCGACGCCTGCGGCATGGCGACTCGTCGGCGCTGGATCTGCTGGCCCCAGCAGCGGCCGAGCTCTTTAAGGTCGTGAACAACCGCGGACAGCTCGTAGCGGTTGCGCGCGCGACTTCGCGCGCAACCTCGATTATCGAAAGGGTTTTCAACGAGTAAGCGTGATGACGGACGTGCGCTACTGCGACTTCGTTACATCGAAAGTCCCTGAAGCCTGGCAGTGTTTGGTTTTGCCCAGGTAGCTGCCGCTCATTTCGGTCGCGGTCAGGGTTGAGACCGTGACCTTGATGTTGCAGTTGTTCGGCTTTCCGGACTTCATTGTGAAGCTCAACGAGTCAGCGGTGGCTTTGCCCGCGACGGTTCCCGTGACGTCGTGACCGCCTGTTTGGTACTGCCAGGTCCCGCCCACGACCGCTTGTTTCTGACTGAAGTCCAGATCCAGGGTGCCTGCGCCGTCGACGGAGTCGTCAACGGTCCCCGTCCAGGCGCGGGCCACGTTGACCGGCCCCGGCTTGCGCCGAGCCTCGCTCTCATCCTCCTGGGCCAATCCGGGACGCGAAATGATCACGATTGCGCAGGCTAAGAGCGTTCCGAGTCCGACCGCCTTCAGGTTTTTGATGAGCATCCGGGTCCCCTTCGCGAAAGATTTGCGTTGTAGGAGTATCTTTGCGCGCAGCAGGCTTCGCAATACCGCTGCAGTAATGAGTTCGACGTGACGAAACTCATCTCTCCGCTGGCCGATTTTCCCGCCGCCGTGATATTCATCACCATATGAAATTCGGACTATTCGGAATCAACAACGGACCCTGCGCTTTCCCCGACACTGCCGCCAAGGCCGCGAAAGCGGCCGAGGCCGCTGGATTCGAGAGTCTATGGACCGGTGAGCATGTGATCTTGCCGGATCCCCAGGTGCCGCCGTCGCCTGTGCCTGCCGACTACCCGATGGACGATCCCACCGTCGCGCTGGCCTTTATCGCCGCTCACACGACGAAGGTTCGCCTGGGCACCGGCATCATCATCCTCCCCCAACGCAATCCCGTGGTCCTCGCCAAGGAACTTGCTTCGCTCGATGTTCTGTCAAAGGGGCGGCTGATCTTCGGAATTGGAGTCGGATACTTGAAGCCGGAATTCGATGCGATCGGAGCCCCATTCGATCACAAGGGCGCTCGCAGCGAAGAGTACCTGTCAGCGATGATCGCGTTGTGGTCGATGGAAAAGCCGGAATTCAATGGCCGATGGGTCAAGTTCAAAGGCGTCAATGCGATGCCGCGGCCCGTTCAGAAGCCCCATCCAGAGGTCGTCTTCGGTGGTCATACCCCGGAGGCTTACTCGCGCGCCGCGCGCCTCGCTCGCGGATGGTACGGCTTCTCGCTCGACGTCGAGGGGGCCCGTAAGTGCATTGAGGGGCTCCGTGCCGCTTGCAGCAAAGTAGGACGAAAATTTGACGATCTGGAGATAAGCGTCACCCCGAGGCCACCTCTCGATCTCGACGGAGCGCGCCGATTTGCCGAAATCGGGGTCCATAGACTGATTCTTCTGACCCGCGCCAATGACGAGAAGAGTCTCCTTGGCCAGATCGACAGCATGGCTAACGAGATGGTGGGGAAGATATAGCCAAAGATGGCGTCGATGGTGCCTTTTCTCCTCCTGCCCACGGCACCTCAGAAGATGTCAGCGATTGGTTTTTAGACTTCTTTTCATGAATCGCCATCTTTAGTTAGCAGCGGTAGGCATTGGACCGCCAATTTTCCGTCACAAGTGTCAAAAAGTCAGCACTGATCGTAAACCTTCAATCTAAATATACGCGACTCTGTCTAGATAATTCTTAACTAGACTGGCGGCATGCATGTTGCATTTAGTTCGGCAATGATTCGCATTGGCTGCTTATTCGTCGCAAGGAGGGCTTTTGTATGAAAACCGAAAACACCCATGTTTTGACGGTGAAAGAACTGTCCGACTATCTGAAAGTTCATCCGTCCACCATCTATCGTCAGCTCAAGCGGGGCAACCTGCCGGCTTTCAAGGTTGGAAGCGACTGGCGCTTCAACATCGAGTCGATCGACCGGTGGCGCCTGGAGCAGGACACCTTCAAGTCCGCGTAAGCTTTCCAGATCGGTGAAACAGAGGGGCGCGGCCTGCTCATGCAAGGTCGCGCCTCTTTCCTTTTAGAAACCCTCGCGGGCGTCCTTTTCAATCGTGCGGACGTACTCGAGTACCAGCCAGCCGCGCAGCGGGTCGACTCGGTTCACCTGGACCTCAATCCGAGTCTGGTCAGGCAGGTTCGGAGCGCCTCGGAGCGTTCCTCTCACCGCAAAGTCGGCCAGCTCCGCGGTGGCGCCTTCGCGAAATGTCAGCGCCCTCAGCGCGCTGCCGGTCGCTTGCTTTTCCAGGTAACGAAGAATCCAGTAGCGTTTCGCGCGTCGTTCCAGTTCGCGTCCATTGGCTTCTGCGTTCTCGGCGCCGGCCAGCACCCTCAGGAGCTCATCGACGTTGTAAGGCTGTACATACCCTCCCGAGATCGATGCCACGAGCTGCCGTTGCAGAACCAGGTCCGCGTAGCGCCGAATCGGCGAGCTGAACTGCGCGTAGTAATCGAGCCCCACCCCCGCGTGATACTCGGGATAGAGCGACAGCCTGGGCCGTTGCGCCTCGCCTCGCATCTCGGGCTGAACCCGGTAGATGATCGGTATGCGATTTTCCGCCGAAAAGCGGGCAGCGACGAAGTTGCTCAAGACCATGAACTCCGCCACCATCGCTCGCGCCCGTGAGTCGCTGTCGAGGACGCGAATCTGGATGTCTCTGCCGCGCACCGTCACTTTCGGTTCGCGCCGATGCACCAGCATCGCACCGGCCATCCGCCGTCGTTCCCGCAGCCGATTGGCAATCTCTTCGAGCATCCGCAACTGCGATGCGGCGTCCGGATCCGAAGCGCCTGATTGCATCAGGCGATCGGCTTCGGCGTAGTCCAGGCGTCGAGTCACGCTGATTTGCGCGGGGTATATCGATACTTTCTGAACTTCACCGGTCGCCGAAATGTCCAGGTCCGTGGTGATCACCGGGCGGTCCTTGCGCTGGATAAGACTGGCGCGATCACTGGAAACCGCATCCGGAAGCATCGGGATGGTCGTTTCCGGCAGGTAGACCGTCGTAGCCCTGGCTGCCGCCTCCTCGTCCATCGCGCCTCCTTTCGCCACGAAGTCGGCTACGAGCGCGATGTGCACTTGAACGCGCAAACCGCCGCCAGGCAGTGGATGGCACGAAAGAGCATCGTCGATCTCGACGGTATCCTCATCGTCGATAGTGACCGCAAACCCGGTGTCCAGCGCAGCGCGCGGCCCCGGCGCGACCGATGCGGCTTCGGCCAGGGCAGCCTCGCTGAATTGCGATCGCAGACCCGCGATAAACGCGAATCGCGGCGCGTCGGGCTTCGCCCCGATTCGGTCCAGGACCTCGAAAGAAGCTTCGGCGGGATCGACGTCCGGGGCGGCCGCACTCAGGATCTGGGTCAGCTCACGACTGCGCGTGAAGGGGTTGCGCAGATATTTTGCCAGCTCTTCCGCCAATGCCTCCGTTTCCGGCGAAGCAGGCGGAGTCGCTCCGCTCAGGATGTCGCGAATCATCGCCTGCGTGTGGCGCGCACCCTCGCTGCGGCTGCGAATTCGATCCTGCTGAACGCGCAGGCGCTCGACCTGCTCCGGGGGGCGAGGCACGAATTCCATGTGCCGGCGCATGAAGAAGAGGCGGTCGTTCATCAGCGCCTCGAGCATCACCGAAGTGGCCGTCATCGAACGCAGCCCGAAGAAAAGTTCCGCGAGTTCGGCGGCGGAGAAGCTTCGTCCCTGCTCCTGTGCAACTTCCCAAAGCAGGTTCAGGTCCAGTTCTTTTTCGAGTGAAGCGCGCTCTGCCCGCAACGCGGAGATAGCCTTGGGCGCATCGGCGCGGGAAGGATGTAGCTGCGGATGATGCAGCATTACCAGGTCGCGGGAGATCAGGCGTTCCTGGCCGGCGCTGTCGATTATCCCGACATGCCGGTCCTGCTCACGAATGACCAGGCCGGCCTCGAACTTGCCGCGATCGAGATATTCCACGATCGAGCCCGACCATTTTCCCGCCGACGACATCGGATTTCATTTTGACGATGCCCGTCAACAAAGACTATATGGAAGGGCTGACCAATGGCCCGTATTGAAATCGACTTGCCGGACGAGCTCTGCGGCGACCTTCAGGCGGTGGCGGACGCCCTGGGGATCGCAGATTTGACCGAGGCCGCCCTGATCGGAATCGCGGACTGGACCTCGCGGCGCAAAGCCGAACTTGACGATCGCAATCCGGCCCAGAGGTACTTCGTTAACGAGGCACTAGATGAACTCATCGGAAAAAAACCCAAGAAATAACCTCCGTTCCGGGCTGATCGCGCTTGGCGCGATACTGGTTGCCGCATCGAGCGTGCTCGCCGCGGGCAAACCCAAGGCAATCGACGTCGAAATTCCATACGAGGCTACGGTCCTCAAGACCTCCCTGGTTTCTCCCCTCTACCTCACCGAGGCGAGCGGAGGGATGGTCGTCTCCGATGCGGCCGGGGGAGTGTACATGGTCACGATGGGCGGCAAATCGACGGAGCTGGCCGGCAAATCCAGGGTCAAGCATCCGGCCGGGGTGGCAATCGCTCCCGGCGGGTTTGGCACTGCCGGTACCGTATATGTGCTGGCTTCGGGCGACGATCCGGCCGGGCCCTGCGAAGTTGATGCGATCGATAAATCGGGCGGAGTAACTACCTTTGCGAAACTCCCCGATGCGGGCAGCGGCAAAGCGGCCGAATGTCGTGACCTCGAGTTTGGCGCGAAGGGAACACCATATGCCGGCAAACTCTACGCAGCCACCAGCGCCAACTCGACCATCTATGCGATTGATGCGAGCGGCAAGGCCGCTGTCTTCGGCTCCTACGACAAGCCGAACGCGTGGGACCTGACCTCGATCGGTTTCACCTCCGCAACCGATTCCAAGGCGCCGAACGTGATGCTGATCGGGATGCGCCTGCGAATGGGTGGTGCCGCCAAGCTGGGCCGCATCGGCGTGGTCACTCCCGATGGCAAGCTGAAGGACGATCCGTACCTGGTCGGTTTCATCCGCCCCACGGGCTTTGGAACTTCGCCCGCGAACTGGGGTTCCTACGGAGACACCTTTTTTATCGTGGACTATGGCAAGCCATCCACCGAGGAAGGCGGCGCCAGCGATGGCTCTATCTACCGAGTCTACAAGGATGTACCGCGTCCGTACGCGAGCAACCTCGCCGATCCGACTTGCATGAAGTTCATCGGCAACAAGATGGTCATCGCGGATCCAGCCATCAAGGGAGCGCCGGGGCAGGGCGGAATCGTGATTATTTCCTCGTTGCTGTAGGCGATGTTTCCGGCGCCAACCAGGGCCCACTTCGTCTACGGCGACAGGCGCTCGATGACCCACATTCCATCGGTGCGCCGGTAGCGCAGGCGATCGTGCAGCCGGTTGGGCCTTCCTTGCCAGAACTCGATCGCGTCCGGCGTCACGATGTAGCCGCCCCAGTGCGCGGGCCGGGGTACTTCCTGGTTGAGGAAGCGCTGCTCCATCTCGCGCATCTTCTTGTTCAGTTCGTGGCGGTCCCCGATGGGCTGGCTCTGATGTGACACCCACGCCGAGAGCTGATGGCTGCGCGGGCGATCGCGAAAATAGCGATCCGATTCCCCGGCGGGCATCCTTATCACCGCGCCCGTGATGCGAACCTGGCGCTCGAGCGCAGGCCAGAAGAAGGTCAGGGCGGCGTGGGAATTCTCGGCCAGGTCATGGCCCTTGCGGCTCTCGTAGTTGGTGAAGAATGTGAAGCCCCGCTCGTCTACCACGCGCAGTAGCGCGATTCGGGCCGAAACGTTTCCGGCGCGATTCGCGGTCGAGACGGTCATCGCGTGCGGTTCCTCGACTCCTGCCTCGATCGCTTCCTGCATCCACGCGCCGAATTGCGCGAACGGATCGGAGTCGAGCTCTTCGGACTTCAGCTCGCCGCCCTTGTACTCCTTGCGCGCTCGCGCGATGAAGTCGTGAACCGGGGTGTGTATTCGGCTCATCAGGGCGTTTCCTAAATGAGCGATTCACGCCGTAGTGTCCAGACCCGAATTGATCGGGTCCGGACACTACGTTCAGGAGGCTATTTTCCGGTTCCGGCCAGGTTCACTCGCACCGGTCCATTGCTCGAGTTGTCGATGATCATCAGGAACCCGCTCACCGGACCGGTGGTGGTCGGCGAGAAGGTCGCAATCACCTTGCAGGTTTGCTGCGGTCCCAGCGCAGTCGGGCAATTGTTGCTCTGCGAGAATGGGACACCGCCTTCCATGAAGATATCGCTAATCGTGATGACCGTGCCCTGCTTCTTGGTGGCGCGGTTGAACAACACCAGCCCCTGGTTTTTGCTCTTGCCCACTGCCACTTTGCCGAAATCGAACGGAGCCGGCCGCACTTGCAGGAATGCGTTCACGCGCGGCTGCGGAGTCGCGGTCGGCGTTGCAGTAGGTGCGAGGGTCGGCGTCGGGGTGGGACCCGTCGTCGGCGTGGCTGTCGGCGCTCCGGTAGGCGTCGCCGTCGGGGTGGGTGCTCCCGTCGGCGTGCTGGTCGCGGTGCGTGTTGCCGTCGCAGTCGGTGAACCGCTCGAAGTTGCCGTCGCCGTCGGAGTACTAGACGGCGTCGGACTGCCGCTCGACGTCGGCGTCGCGGTCGGAGTTGGCGATGGTGCAAACCACCGGCAGACGACCCCGTCGTCACCCGAGCCGGGCATCTGGGTCGCGCTGCCATTGTTGAGGTTACAAGACCATTGATTCTTGTTCGCAGTCGAGTTGAATCGCGCGATCGCGAAAACCGCGTGATTGTTGTTGACATCACCGCTGCAGAGCCCCTTCTTGGTGGTGAAGTTGTACCAGACATCGATGTTGTAGTTGGACGGCAGTGAGCTACACAGGGGAATCCCTTGCGTCGATGGGGTAATCGGCAGGTTGTTGTTTGAGGTTCC
>DATJWT010000138.1:0-12320 GCA_035500975.1 Binataceae bacterium (SeqCode)
GTCGGCGGCAGATCGCGATGCTGATGTATCCCGGGTTTGCCGCCCTGGATTTGGTCGGACCCCATCAGTTCATAGCGGGTCTAATGGAAGCCGACGTACATCTGGTTTGGAAGAACAAGGATGCGATAGCAACCGGCCCCGGCAAGCTCTCGATTCTGCCAACCGCCACGTTCGAGGAGTGTCCAGCTGATCTCGAACTCCTCTTCGTGCCCGGCGGCCTCGAGGGCACGATTGCAGTGATGCGCGATGACAAGGTTCTATCTTTCCTCTCCGAGCGAGGAGCACGCGCGAAGTATGTCACAAGTGTGTGTACCGGCTCTCTTGTCTTGGGCGCAGCGGGACTCCTCAGGGGGTATCGAGCCACGTCGCACTGGGCGTTCAAAGACCTCCTGCCTTTGCTTGATGCGATTCCAGCTCATGGGCGAGTAGTCGAAGATCGCAATCGCATCACCGGCGCGGGGGTTACATCAGGTATCGACTTCGGATTGACGGTGTCGGCGCGGATGAGCGGAGTTGAAGCCGCCGAGATGCTGCAGCTCCTGAACGAATATGATCCTGACCCTCCATTTGATGCAGGAACGCCTAAAAAAGCGGGCCCGCAAGTCACGAGTCAGCTAACGAACCTGCTGGCGCCTGGGATCGCAAATGTCAGAGCTGCGGCAATCGCTGCGGGCAAGGGACTTCGCAAGTCTTGAGAGCTGGCCGCAAGGTGCTGGGACATCGAAACCTGCCGGATTGCCATCGCGACAAGCACGCGGCATCCTGTGCGACCTGCATGGGCGAAGCCATCGATTCCGACCAGCTGAACGACCAGGGTTCCCCGGTTGAGCAGATTCGCGACGCACTCCGTGCGCGCTACGAGTTCGCGGAATAGGCGCCCGGATCGTGAGCGTGAAAAACTTGATACGTGACCTGGCCGGGGTGATCGGCCTTGCGACTCTATCGCTGGTGGCAGGCGTGACCATCAATCATTTTCGCGCATCTCCACTGCCGCTCGCGTACCGGACCCCGGAGCAGCGGCTCTCGGCTGAACTGACCACGCTTGTCCAGGCGCCACCGTTCCAACTTTCGCAGATCGATACGCTCTCGCTTGACCAGTTTCGCCGCGACGTCGACGACAAGAACACGCTGATCCTCGATGCGCGGGCGGCCCCTTTCTATGCCCAGGGACACGTGCCCGGTGCGCTCAACCTGTCGCGCGACGACTTTGCCGCTGACTATCGACGGTTGAAGGCGGCGCTCGACGCATCGAGAGACAAGCAGATCGTGGTTTACTGCTCCGGCGGCGATTGCCACGACAGCAGGATGGTCGCGAGCGCGCTGCTCAGCCTCGGGTTCTCGAAAGTACAGGTCTTCACGGACGGATGGACGGGATGGACGCAGGCGGGCCTGCCGGTGGCGCAGTGAAGTTCCGACGATACATCGAATGGGCGTTGCGCCTGGCTATTGGCGGATTGTTCATCTATGCCGGATGGGCGAAGCGCGCAGAAGGAATCGACTTCGCCGATAGCATCGCGGAATTTCGCATCCTGCCGCTCACGCTGATCATCCCGTTCATGTTGTCCATCGTACCTTTCGAAATAGCTGCGGGCGCCATGGTCGTCACCGGTGTGGGCAAGCGCGTGGGAGTGCTGGGACTTCTGCTTATGACAGCCATGTACTCCATCGCACTCGTTTCAGCGCTCGCGCGCGGAATCGTGGTCAACTGCGGATGCTTCGGAACGAGCGTCGTAGGCGCCAGTGTTTGGATGGATCTTGGCCGCGACCTTCTGATCCTCGCCGGATGCGCGGTGCTCTACGCGATCGTCACGCGCGAAGCCGACCTGAAATCATCTTCGTGATCGAATCGTTCGACGTTGTCATCATCGGGGCCGGTGCCGCCGGGATGATGTGCGCGCTGACCGCGGGCCAGCGCGGAAAGCGGGTGTTGCTGCTTGAGCACCTCGATCGGCCGGGCGCGAAGATTCTCATCTCCGGCGGCGGGCGATGTAACTTCACCAATCTCGAGATCGCCCCCGATCGCTTTCTTTCCGCCAACCCGAACTTTTGCAGATCGGCGCTCAGCCGCTACACGCAGCACGACTTTATCGCGATGGTCGAGCGGCACAGGATTGCCTACCACGAAAAAACGCTGGGGCAGCTGTTCTGCGACGGGTCCGCGCGGCAGATCGTGGACATGTTGATGGCGGAATGCCGGGACGCCGGCGTCGCGCTACGACTTGGATGCATCGTCAGTGAAATCTCGCGATCCGGGAAATTTCGAATCGAAACCAGTGACGGTTCCTTTCAGTCGGCCGCCCTGGTGATTTCCAGCGGCGGGCTTTCGATCCCGAAGATGGGCGCGACCGGCTTCGCCTATGACACCGCGCGGCGCTTTGCCGTGCCGGTCGTCGAGCCGCGGCCAGGGTTGGTTCCGCTAACCTTCACCGGCGACCCGCTTGTAATCTGCAAATCCCTCAGCGGCGTCTCCGTCGAATCGATCGTCTGGTGCGGCAAAACCAGTTTTCGCGAGAGTCTTCTGTTTACTCATCGCGGGTTATCCGGTCCGGCGATTCTTCAGATCTCGTCGTACTGGAAAGACCGGGAATCGATAGTGATTGATCTGCTGCCCGGGACCAACGCCGAGACTTTTCTTAAAGATCGCAAACGCGCACGGCCGAAGGCGGAATTGAAAACGGTTCTCGCTGAGGTGCTGCCGGGGCGGCTGGCGGAGCGAATCGCGGGAGCGGCCCCGGACGGCTCGATAGCGAACCTGCCCGACCGCACGCTCGCGGCGGTTGCGGAGAATCTGAATCGATGGCGCGTAACCCCATCCGGGACGGAAGGATGGGCGAAGGCCGAGGTGACGGCGGGCGGACTAGATACCAATGCGCTGTCATCGCGAACGATGGAGGCTCGCGATGTACCCGGACTTTATTTCATCGGCGAAGCGGTGGATGTCACGGGTTGGCTCGGCGGTTACAATTTTCAGTGGGCCTGGTCGAGCGGATGGTGCGCCGGCCAGGCGGTGTAGGCAATCGAGCGAACGTTGAGCCGCCGTCATCAACTGGCTACTCTGTGCCGGACATGCCCAGAAAATCCGTAATCGGCGCCGATCGAGTCATCAAGTCGCGGTTTCGTGAGCCGCTGCATTTCCAGGATCTGACGGAGCGGATGACCATTCGCTTGTCCGCTGTCTCCAACTACACCGGGCGATCGCACTTCGCGCCATGGCACAAAATCCTCGGCAGCATTCACGACCACACCGAGACGGGCGGCATCTTCACTCCGCTGGTGTACGTCGAATATGAAACCGCGGACGTTCCCTGCGATGCACTCGATCGCATCGGGGTGACCGGCGAGTCGTGGTTGGCGAAAAGTCTCGACGACACGGGTGCGGTGCGGAATATCGCCCGCGAAGGGCGTCATGCGCTGCGCGATGACAAGGGCACCTTGCTCGGCAGTTCTCGGATGGTCAATGTCTTCACGCGCTACGATCCCGATCCGGCCCGCCGGCGCGTCACGGAGTTGCCGGCCGAACTCGGATTGGGCGCCCTGCCCTCGCGCGTGATCGAAATTCCCGCAGTCGATTCGATGGCGGATTTCACACGCAAGCCCGACTTTGCGGATTCAGAGTCGCATGTCTGGCACTACGGGCAGACCGATCCGAATCGCCATGTGAACGGCACCGCCTATCTACGCACGATGGAAGAATTCCTGGCGGATTCACTTCATCGCGCCGGGCACGACCTGGCGCGACTCTACTTCGCACGTGCGAGGATCATCTATCGAAAGCCCTGTTTCAGAGGCGAGGGCTATCGCCGCGCCGCGTGGTTTCGCAGCGAAGCGCCGCTGATGCTCACCGGAGCATTCTTCAAAGAAAGCGACTCCGCTGGTGCATCACCGAGCACTGCTCTTGAGCTGACTCTGCTGCAGCACACCTAGCGACGCGGTCGCCGCTCAGACCGCGATTCGAACCTTGGGATTCGCGATGTTCAGGCTGCGGGCCGCCTCCGGCTGCATGCGGAAATACGACATGTAAGTGCTGTAGCGCTTGCGCTCGGCGGACGGGTTGAGTCCGAAGTCCTCAAATTTGTAGAAATTCTGCCCGTACCCCCCGTTGGGGCGATGCGCGATAGCAGACTTGAGACCCTGCTCGCCGCTTGAAGTCATCGCGAGGCCGAAGTGGCGATACATCTCCGAGATCATAGCGAACGGCTCGGTCACGAGGTCCTTGTAACGGATATGGAAGACACGGTCGGGCGCGGACCGCAGGCGATCCGCGACCTGCACCAGCAACTTCGAGCCAAGTTCCCATCGGTCGCTGACCTGGCGCCCGATCTGAATGCGATCGATCTTGCGCGCAAATGGCTGGCGGAGAATCTCGGTAAGCCTCGCCACCGACGGCAGGACCCTCATCGGGTCACGATGTACAAACACAAACCGCGCGTCCGGGTAGACCTCGTGCAGGGCCTCCAGCGCAAAGATGTGGTCGGGACTCTTCAGCATCCACTGTCCGCGTCCGCTCTGATGCTGAATATGCTGAAGGAAGCGCCGGTGGAAACGATAGGCTTCGAGGTGTCCCACTTCATCAAGCCATCGCTGATAAGACGGAATGTAGTGAGTGGTATCAAAACGCAGGCTGCGGAAGACGTGACCCGTGATCTCGATACACTCCTGCGCGGCATTCGCATCGAGCGGATGCAGGCTCGGAAGCTCGGGTGCGAACCACAGGAAGCGGCGGTACTGCTTGGCGGTGAGTTCGGCTCTGCGATCCGGCTGTCCGGGTTTCTGGTGCGGAAGCGGATAAGGGAACAGCGTCTGCCAGGATCGCGGAGCCAGGTTTCCCGGGTCTTCCGCCAGGAGATTGTGAAGAAAGGTCGTCCCGCTCCGCGGTAAGCCGAGAATAAAAATTGGCGCGGCGATTGGCTCGTTGAGGATCGATGGGTCGCGCTTCTCCTCGTCGCGCAAGCGCAGCAAGTTCAGGAGACAGCGAATCGTGTCCCATTTCGTCGCGATGCGTCCGAAGGCGCTGAGGTTTGATTCTTCGACGTAAGCCCGCAGAAGAACGGCCAACGGCTCCTCGAAGGACCACTCGCCGAAGTCTTCGAAACCGGAGCTCCGGCGCGCTGCCTCCATCAGCTTCGCCGCCGGCATCGGCCGCTTGAGAAACCCCAACCGGTCAGCGGCGAAATCGAGGCTTCGGAATAGTCGGGCTGGGAGGTTGAAGGACGTTGAAGGAAGGAACCCCACTTTTCACCAAACCTTTCTCTCGTATACCTCGATTTAATCTATTTCAAAATGCATGGCCACGTTGAGAAATACATCGGCTCGGGTCTCGGAAACTGCTTCGCCCGACATACGGCCATCGCGCCAGCCAAACCGACCGAACCGCAGATATAGATAAACAGGACTTCCAATCGCCAAGCAAAACCCAAGCGTTGTCGGCGACCAGCATAACCAGACTGGCGAACCGCTGGAAAGGCATCGTCGAAGATTAGCTATCCACAGATCTAAGGACGCGTCGGGCCTGTTTTAGATGCGGCATGTCCAGCATTTTGCCGTCCAATCCGACCGTACCTGCCCCCGATGAAAAGGCTTCGACCACGCGGCGTGCATACTCGATCTCTTCGGCCGTCGGGGTGAATGAGCGATTGATAGGTTCCACCTGGTCGGGATGAATCGCGATTTTGCCGGTGAACCCAGCCCGGCGCGCGGCGACCGACTCCCGCACCAGCCCCTCGGTGTCGCGGAAATTGGTGAAGACCGTATCGATCGGTTCCACCTCGGCCGCGACCGCGCCGAGCAGGCACATCGAGCGTGCGATGCGATAGGTTAACTCGAATTCTCCCGACTCGTCCCGATTGGTACTGGCGCCCAGGGCGGCGGAGAGATCTTCTGCGCCCCAGGTCATCCCCCACAGCCGAGGCGAGACGTCCTTGAAGCTACCCAGGTTAAAGACGGCCATCGCGGTCTCGGTCGCGACCAGCAGGACCTTGACCGATCCCTGCTCGACGCCTTCGCGAACTTCAAGAATGGTGAGGTAGTTATGGAGCAGCGCGAGATCTCCGGCGCCGGTGATCTTCGGCAGCAGGATTCCATCCGGCGCGCCCGCCACGATCGCGGCCAAATCCGGCAGCGCCTTTTCGCTGGAAAGCGGATTGATACGCACCCAGAGGCGTGTCCGCGAACGATCGCGATTGCTCTGCAGGTATTCGCGCACCATCCCGCGCGCCACCTCAATGCGATCCGCGGGAACCGAGTCTTCCAAATCGAGCACCAGGGCATCGGCGCCCGATGCCGCGCCCTTGGCGAGCTTGCGCTCGCTGTCGCCAGGAACAAACAGAAACGAACGCATGACGGCGCCTATTTAGCCTTCTTGCGCATCAGCGCTGACCGCTTGCAGTAGCCGACTTCCTGGTCGCGCTGGTTGAGGCACTTGTGTTCAAACACCACGATTCCCGCATCGGGGCGCGACTTGCTTTCGCGCATCTCAAGCACGGTGCTCTGCGCGCGCAGCGTGTCGCCGATAAACACCGGATGAGTAAATCGCACATCATTCATGCCGAGATTGGCGACGGTCGTCCCAAGGGTGGTGTCACCAACCGAGACTCCAATCATAAGCCCCAGCGTGAAGATGCTGTTGACGAGGCGTTGGCCGAACTCGGTCTGCTTGACGAACTCGACATCGAGATGCAGCGGTTGCGGATTGTGAGTCAGCGTGGTGAAGAGCAGGTTGTCGGTCTCGGTGACGGTGCGGGTGATCGCATGATGGAAGACCTGCCCTATTTTGAATTCATCGAAGTACAGTCCACTCATTGCTATGTGCTCCCAGTGCCGTACTAGCCCGAGCCTCTGCACTCATCAAGCGGAGGGAGGCTTGCAGGCGGCCAGCGTTTTGCGCACATCGGCAGCGGTCGCCGGCTCACCGCCCGCTTTTTGAATAGCCGCGACTGCGGCCTCCACCAACTCGAGATTGGAACGCTGCGAGCCGTGGGGAGCATCTTCCAGCCCCACGCGCACATGACCGCCCATCGCAACGGCGGCCGGAATCAACGGGAGAACATCGACGCCCAGCCCGGCGACCATCCATTGCGCTCCCGGCGAAACCTGCTCCACGAGCTTGACGTAGGCTTCGAGTGCCCACACTTCGGGTGGAAAGCTGAAAGTAAACGCAGACGTGAGCATGAAGCGGTAGATCGGAGCGGGCGTGCGCGGATGTCTGCGATGAAGCATCGCGCCGTGTCGCACGAATCCCGGCTCGTAGCACGCATACGCGGGATGGAACTGATGCTCCTCCGCCTGTTGCATCACGTATTCAACGAAGCCGGGAGAATTCGAATAGATGGCGCGATCGTCGTTGTAAGCGGGCGCGCCCGGGGCATCAGCGCGCCATAGATTGACAGAGCCGGGATCGATGAAGCCCCACTCGGCGTGGCCACGCTTGACCAGCTCGACGATGGTTGCGCAGCGTTCTTTCCAGTCGGTGCGATTGGGAGGAGGCACCGCGGTCGGATAGACGATCGCATCTACCTTCTCGCGAATACCCGACATGAATGCCGCGCAGTTTTCCACGTCGTTGTTTTGCCTGCCCGTGTCGGGATCCAGCGTATGCGCATGCACGATCGCGGCGCCCGCGCGCACACACTCGATTCCCTCGCGGACGATCTCGGTGGCGGTCACGGGGATGCGCGGCTGGGCTCTGCGCGTCCATGCTCCGTTCAAGGCGACTTCGATCCAGGTCTTGTTGGCCATGAAAACACCACGGTTGGGCCGCTGCCCGGTTTTGACGGTCCGATGCTACAATCCCGCCGCGTCTTCTTGGAAGGACGCGGATATCCCATTCGGTCATGAGCGAAGGAGAACCATGCCATGAAAAGCAAAGACGAGCTTCTGGGCGAGATGCTGGATCGCGAGGCGATTCGCGAATTGCCCGTGCGATATTGCGACTGCGTTTGGCGCAACGACATGTCGGGACTGGTCGGCCTGTTCGCGGAAGATGGCGTGTTCGTGGTGAAGGGCCACAAGCGCACGGTAACGCACAAGGGCCGCACCGAGCTGAAGAAGATGTATGAAGGCGCTCTCGGCAATGTTAACCCGCGTCCGTACATCCACAACCACGTCGTCGATCTGACGGGGCCGAACAAAGGCGTGGGGCGATGCTACGTGGAGCTGCGCAGCTTCTCGCGCAACATGGAATGGATCGGCTCCGGCTATTACGAAGATGAATACGTAAAGACCGCCGACGGATGGAAGTTCGGATCGCGCACGTTTACGAGCGTGGGACCGGCGCTGCAAGGCGCACCGGGACAGGAGTAGACCGCGGCGCCGCCGCGCGAGGAGTATTGAAATGAGTGCAATGCTGGATGGAAAAGTCGCAATCATAACCGGGGCCGGGTCCGGAATCGGACGCGCGGCAGCGCGAGTGTTCGCGCGGGAACGCGCCAAGCTGGTGCTGGCGGACTGGATTGAACAAGGCGGCAACGAAACGCTGCGCGTGGTCCAGGACCTGAACGCGCAAGCGGTGTTTATCAAGACCGACGTCTCGTCGCCCGATGACGTCAAAGCCCTCGTGGCCAAGGCGGTCGCCGAGTTCGGCCGGCTCGATTGCGCTTTCAACAACGCGGGAATCGAGGGAGCATCCGCGACTACCCACGAATGCACGCTGGAGAACTGGAACAAGGTAATCGCGGTCGATCTGACCGGCGTCTGGCTATGCATGCGCGCCGAGATCGACCAGATGCTCAAGCAGGGTCACGGAGGCGCGATCGTAAACACCTCGTCGGGCGCGGGCCTCGCGGGAGTGCGCGGGATGCCGGCATACGTCGCGGCCAAGCACGGAGTCGCGGGCCTGACCAAGGCCGCGGCGGTCGAATACGGGCGCCAGGGAATTCGCGTGAACGCGGTATGTCCGGGTCCGATTCGCACGCCGATGATGGCGCGTTTGCTCGGCGATCGCCCGCAGGCAGAGGAGCGCTTCGCACGAGGCGGCCCGCTCAAGCGGCTGGGCGAGGCAGAGGAAATCGCGGAGACAGTCGCATGGCTCTGTTCCGACCGCGCATCGTATGTCACGGGCGTCCCGATGCCGGTGGACGGCGGCTTCATGGCGCAGTAGTGAGGGAGCTGCGCGAATGGAAGCCAGATTTTTTGACGATTGGAAGGTCGGCGACACGCTCGAGACGATGGGCCGCACGATCGGCGAGGCCGAGATTTCGCAGTTCGTCCAGTTGGGCGGGTTTTTCGAGGAGCTCTTCGTCGACCAGGAGTACATGAAGAAGTCGGGGCCCTTCCCCACCCGTATCGCGCCCGGAGCATTTACATTTGCGCTGTCCGAAGGATTGATAATCCTGACCGGATGCATTCATCGCGTAGGGCTGGCTCTACTTTCGGTCGACAACATGACGTTCAAGCGGCCGCTGACGGCGGGCGATACGATTCACGTGTTCGTCAAGGTGCTCGATGCGAAAACAAGCAGCAGAGGCGATCGCGGAGTCGTGACCTTTGCCCACTCGGTCGTAAATCAGCGCGGCGAGGAAATCATGCAATGCACCGTGAAGCGGATGCTGCGGCGGAGACCCACCTGACTCGACATCGTCGAAAAGACGCAAGAGAAGCCATTTTACATAAAGAAAGGTGGCCTTGAGCTGTTCGTTCGCGCGGAGTAAATCTTCCACGATCCGTCCGGAGGATCCTGGGAGCGCGCGCGGAGATGAAGTTCAAGACGAAGACCCTCGTGATGGCCGCGACAGCCATAGTATTCGTGGCTGCGGGAGCGCCATCAGCTTTCGCGGACGGACTAACTACCAAGACTGGACTGCTAACCTGCAATGTGGCGCGCGGTTTTGGCTGGATCGTAGGTTCTTCGCGGACAGTCGAGTGTGAGTACCATTCGACTGGCGGCTCGACCGAGCACTATTCCGGCACGATCTCCAAGATCGGAATCGACATCGGCTACCTTGCGCCGATTGTCATCGCGTGGGCAGTCGTCGCTCCGAGTGCCATTCCCAGCTATGGCGCGCTGGCGGGTAACTACTTCGGTGGAGCGGCTCAGGCGGCGGTTGGTGTCGGAGGAGGGGTTAATGTTCTGCTCGGCGGATTCGAGCGATCGATTGCCCTGCAGCCGGTCAGTATCGAGGGCGATACCGGGCTTTACATCGGTGTGGGAGTCGCGGCGATGAACCTCCAGCTTGAAGACCGCGAGCCGGTATTCGAAAGCGGTCAAATTCCGCAAACGGAGTAGTTCAACACCACCCCCTGCATCGACGCCCGAGCGGACTCAGCTAGGCTGGCAATTGCTCGCCTGGAATCCAGATCGTGTGGAAGCCCACGGGTACACGCTGCGGTATCCTGACCCGCGCAATCGGGCCGGCCGCGATGTCCCTGGCATTCAGGACGACTACTTCGCCCCTGTCACCTGCGCTGACGTCTGCGACGAAAGCCACCACGTAGCCATCGTCTTCATCGCGCGCGCCGACTCGCGGCGCAAAGGGACATTCGTTCGCGGTGCGGCCCGGACCGAACAGGTACTTCTGTGTGGTGTTGCGCTCGAGGTCGTACTTCACCAGTCCCTCGAAGTGTGGAACCAGCGAGTTGTAGGCATACCGCGTCCTGCGACCCATCTTGCCGCGATGAATCGTCGGCCATTCGGTACGCTGATCGTCGAGACGCTCTTCGCGGGTCTCGCCCGTAACGAGGTTGAAGCGCCATCGATACAACTCCGCTTCCAGCCGCAGGAACGCTTTCATCCGCGCCAGCTCACCCTCGCCCCTGGTGCTTTTCGGCTCGGGACCGATCACGCGGCACGCATCCATCACGACCTCGTCGCCTTCCTCCCACGCATTGACCACGTGGTAGATGTAACACGGCGAGGCCTCGAACCATCGGACTTCGTCGCTGCGCCCGTAGCGCGGCACGATACCAAAGCGGCTGGGCAGCTCCGGAAAGTACGTGACCTTGTGAATGCCGCGCGCGATCAGTTCGGGATCCCAGAACAGCGGCAGGTCCATCAGGATCGAGTAGCGCGGGGTGAAGGCCATATCGTGCGGCAACCTGGGTCCGGGCACATCGATAGGTATGTGATGCTTCAGCTCGCCGTCGGCTGAGACCACGTTGTAAGTCATGAACGGCGCCCTGGTCGCGTAGTCGAAGAACAGCAACTCGCCGGTCACGGGATCGACCTTGGCATGCGCGGAGACTGTGCGTTTCAAGGCGCCGCGAAAGTTCTCGACGCCGAGCGTCTCAAGGGTGCGCGCGTTGATCTTGTAGGGAAGGCCGCACTGGTACCACAGCGCGAGTGCATAGCCGTTGTGAAAAACGATATCGGTATTGGCGGTGTCCTTGAGCCATCCGTCGGAGCCGGCACCGTGCGGCGCGTTTGGATCGGGCTTGTCCATCAGGCCCGGCCAGACGGAGCGCTGCGCCTTTTGCTCGGCCAGAAACCCTTCGGTGGTGATCCAACGGTTGCGGTAAGTCGCTTTGCCGTCGCGGAATTCGATTGCGTGGATCATCCCGTCGCCGTCGAACCAATGGTAACGGCCACGCGGCTGAAAGATCGGATTGGGCCCATTGCGCAGGTAGACCCCGAAGAGGTCCCTGGGGATTTCGCCCTCTACCTCGAGATTGTCGGCGGTGATTTCGCGGCTGGTCGGGGCGAAGACGCCGTTGAGGAAAAGGTTCTCGGTGGGGCCTATTTGAATCGGAATCTCGCGTTCAAGCTTCAGCATATGCAACCTCGGGTAGTTCCAGACGCTAGCACATTTGCACCGTTACGCACGCGGCCCGTTTCAGAACTGACCGGTCGTTCCACCGGAGTACTTTGACGAGGTGCGATGCTGAGAACTAAAATCTGTGCGGGAACGTGCCAACCAATATCGGGGGTTAAGCGATGAGCGAACCACTCATGAACACAGTCGACGAGCCGAATCGATGGCGGCTCAGCACGCCGGGACATCCAGGATGGAAGCGCACCGCGCGTCCGGATGATCCCAACAAATACTTCATGGTGTCGGCGGACTGCCACGCCAACGAGCCGGCCAACCTGTGGGTCGAGCGAATCGACAACAAATTCAAGAACCGCCTTCCTCGCGTCGAGGTCGATGAGAACGGAGTGAAGTGGCAAATCTCCGAAGGCTGGGCGCGATCGCGCCTGCTCGACAGCAACCTGCAGGGTGAAGATCAGATTCGCGGCAAGGCCGGGGCAACGCCGGAATTGCGCCTGGCGGATCATGATCGCGACGGAGTCGACGTCGAGATCATTTTTCCGAACAAGGGGCTCACGATGTGGGCGACGCCGGATGCCGAGTTCGCCCACGCGCAGTGCAAGATCTACAACGACTGGATCA
>DATJWT010000139.1:0-4717 GCA_035500975.1 Binataceae bacterium (SeqCode)
GCGCGGCTGGCGAAGTACCAGCGGCCGTTGACCTTGCGCAGCGTGTCCCGGTAACGGCCTACGGCGGCTTGCTGAATCTTGCCTTCCTTGCAGTGATAGTAAATCAGGTAGCAAGTGCCCGCACCGGCATCGCCCTCGAGCTTGAAGTGCACGTTGGTGATGACGTGCATGACCTTGGCGCCACCGAGTGACTCGCGATAGAGCTTGGTGAACTTCTTGAGCCCGTCTTTTCCGGTATGCTTGCCGAAGCGGCCGCTCTCGAAAGTGCCGTCTTCCGTGAAGCAGTCCACCCACGCATCGGCTTCGTTGTCGTCGATCGTGAGCGCGTAGCGCGAATAAAGCTCTTTGACATCGAGCCGGTCCTGCAAAACGTTTACGTCAACCATGTGTTTTCTCCCCAGGGACTGTCCCACAATCCGATCAAATCACGTTGCCATCGCGCAGGCGCGCAATATCGTCCCACGAATATCCCAGCATCTCGGTCAGGATCATCTCGGTCTGCTCGCCTAGCTCCGGAGCATAGCCCCGCGGCTCGCCCGGCGTCTCCGACAGTTTCACGGGCATCCCGAGCATTTGCATGCGTCCCAGCCCGGGCACGTCGTGTTCAACCACGTACTCGTTGGCCTTAACCTGGGAATCGTCCGGGAGATCGGCGACAGTGTTCACGACGGTGTAGATGAAGTCGCCACCCTCCTTGAGGATCTTCATCCACTCGGCGCGCGGCTTGCGGGCAAAGATTTCGTCCAGGATCGCGATCAGTTCGGGCGCATTTTTGCCGCGCGCGCGCATCTCGGAGTACTTCGGATCGTCAGTCAGGTCGGGACGCGCGACCGTCTTGCAGAAATCCTTCCAGTAGCGATCCGGCTGGAGCATCGCCAGGGCAAGCCATTTGCCGTCGGCGCATCGGTAGTGGTTCCAGAGCGGATTGAACGCGTTCTGCCGCGTGTTGCGATTGAACTCTTTGCCGGTGAAAGTGCGCGCGACGACATTGAGGCCCTGCAACGCCATCATCGAGCCGAGATGCGATGCGTCCACTTCCTGCCCTACCCCGTAGCGCTCGCGCGCCAACAGCGCCGCCAGCACGCCATAGGCGAGCATCACCGCGCCCATCTGGTCCGCGATACCGCCGAAGATGTAGGTCGGTGTCGAGCCGTCGACCCCGAGCGCATTCATCACGCCGGAGCGCGCCTGACCCAGGTAGTCGAACGAGGGCTCTGCGCTGTCGGGCCCCTCGGGACCGTACCCCGATGCACTCGCGTAGATGATGCGCGGGTTGTGCTCCTTCAGCTTCGCGTAGCCGAGCCCGAGGCGGCCGGCGACACCCTTGCGGAAATTCTGCACGAATACATCGCTCTTCGCCGCGAGACGATAGACGATTTCGCGCGCCTCGGGCCGCTTGAGATCGAGCGCGATGCTCTGCTTGTGCTTGTTGTTGGCCTCGAAATAGAAGTTGCGGCCGCCCTTGTCAGTCGACCCACCCGCTACAGACACGATGCCGCGGCCGGGGTCGCCCTTCTCGCGCTCCTCGATCTTGATCACTTCGGCGCCAAGATCGGCGAGCATCTGCGTCGCGACCGGACCCTGCTGCCAGATGGTCCAGTCGATTACTCGAATTCCGGTAAGCGGACCCTTCATGCCTGCCTCTATACCACATCGCGGGTCATTAGCCTCGTCTCGGGACGGGCCACGATCCACACCCGTCCAGCCTTGAGTCCCGGCCGCGAGCGCATCATGAATGTAGACAGTGGCGGCGCTCACCCAACTCCTGAACTTTCTCTATCCCCCCGAGTGCGCGGCTTGTGGCAGAAAGTTCGATCTCGATTCCGAGGGGCGGGTGTGCGCATCGTGCCTCGCCAGGATGGAGCCGCTTCCCGCCCCGCTTTGCGTCGTATGCGGCGGCCCCGTGGAAGCCGCGGCGGGAACGGAAGGCCGCTGCGCCCGATGTATCGACAGTCCGCCGCGGTTTCGGCGTGCGCGATCGATCGCGCGCTATCGGCCGTCGGCTGAGGACGATCCGGCAAGCCTACCGGCGCTGATTCGGCGTCATAAGTACGGCCTCGACCAGTCCGTCGGCCGCGCGCTCGCCGAATACCTGGGACCGCAGCTGCCGGTCGCGCGCGACGACCTGGATATGGTGGTGCCGGTTCCGCTGCATCGACGCCGGCTATGGTGGCGCGGCTTCAATCAAGCCGCCCTGCTGGCCGCCGAAGTCGCGCACCGGCTGGAGCTACCCCTCGACACGGGAGTCTTGATTCGGGCCCGCGCGACCAATCCGCAAACCTATCGGCATCACGATGAACGCCTGCGCAACGTGCGGCGAGCGTTTCGCGCGCCGCGCCCGGAGCGCGTCGGCGGCAAGCGTATCCTGCTGGTGGACGACGTAATGACGACGGGCGCGACGGCAGAAGAATGCGCAGGGACGCTCCTCGATGCGGGTGCGAAAGCGGTCGATGTCTTCACGCTGGCGAGAGTGCTGTGAGCGACGACGGGCGCGCAGGATGGGAAGAGCGCCATCGTGGCCGCGAAGCGGGAGGCACGCCGGAGCCGTGGATGTGCGAGATGCTGCCACTCCTTCCCGATGGAGGGGTCGCGCTCGACGTGGCCGCGGGACGCGGACGACATAGCATCGCGCTTGCGGAGCACGGCCTTTCGGTGATTGCCGTCGACTATTCACAGCTGGCGATGCGCATGTTGGCGAAGGTTGTGCACGAGCAGCGGCTCTCAATCTGGCCTGTGGTCGCAGACTTGGATAGTTTTTGCGTACGGAGCGGAAGCCTCGACCTGATCGTGAACGTCAACTACCTGGACCGCCGCCTCTTCCCGGAATTCACGCGCGCGCTGAAACCGGGAGGAATGCTGATGGTCGATACGTTTCTGATTGACCAGCTCGCGCTGGGTCATCCGTCGAATCCGGAATTCATGTTTCAGCATCACGAGCTGGAGACGCTTCTCCCGGGTTTTGAAATCCGACGGTACGACGAGGGACTGCGGAACTATCCCGATGGCTCGCATGCGTGGCGTGCCTCCGCGCTCGCGATCAAAACGGAGACTGATTGATGCCGCAACCGATGACCTACAAATCCGCCGGGGTTGACATCGCGCTGAAGCAGGCTTTGGTGCCGGTGTTTCGCTCGATCGCGGGCAAGACCTCGGGCGGGAGCGTGATCGGCGGCGTCGGGGGTTTTGGCGCCATGGTCGCAGTCAACGGGGCCACGCGCGGCATGCGCCATCCGGTGCTGGTGTCGGGCACAGACAGCGTCGGCACCAAGCTCAAGATCGCATTCGCGACCGGCCGCCACGACACGGTCGGTATCGACTGCGTCGCGATGTGCGTCAACGACATCATCTGTCACGGCGCGCGGCCGCTCTTCTTTCTCGACTACATCGGCGTGGGCAAGTTGAAGAAAAGCATCGTCGTCGACCTGGTCAAGGGAATCGCGCGGGGATGCGAGATGGCGGGCGCGAGCCTGGTCGGCGGCGAGACCTGCCAGGCGGGCGACCTTTACCATCCGGGAGAATACGATGTTGCGGGCTTCGCGGTGGGAATTGTCGATCGCGGGAGCATTCCGAATCCTCGCTCGGTGCGTGCCGGCGACGTGCTGGTCGCAATCGGGTCCAGCGGTTTACATTCGAACGGGTTCTCGCTCGCGCGCAGAGTGCTGCTGGAGCGCGCCAGGCTGAAGCTGAATGGGAGAATTCCCGAACTGGGATGTACGCTCGCGGATGAACTGCTGCGTCCGACGCTGATCTACGCCAGGGTTGCAGGAGAGTTGTTCGAACGCTTTCATATCAAGGGCCTTGCCAATATCACCGGCGGCGGCGTTCCGGAAAACGTTCCGCGGGTGATGCCGCAGGGGCTGCGGGCGGTGTTCGAGAGATCGTCGTGGACCGCACAGCCCATCTTCGGCTTGATACAGCGCCTGGGGAAAATTGAGCGCGCCGAGATGGATCGCACGTTCAACAACGGTATCGGGATGGTTGCGATCGTATCGCGCCGCGAGGCGGACAAGGTCGTTGAGCACCTGGAGCGGCGCAAGCACAAGGCGTGGATCGCGGGCGAAGTCGTCCGCGGCAAACGCGAAGCCGTGATTCGTTAGCCACTCTCTTGCCCTTGCTCTCAGTTATTGTTCCGATGCTCAACGAGGGACCGTCGATCCAGGCGACCCTCGCCGCGATTCGAGCCGGAGCGCCCGATGCCGAGATTATCGTGGTCGATGGCAGCAGCACCGACGATAGCGTCGCGGCGGCACGTCGCAGCGCGGACAAGATTATCTCGTCCCCTCGCGGACGCGCCCGGCAGATGAACGCCGGCGGCGAGATCGCGTCCGCTGCCACCCTGGCCTTCGTTCACGCAGACACAATCGTTCCGCGTACGTTCCAGGACGATATCCTGCGCGCGCTCGCCGATGCCGCCGTCGTTGGCGGCAGATTCGACGTGACACTGGATGACCCGTCGTTGGCATACCGGGTGATTGGAGATCTGATCAGCATCAGGTCTCGCATCAGCAGGACCGCCACCGGCGACCAGGCGATCTTCGTGCGTCGCGAGGTGTTTGGGCAACTCGGTGGATTTCCCGATCTCGCGCTGTGCGAGGACCTGGACTTTTCGCGCAAGCTCAGGCGCATCGGCAAAGTCGCGTGCCTGCGATCGAGAGTGACCACGTCGGCGCGCCGATGGCGCAAGGATGGATTGATGCGGACAATCCTGCGGATGTGG
>DATJWT010000140.1:0-11793 GCA_035500975.1 Binataceae bacterium (SeqCode)
CGCCGCGATGCCGGCAGCGGTTCAGCAGAAGCTGCACGGTTCCGTGCTGATCGCGAACCATGATGACAGGCTGCAGACCGATGCGTTTGAGGCGGAAGTCGCCGCGGTTCGGGACCTCGCCCTCGTGGCCGACGTAGACCCAGCCGCGATGGAAAATGCGGTCCATCTCGTCGCTGAAAATCGCCGGGTCCTTGTAGACGCTGATGTGAACGCGGTCCTCTTGGACGAGCGCGTCGTAATCGATGTCGTGCTGCGGCGTCATAGGGCTCTCCTCGATCAAATCAATCCAGCTTGTAGAACTTGATCGCATTCTCGGTGAGGATCTTGCCGCGCGATTTCTCCGGCAGCACCTCGAGCGCGCCGCGCACCTGCTCCAGCACCCCCGGATACGTGCAGTCGAAGTGCGGATAGTCTGAGCCCCACAACACGTTGCCATCCACGCCGAGCGATACCATCGCAGCCAGGGTGCGTTCCTCCGGATCGAGCGTCAGATAGCACTGCTCGATGAAATACTCGGTGGCCGTCTTTTTCATCCACGGCACGTAGTCGTGCATCTTCTCGTAGTGGCTATCCATGCGGTCGAGCCAGTAGCCGAGCCATCCGATTCCCGATTCCAGGAAGGCGACCCGAACCTTGGGAAACCGCGCGACCACGCCGCCACAGATCACGTCCATGCACGCGCCCTGCTGTTCAAACGGATGACAAACCATGTGGAAGAAGAACGGGTCGCGATACCGGTCGGATCCCATCGTCGGCATCCGCGTGCCGAAACTGGAATGGACCGCGACCGGCACGTCGAGTTCTTCCGCCTCGCGCCAGAACGGATCGTAGGCGCGGTCGTTGAGACGTCGCCCGCCGAAGGGATTGGGCCGCACGAACACTGCCTTGTAACCAAGCTCCTTCACGACCCGGCGCATCTCGCGCACCGCCTCATCGACGTCGAGCAGCGGCATCGGCGCGACGCCGTAGAGCCGCTTCGGGTACGGCTTGCAGAAGTCGGCCATCCAGTTGCTGTAGGCGCGGCACGCAGCGGCCTGCAGCTTCGGTTCGGTGAGATCGCCGTACAGCAGCCACATCGAGGGATACAGCACGGCGACATCGATCCCCTCACGATCCATCACTTTGATGCGTTCGTGCGGATCGAAGCCGCCGGCGGGAACATCGTCCCAAGTCAGCTTGCGGGCCTTTTCGAGATCAGAGAGTCCGCCCGGAACCACGGAAGCCGCGACTGGCAGATTCGGGCGGCTACGGTTCTCGCCCATAATGAAGAGCTCGTCGGCGCCGTCGCGATTGCGCCGCACCTGGATCATTTGCTGGCGATACGCGGGCTCGGTGTAGTCCTTCCACAGCGAGGGCGGCTCGACGACGTGTCCATCGGAGTCGATTATGCGCGGCATGGCGGCAGCCTCCTGGTCGATAGATCAGGAGTGAACGTCCGCCAAGTATCGATTGTCAAGCTCGGCTCTAGAGCTCGACCACGCTATCGCCCGGAGTTCGCTCCAGGTAGAGAAACGCGAGCATGTAGTCGCGCATATGGCGGGTCAGCAGAAAATTGTTGCGCACGTGCTCCCGCCCGTTCTCGCCCAGTCGGGCGGCGAATTCCGGCGCGGACAGCAGCATCTTGATCCAGAACGCCGTGCCTTCGACGGTGTGCGTCAGGATCCCTGAATACTTGTGCGTGATCTGCAGCGGAATACCGCCGACGGCTCCGGCGATGACCGGTTTGCCCTTCCACAGCGCCTCCGAAACGGTAAGACCGAAACCTTCCTTCAGCGACTTCTGGATCACTACGGTCGAGGCGCGCTGGATTGCATTGATCTCCACGTTCGAGGTTGGCGGCAGTTCCACGACATGGATGTCGCTGTCATCGGCGGCGCGGTCACGAACTTCCTTGAGCACCTGCGCGCCCTCGGGATCGTCGGTCGCACCCCCGCCGACCAGGATGAGCTGGCAATCCACGCGCTCGCGCGCCAGCTTGAACGCATCGATGACGCCGGCCGGATCCTTGAAGCGATCGAACCGCGACACCTGGGTGACGATCGGCTTGTCGCTGCGCACCCCGATGCGCTTGAGCACTTCCTCGATTTCCGATTCACGCAGCTCCCGGTTCTTGTCCGAGAGTGGATCGATCGAAGGCGCGATCAGTACTTCGGGAATCGGCAACTCGCGGCTGAACTGCGGCGCAGAGAAGACGGTCAGATCGTATTTCTCGACCGTGGGCGCGATGAATTCCCACGCGCCCGGGGCCGGCGCGGAAACGTCGATGTGACAGCGCCAGATCCATTTGTTGCCGAGGTCGCGTTTTGCGCGAACCAGCCCTGCCGGCTGCGGGTCGTGGATGAAGACGATGTCGGAATTCAGGTCGAGCGAGGCGAGGTTCAATTCCGTGGCGTGATTGAAGACCTCTCGATCCTGCGCGCTGAACGTGTCGGGCTTGCCGTGGAGCGCATTGTGCATCCGCTTGGTTAGATCGAAGAACTCCTGCGTGCCGCGAATGACGTCCCATCGCGCGTCCACACCGACTTCCTGCAGAAGCGGCACAAGGCGATTGAGAATCTCCGCGACCCCGCCGCCGACACGCGTCGAGTTGATGTTGAGTACGCTCCGGCCGCGCAGACGCTCGCCGAGAAGCTTGAGTTCTGCGACGACCCCTTCGCCGACTATCGGGCGATATTCGTCAAGCCCGGCCATTGCCGCTCTCCTCGATTCGCCTTCTCACCATCGTCAGGAGACGGCGGCGGAGCCCATCCCAGGTGTGCGTGTAAGGGTCGACCTTGCGAAAGGCGTCGGCCAGCTGTCGTTCGCCTTGCGCGTGCTCAAGCCATCGCGAGAAATCGTTGTCACCCTGCTCGAGCCGCAACCTCGCATCGAACATGTGGTAGGCGATCGAGCTCAGCGAGATGCGCTTCAGGCCCTCCTGGAACTCGACCAGGTTGGACGCCAAAACCCCGGTTGGGATGACATACGAGACCGACTCCATGAAGTGGAATTCCTCTCCCGCCGGGGCGGTACGGAGATTGCTACTACGGTCAAGGAAGGCTTGGATAACGTGGATAAGAGCGTTTCGCAAATCGCGTAAGGTTGGGAATCGAAGCAGGTCTACCGCGGCTAATTCTTCACCTAAACGTTCTTCTAGAAGGATATTTGAGACCCAATATGCGAAATCATTCGGTGGTTCCGGCGAAAGAAATTGATGCTGGACCAAAAAATGATGGGTATGATGGTAGATCACAGCACCCGGAACGGTGCGCATGTATTGCACCAATTCGGCTAGATCGCGCGCCCGAAGCCCTGTCAGCAGGGTCATATTCAGCAGCGACCGGAATTCGAACTGGTTGGGATTGTGCTGAGCAGTCGAAGTCATGTGATGAAGCCCTCGCGCCCGCTCATTTGCCCACGCGAGATGATCGGGTGTATCAATTATCTAACTCCTACATTTCCGGCAGCGATTCAACCAAACATCTCGCGCAGTCGCGTTTGGTGTCAGTAGTGCCAACCGGAGACAAAATCATACGCCCTAGCCGCCGCCGCACGGCGCTCTACGATACAGCGCGGGTACAGGCGCGCACCTCGCGCAGTCCGTACAACCTGGTGGTGATGTCCAACCGCGCGCCGATCAGGATCGCCCGCGACCTGGCCGGCGAACGCATCGAGCCTACCGTCGGCGGTCTCGGCAGCACGTTTCAGCGCCTGCTCGAGGAAAAGGGCGGCACCTGGATCGCGTGGCCGGGCGGCCGCACGATGCAGAAGCGTGTCGCGATGCCGCCGCACAATCCGAGCTTCGACCTGGTCTTTGCCGAACTCACCGAGCGCGATGTCTCGAACTTCTACTACGGGATGTGCAACCAGGGCCTGTGGCCGCTGATGCACTACATGACCCCGCTGTGCCAGTTCAACCGCATCCAGTGGAACAACTACCAGCGCGTGAACATGAACTTCGCCAGCATCGCCGCAACCGAAGCCTCCTCCTCCAGCGTGGTGTGGGTGCAGGATTTCCATCTCGCGATCACGCCGATGATGATTCGGGCGCGGCGGCCCGAGCTTCCGATCGGTCTGTTCTGGCACGTGCCGTTCCCTCCGCAGGAGTTGTTCCGGGTCTTTCCCTGGCGGCGTGAACTGCTGGCCGGAATGCTGGGCAGCGATCTGATCGGGTTCCACACCCGTCCCTACGTGAACCATTTTGAAAGCGCCTGCGAGCGCATCCTGGGCGCCAAGGTGGACCGCGATCGCGATGAAATCCATTTTGGTGGCCGCACCGTAAAGGTCGGCGCCTTTCCGCTGGGGATCGCAACCAAATACTTCGAGGATCTGGCTGAAAGCCCGCGCGTACGCGACCGTGCCCAGCGCCTGCGCCGCAGCTTCGGCGAGAACCATCGCATCATCCTCGGCGTCGACCGTCTCGACTACACCAAGGGCTTGCTCCAGCGCATCCTCGGCTTCGAGCGCTACCTCGAACGCAATCCGTCCGCGCATCGCAACGTGTCACTGGTTCTGATCGCGGTGCCGTCGCGGACCAAGATTCGCGAGTACTCCGAGCTCAAGCGCCAGGTTGACGAACAGGTCGGCCGCATTATCGGGCGCTTTTCGGGAGAAGGCTGGGTCCCGATCCGTTACCTGTACACGCAATTCGAAACCGAAGACCTCGTCCCCTACTACCAGGCCAGCGACGTAGCCCTGCTGACTCCTCTGCGCGACGGAATGAACCTGGTGGCGAAAGAGTACGTGGCATCGCGTCCGGCTAACGACGGCATGCTCATCCTGAGCGAGTTCGCGGGAGCCGCGGAGGAAATGACCGAGGCCCTGCTGGTCAACCCATACGACATCGACCAGATCGCATCGCGTATCGAAGAGGCGCTGGAGATGCCAACCGAGGAGCGCACTGCGCGGATGAGTGCGCTGCGCGCCAAGCTACATGCCAACGATCTGGAACGGTGGTCGACGAATTTCCTGGACTCGCTCATTGGAAGCCGGAGCTTTGAGCATCACGCTTTCCAGCTCAGCGCCGACTGAACGTCCGGCGCCGATACCGCGTGGCCTGCTTCCCGCGATGCTCGCGCGTGGCCCGCTGTTGCTCTGCCTCGACTTCGACGGAACCATTTCCGAGATAGTCTCCCATCCGGCGGATGCGCGCCCGGTAGATGGCGTGACGGAGGTGCTGCGCGCACTGGCCTGCCATCCTGCGAGCGTGCAGGTCGCGATCGTCAGCGGCCGCTCGATATCGCAGGTGCAGGCGATGCTCGGAATTGACCGTGGCATCCTGTTTTCCGGCACGCACGGACTGGAAATCGTCCGCGCCGACGGAGTCCGCCATTTTGCCAAAGGCGTGGAGCACGCCGAGCGAGATCTCGCGAAGGTACGAACCTGGCTGAGGGAGCACGCACCCGCGAAGGACGGTTTCGTCATCGAGGACAAGCAAGTCGCGATCGCGATGCACTATCGAATGGTGGAGCCGTCGATCGCGGACGAGCGGCGCCAGGCCTTGCGCGCATTCGTCGAGAGCAGGACTCCCGCGCTGCGAATAATGGAAGGCAGCAAGGTCGACGAGCTTTTACCACGTGGAGTGGGCGGCAAGGGTCGCGCGATTCGCATGTTGCTGGACGACCTCGGCCGGCCCGCGCCGTGGGCGATCTACTTCGGAGACGACACCACCGACGAAGATGCGTTCCGCGAGTTGCGCGATGACGGAGTCGGGGTGCTGGTCGGTCCTTCCCGGGCGTCGTGGGCTCGCTACCGCATAGACAGCCCCCGAGAAGTGGTGAGGATGTTGGCGGGACTCGCGCACGAACTGGCTCGTTCGAAAAACTAGACCGAACTTCCGCTGGAGCGTACGCAGGCTATAGGCTGTAATTCCCAAAGGCGCTGAATCTTCGTTCGCCTGGAGGAATCGTGGCCGAGCGCCCTGCCCCGCTCTCATCCGCCCAAACGTCTGCGTCTCAAGAGGCTGAGGTCTTCGAGACGCTGATACCGGCGCGGCTCGATCGCCTGCCCTGGAGCCGTTTTCACTGGCTGCTGGTCGTGGGGCTGGGCATCACCTGGGTGCTCGATGGCCTGGAGGTTACGCTGATGGGCGCGATCAGCGCGGTTCTTCAGCGACCCGAGGTTCTGCACTTCACCGCTGCGGAAATCGGATCGATTAGTTCGTGCTACCTGGTGGGCGCGGTACTCGGCGCGCTGGTGTTTGGCCATCTCACCGATCGCTATGGCCGCCGGACCTTCTTTTTCATCAGCTTGGGAACGTACCTGGTTGGCGTCGGCCTGACGGCAATCTCGTGGAATCTTGTCAGCTTCGCGTTGTTTCGCTTTCTGACGGGCGCGGGAATCGGCGGTGAATACTCGGCGGTAAACTCCGCGATCGATGAACTCATCCCGGCACGGTTTCGCGGCCGAATCGACTTGATGATCAACGGCAGCTTCTGGCTGGGTGCGCTGGCCGGGTCCGCATCGACGGGGCTTATCCTGAACCCGCGAATTTTCCCGATGGACATCGGATGGCGGCTGGGGTTCGCCATCGGCGCCGTGATCGGTCTGGTGATCCTCTACCTGCGGCGATTCATTCCCGAAAGCCCGCGGTGGCTGATCACTCACGGGCGTCGCGAGGAGGCCGAGGAACTGGTGCGCGACTTCGAAGCTGAGCTGGGAAGCATCGATGGGTCGGCCCTCGATGGCGTCGAGCCGCTTCGGCTCCACGTCCGCCACCACCTCGGTCTCGAGGCGATCCTGCGGCCATTACTGAGGGAGTATCGCGAGCGCACCATCCTGGGGCTCACGCTGATGACTGCGCAGGCGTTCCTGTACAACGCGATTTTCTTTACCTACGCATTGGTCCTGAGCCGCTACTATGGCATCGCGGCGGACCTGACGGGCTTGTACCTTATGCCGTTTGCACTTTCGAATTTCATCGGACCGATGGTGCTGGGGCATTTCTTCGACACGATTGGGCGTCGACCCATGATCGCGGCGACTTTCACCATTTCGGCGCTGACGCTGGCGGTCACCGGATACCTCTTCCAGCGCGGCGCACTGACCGCGACATCGCAGACGGTTCTGTGGTCCGTGATGTTTTTTTTCGCATCGTCTGCCGCCAGCTCAGCATACCTGACCGTAAGCGAAATCTTCCCGCTGGAAGTCCGCGCGCTAGCAATCGCAATTTTCTTTTCGGCCGGCACCGCGATCGGCGGAGTGGTCGCACCGTGGCTTTTCGGAGTTCTGATCGATACCGGCTCACGCGGCGCGTTATACGCAGGCTACCTGATTGCAGCTGGCCTGATGCTCGCCGCCGCCGCCGCGGAGCTGCGCTACGGGATCGCGGCGGAGCGCGCGGGACTGGAAGAGATCGCAAAGCCACTGTCCGCCGCCACCTGAGTTGCGTCGAAAGCGGTTCCGGCTTCCACGACATAGCGATACACTGAGGCTGCCTGTTGAGCTTGCGCAAAAGTCCGGAGGCTTGAAGTCTATGGATTCGCGAAAGCAGGGTCTCAATCGACGGGAGTTCATCAAGCGCGGCGCGCTGGCCGGAATCGGAGTCGGTTTGCTACCGCTCGCCGAAGCAGGCGGATCGACACCTCCGCCCGGTCCTCCCGAGGTTCGCCGCTACTCCATGCTCGGTCGCACCGGGCTCAGGATTTCCGACATCTCCTTTGGCGGCAGCCGGCTGCGCGCGGGGCAGGAAGAAATCGTCCTTCACGCCTACGAACGCGGCATCAACTACTTCGACACCGCCGAGACGTACACCGACAACGAGTCGGAAACGACGCTTGGCAATGCGCTGCGCGGAAAGCGCGACAAGGTCTTCATCACTTCGAAGGTGATCACCGATCCGACCGACAAGCGCCCGATGATGATGACCGCACTGGAAGGCAGTCTGAAGCGCCTGCAGACCGACCACGTCGATATCTACTTCAATCATGCCGTGAACAACGTCGAGCGCCTTAAGAATCCGGAATGGCACGAGTTCACCGCCGATGCACGCAAGCAGGGTAAAATCCGCTTCGTCGGGATGTCCGGGCACGCGGGGCACCTCGCGGAGTGCCTCGACTACGCGCTCGATACGGACCAAATCGATGTGTTCCTGGCCGCCCACAACTTCGGCCAGGACCCCCGCTTCTATCAGCGCTTCCTCGGCGGCTTCGACTTCGTGGCGCGACAGCCCGACCTGCCGCGCATCATGGCAAAAGCCAGGCAGAAGAACGTCGGCGTGGTGGTGATGAAGACCCTGATGGGCGCGCGACTCAACGATATGCGCCCTTACGAGGAAGGCGGCGCGACGTTTTCGCAGGCGGCATTTCGGTGGGTGTTGTCGAACTCGAACGTCGATGCGCTGATCGTCTCGATGACCAGCAAGGAGATGATCGATGAGTACCTGGGCGCATCGGGATGGCGCAGCACGGCTGAGGGCGACCTCCGATTGCTGCGCCGCTATGCGGAGATTAACGGGACCTCGTACTGCCGCCATTCGTGCAGCGCGTGCGAAGGCTCGTGCCCGAACGACGTGCCGATCGCCGACATCATGCGCACGCGGATGTACGCGAAAGACTACAACGATCTCCGCCTGGCGCGCGCGGAGTATTCGATGCTGGCGACGAATGCCGAGGCGTGTCTCTCCTGCACCGCGAAGACTTGTGCGGGAGCCTGCCCTCATGGCTTACCGATCGACGCGCTAACCGCGCCGACGCATCGAATGCTAACGTCCGCCTAGCAGATTTCCTCAATCGCGCGAGCTTCCCCCTTCGCCAACGCTTCGGGGGACCGGTCGCACAGAACAAGGTCGCTCACCCGGAGGCACAGGATCGCAGGCTGAAGCCTGTACTCTCCGCCCGGAGAGAGGCCAGGAAGGAGTGGTTACGATGATCGAAAAACTTCGCAGAGTCGTTACGGGACATGATGCAAATGGCAAATCGACAGTAGCGATCGATGGACCCGCCGGATCAATCGTCGGAACGGGCGGCGCGGGCATCGGGGAGATTTGGATTACCGATGGGACTCCAGCGGATAATCGCAATCCTGCCGATAACGCCAGGCGGCCCGTTCATCTCGAACCGCCGACCAACGGAAGCGTCTTTCGATTCTTCGTGCTCGCGCCTGAGGAGAAGGGACTGTCAGCGGCTGAGGCCGACAAGCGAGCCCTGGAAGGATTCAAGGCAATCGGTGGTGAGCATTGCCGGGTAGATGCGACCCGCCATCCGGGCATGCACAAGACGCGGACCGTCGACTACGTGATCCTGCTCGATGGCGATGTCACGCTGATTCTGGAAAAAGAAGAGGTCAGGCTGAAGCCTTTCGATGTGGTGGTACAGCGCGGGACCAATCACGCGTGGCGGAACAATCGCGACACACCGGCGATTCTGGCAGGCGTGCTGATCGACGCCGCGCCGCTATAGAGACAGCGGCAGAATTCCTGAATCGCGCGATCTTCACTCGCGCTGAAAAAGAGCCCACTACTTCCGCGCATCGGAATGCGTGGCGTCCTCGCCCTGTCAGGGCGAAGGTTCACGGTTCAGCGCTTCTCGAACTGCTTGGTGCCGTAGAGAATCGATCGAGCATTCTCGTCCAGCGGCTTCTGCGGCATATCCGCCATCACGGCGAGGCCCTTCTTGACCGCGGGCCGCTCCGAGATCGCATCGAGCCAGCGCTTGAAGTTGGGACGGCCCTCCAACTGCTCCGGCTCGCGCCGCGTACCTACGACCCAAGGGAACGTCGCAATGTCAGCGATCGAGTAGTCGCCCGCCAGGTACTCGACTTCACCCAACCGCTTGTCGAGCACATTGAGCAGCCGGCGCGATTCGTTGGTGTAGCGATCGATCGCGTATGGAATCTTTTCCGGAGCGGCGCGCAGGAAGTGCCCGCGCTGCCCGAACATCGGCCCGACCCCGGCCATCTGGAACATCAGCCACTCGATCGTCTTGTAGCGTGCGACGGATTCTTTGGGCAGGAGCTTGCCGGTCTTTTCGCCGAGGTAGATCAGGATTGCGCCTGATTCGAACAGCGAAATTGGCTTACCGCCGGGGCCATCGGGATCGATGATCGCGGGCATGCGATTGTTTGGGCTGATCTTGAGGAAGCCAGGCTTGAATTGTTCGCCGCTGCGGATGTCCACGGGAACGATACGATACGGGGTTCCGGTCTCCTCCATGTAGATGGTGATCTTGTGACCATTCGGAGTCGGCCAGTAATAGACATCAATCATCGCTGGAACCTCCTGAACGGGATCGCGAATTCGATCAGCGTCCGACGAAGTGCGGCTCGCGCTTTTCCAGAAACGAGCGGACGCCCTCTTTGTGATCTTCGGTTTTGAACAACTCCGCCAAACTGGTGCTGACCCACGCGCCAAGTTCTGCCCAATCCGGATCGAGCGCGCGGCGCAGGCCGTTCTTGAGCTTGCGAACCCCGAGCGGAGGATTGGATGCGATCTTGGCGGCAAGAGCGTTCGCGGTCGGAAGAAGCTGGTCGTGCGGAACGACGCGGGATACCAAACCTATCTCGCGTGCACGGGCCGCATCGATGATGTCGCCAGTGAAGAGCAACTCAGCGGCAATTTCGCGGCCGACGAGTTGCGCGAGGCGCCCGATTCCGGGAACGTCGCAACAGAGGCCGCGCTTGATAAACAATTCGCCGAAGCGCGCCTTCTCGGAGGCGACGCGGAGATCGGCCATCAGCGCCAGCTCCATCCCCCATCCAATAGCGGCGCCGTTCACGGCCGCGATAACCGGGATGTCGCTGTTCAGGATCGCATCCGCCGCGGGAGTCAGGCGGGGAGTGCGGTCCGTCGGCAGCGAGGAGGAATTGGCAAGAATCTGCTTCACGTCGTCGCCCGAGCAGAATGCAGGATCGGCACCGGTAATGATCAGGCATCGCGCCGTGGAAGTGCGGACCGCGTCCTCCAGTTCCTTGTAGGTGGTGAACGTTAGCGCGTTGCGCGCCTCGGGACGCTGCAACGTGATGGTTGCGACATTATCGACTACTTCGTAGCTCAATTCGGTATACATGAGATGTCTCCTGGGGTTCTCCAGCGAGAATCCCACAGCCACGCGCGATCCGTCAAAGGCGCCGGTGCGAGGCGTCCTTCCGCCGTCTCGCAACTCGCTGTAGATTTTCTGCGTGTCCTCTGAACTTCAGGCTGGAGCCGCGCGCGTAAATCTCGACCCACCTGTGGGTATCGCGATGGCAGGATACGGCCGGCGCGTCGGGCGTTCCGCCGGGATCCACGACGATCTCGCCACGCAGGCGATCGTAATCACCGACGGCCAGCACAAGGCGGCGATCGTCAGCGTGGACGTACTCGCGCTCGGGCTTCGCGTCTGCGATTCGATCGCGGCGAGGATTGCCGCGCAGACTGACATTGCAGCCGACGCGATCATGATCTGCGCAACGCACACGCACTCCGGTCCGCAGTTCAACATTTTCGCGACTCCGGGTCCCCATGGCGCCGGCACCCCAGGGCGCGATCTGAATTGGGAACGCGCCCTACCCGAAAAGATCGCGCGCAGTGTAGCGCAGGCAAATTCGCGATTGCGGCCTGCCGGCATCGCAGCGGCCAGCGCGCGCTTCGTATTCGGCACGAATCGCCGCCTGATGCGAACGGACGGCACCATCCAACTTGCCCCGAATTACAGAGGCATCGCGGATGACGAACTCAAGATTCTGGGTATCTTCGATGCATCGGCGGGCGACCCGATTGCATTCCTGCTCAACTACCCCTGTCATGGTGTCGTCCTGTGCGAAGACAACCTGCTCTATTCGCGCGACTGGCCGGGCTTTGCGCTCGATGAGCTGGAAAAGCGCTTCCGTGGATCGATA
>DATJWT010000141.1:0-7498 GCA_035500975.1 Binataceae bacterium (SeqCode)
TCCCCTGAGTCTCTATCGCGAGGTGCAACGCGCGATCGAAAAGGTCAGTGTTTTCGATTACGCCTCGAACGACCATCGCGCGCAGATCGAACTGACCCCGCCGATGATGACGCCGCCGCTGAATTCTCCGCGCGGAACGCCGCTGGAGGCTGCGTTGTTCGAAGCGACCGGCGCCCGCGACTCGGGCGGAGTTCTGTTTGGGACGGACGGCGGGTTTTTCGCGCATTCGGGAGTCGATTCTTTGATTTGCGGTCCCGGCGATCTCGACCAGGCCCATCAGCCCAACGAATTCATCCGCCGCGACGCGCTCGAACGAACCACGCCCACCATTCTGAAAGTGATCGACCGTCTCTGCTGCTGACGGACGAATCTACAGCAAGCTCTTGTAGTCGGGAGAGTAGACCTGCGATCGGATAAAGGCCTCGAGATTGTCGGGGCGTGGCACCGCGCTGAGGCCGCGATCGAATACTACCTCGGCGATTCGTACAGCGGCGTGCACTTCTGTCTCGAAGATTTCTGACTGCGGAGGATAGATCAGCCCGATATCCAAATCGGCCGCCGTCACCCGCTCGGCGACGGCCTGTGCGGCCGCGGCAAACATCTCATCGGTGACGCGTCGGGCGCGGGTCGCATACACTGCCAGTCCGACTGCCGGAAAGATATAGACGTTGTTGCCTTGCCCCGGCACGAACGTTCTGCCCGCGAAATGCACGGGAGGAAACGGGCTGCCGCTTGCGAACACCGCGCGGCCTTCCGACCACTTGTACGCTTCTTCGGCGGTGCACTCGGAGTGAGTGGTGGGATTGGAGTACGGAAAGATGATCGGGCGCCGATTGATCCGCGCCATCGCTTCGATCACGGGTTTGTCAAATGCCTTGGCCATCGTGCTGACGCCGATGATTGCGGTGGGCTGAATCGATTCGATCGCCGCGAGAAAATCGCGCGTCGCGGCATGCGGATGCGCATACGGCTTCTGAAAATCCTGCAAATCGCCGCGCGTCGATTCGAGTAGTCCGTTGATATCGAAGAGCCAGATTCGTTTGCGCGCCTCATCTTCGGCGAGTCCTTGCGTGCCCATCGCGTGCACCAGCAGATCGCCGATTCCAGCTCCGGCCGACCCCGCTCCCAGGAACAGGACCTTCTGCTCCGTCAGCTTGCCGCCCGTTACCCGCAGCGCAGCCAGGATTCCGGCGAGCCCCACGCCTGCCGTCCCCTGGATGTCGTCATTGAAGCAGCAGAACTTGTCCCGATAGCGCGCCAGCAGCCGGACCGCATCTGGGCCCGCCCAGTCTTCGAACTGCACGCAGCAGTGCGGATACACGTCATGGACCGCGGTCATGAACTCCTCGACGAACTCGTCGAGCTCCGCTTCCGACGGGCGGGCGCGCCGCAAACCCAGGTAGAGCGGATCGCGCAGGAGGCCTTCGTTGTTGGTGCCGCAATCCATCAACACCGGCATCGTAAATTGCGGCGGCACGCCGGCACACGCGGTGTAGAGCGCGAGTTTGCCGATCGGGATGCCCATCCCGTTCGCGCCCAGGTCGCCGAGACCGAGGATGCGCTGGCCGCTGGTCACCACGATGAAGCGAACGTCGGCTTCGGGCCAGTTGCGGAGCAGTTCGCGGATATGGCCGCGCCGATTGATTCCAACGTACAACCCACGCATCCGCCGGATGATGTGTCCGAACTGGAGGCACGCGTCGCCTACCGTGGGCGTGTACACCAGCGGCAGAAAGCGGGCCGGGTCGGTCATCAGCACCTTGTAGAAGAGCGTCTCGTCCGCATCCTGCAGCGCGGCGAGGTAGATGTATTTTTCGAGGTCCGACGGCTTCTGCGCGAGTTGCAACATCGCGCGCTGGATCTGGATTTCCTCGGTGTCGATTCCTTCCGGCACCAATCCAACCAGGCCGAACGCCTCGCGCTCCTCGGCAGTGAAGGCGGTGGACTTGTTGATACGCGGATCGCGCAGCAGCTGTATGCCGCGTGGTTTGTCGCTCATGGGTTGCTCCGACGGTCCTTAGTGCAGGACGCCCGGCCGGACCTGCTCGAACAATCGATGATTGTCGGAATAATCAACCGGGATCTCCACGATCACCGGTCCCGCAGTGTTCATCGCGGTCTTCAGCATCGGTGCGAACTGTTCCGGATCCTCGATGCGCATGCCTGTGGCCCCGAACGCCTGCGCGTATTTCACCGCATCGACGCGCCCGAACGCCACGGCCGCATCGCGGCCGTACTTCAACTTTTCCTGCACACGCACCATGTCGTAGTAGCCGTCGGTCCACACCAGGTGCACGAAGTTGCACTTGAGACGCACCGCCGTCTCCAGCTCCATCGCGGAGAACAGGAAGCCGCCGTCGCCGGAAATCGAGATGACCTTCTGCGATGGACGCGCCAGGCACGCCGCGATTGCCCACGGTAAGCCGACGCCCAGGGTTTGTTGGCCGTTGCTGATGAGAATCTGGCGCGGCTTGAAGCTGTAGAGGTAGCGCAGCAGCCAGATGTGGAATGATCCCATGTCGGAGCACAGCGTCACATCGTCGGTGAGAATCTGCTGCAGCTCGTGCACGATACGCAGCGGATGAATCGGGCGCCGGTTGAGAGCCGAACCTTCCTGGCGAGTGCTCTCGAGCTCCTTGCGCACGTGACGCAGCAATTCGATCTCTTCGACACGAACGACGGGTTGCAGCCTGGGCGCCATCGCGTCGAGAGTCGCCGCGATATCTCCAAACAGCTCGACGGTCGGTCGATAGTCGTTGTCGATATCGGGACGCACCATGTCGATATGCACCAGGCCGCGATTCTTGCCGCGATTCCACAGGCCCGGGTCGTATTCGATCGGATCGTAGCCGACGGTGACGACGAGGTCGGCGGCATCGAGGAGCTCATCCGCCGGTTGATTGTGGAAGATCCCGACCCGGCCTCCGAACAGTTCGAGCAGGTCGCGTGGAACCACACCTGCACCCTGGTAGGTGCAGACCGTCGGCAACTTCACGCGTGCGAGCAGTCGGCGGATCGCATCCGCATTCCGTGCGGTGCCGGCGTTGAACCCCAGCATCAGGACCGGATAGCGAGCCTTGTTGATCAACTGCGCAGCTTCCCCGATTGCATCCGCATCGGCCGCTCCCGGTCGTGGCAACGTCACGGGCGTAAGCACATGGGCATCGGTAGGGCCGTTCATGATATCCGAAGGAAGGCTCACGAAGGATGCGCCGGGACGATCCGATTCGGCGGCGCGGAACGCGTTCGCGACTACTTCGGAGATCGCCGCCGGCGAATCGATCTCCGCGCTGAATTTCGTGACGGGCCTGCACATGCTCACGGTGTCGAGGGTCTGATGGGTTTGCTTCAGGCGCTCGGATACCGGCACTGCGCCGCCGAATGCGACTACGGGGTCCCCTTCCGAATTGGCAGTTGCCAGGCCAGTCACCAGGTTGGAGCAACCGGGGCCGGAGGTGACGAGGACGACGCCGGCCTTTCCCGTCATTCGTCCCATCGCACCGGCGATGAAGGCCGCGTTCTGCTCATGGCGGCACACGATGGTTTTAATCTTTGAATCGACCAGCGCGTCAAAGACGCGATCGATCTTTGCGCCCGGAATGCCAAAGACGTACTCGACGCCTTGCGCCTCGAGGTTACGGACCACCAGCTGCGCGCCGATTGTTGAACTCATTTCTTAACCGCCTTGTCCCGGGCGCGCTCGGCCGTGTCGAGTTCCTTCGACGCGTCGCGCGTCAGATCCGCGCGGAGAAACTCTTCATTCTCCGGCAGCGCGACCTGCAGATCGCTCACCTGCTCAATCTGAACCGTCAGGTTGCGTCCAGAGCATCCGAGCAGATGCCCACCCGCAGTGCGATCGCTGGTGATGAAATGCAAATGATACCCCGGCACTTCGATCGTCTTCAGGTACTGCGGCGACCAGAATCCGACCATCGTGCCCGACACATCGCGCAGGTGGAATTCCGGCTGATGAGCTGCCGCGACGGCGAGCGGTGTGCCTTCCTCGGATTTGCACATCGCGCGAGTGTGGATTTCACCGAACGTTCCATCTACGCGAATCGCATAAAAGAAATTCTCTGAGAGGCGCACCTCGTCGAGTTGATCGGTGAGAGCATTGAAACTCGTGCAGGCCGGCATCGCGAGTCCCTTACCCGGCTGGAAACGCGTCACCAGCGCGAACGGACTCAGATCGGAGTCGGCCGCCTCGCGGGCCTTGCCGTCGGATCGCACCTGGTAGAAGTGCCCATCGAGCGCGACCATCTCGCCATCGAGTCCTTCGAAGGTTCCCAGTCCGAAATCGCCGTGATTGCGAAGCTGCCCCACCGTGACCGCACCCTTGTAGATTCCTTCAACCAGCGCGGTCGAGGTCGAAACCTGGAAAAGCGTCGAATGTTTAATTTGCAGATATTCCGCAAGCGCTGCACGCACGATGTGATGAATCGGCTCGCCGGTCTCGCGATGGCGCTGCTCGATCGCCTCCCACATCGAGTGAGGCAGCTTCAGATGGAGTGACTTCACGCGCTCTTTACGCCTTTCGCCAATCCACGCTCTGCTCGAATGCGTAGCCGAGCCGCAGCAGCGCCGCATCCTCGAAATGGCGCCCAATCAGCATCAAACCGACCGGCACTCCCTTCGACATTGCGCACGGAACGCTCAGTCCCGGATGCCCCGTGATGTTGAAGGGAGCAGTGTTGGTGACCATCGAGTAGAACTCCTGCGAATCCAGCCGCGGCGCCTTCATCGGCGTCGTCGGCATCACCAGCGCGTCGCACTTCTTGAGCGCATCATCATAGAGGGCGCGCAGCTTCGGCCTGTAATTCTGCGCTTTCGCGTAGACGCGGCCGTTGAAGCGGCGCTGTACGAATCGGCCCATCACCGACATGAACTTGACGGTGATCGCCTCCCTGGAGCCACGCTCGCGAACATGCGTGCTGAAGAAATCTGCCAGGCTTGGATTGTAGAGGCCATTGAAGTGGATACTCTGCAACGCGGTATCCGTGAGCCACATCATCCCTTCCGGCACGATCGCGAACAGCAGATCAGAGGCACTGCGATGCTCGGGAAGCGAGATTTCCTGCACCGTAGCTCCCGCCTTTTCGAGGCTGGCCGCCGCCCCGCGGACGGCATCGTTGACGTCGGCCTCCGCCCCTTCGTGCTCAAACCCTTCTTTAAGGATTCCGAGCCGCAACCCTTTCACGCCTCTATCGAGTGATTCGACGTAGCGCTCGACCGGGACTTGTTGTTGTCGCGGATCCATCGGATCCTTTCCAGCCATCACCTCGAGCAGCCGGGCGCAATCGCGCACGTTCATCGTCATCGGACCGACGTGATCCAGTGATGGATCGATGCTCATCACGCCCGTGTATGGAACCAAGGTGTAGGTCGGCTTGATTCCGACCACGCCGCTCCATGACGACGGGATGCGAATCGACCCGCCCTGGTCGGTTCCGATCGTCGCATCGATCCAGTCGTAGCCGAGCGCCGCACCCGATCCGCACGACGAACCCCCGCTGCAATGCTCCTGGTTAACTGGATTGTGCACGGGTCCGTAGGCGCTGGTTTTGCCGTCGCCCGAGAGCGCGAAATCATCCATGTTCAGCATCGCGACGATCTCTGCGCCCTCATCGAGCATGCGCGTGACGATGGTCGCATCCATGTCCGCCACGTAGCCTTGCAAGATGTGCGAGCCCCCGCTGGCCGGGATGCCCGCGACGCATACGCTGTCCTTGAGCCCGATACGCATGCCTTTGAGCTTGCCCGACGGCGCGCCCGCGACGTGAACTTTGCGAACGATCGCGTTGAGCGGATCGTCCTTGCGATTCATCGGCGCGCCCGCATCGCGCTTGGGATAGCGGGCGATCGACGGTTGAGCGTCAGCCTTGAGCGCATCGACGCGTTCCAGCGTGGGAATCCACCGGGAAATCATCATGGTGAGCGCCTCGACTTCGCCTGGGGTCAGCTCAAAATTGCCGGCGCGTCCGAGTTCACGAATTTCTTCCGCCGATGGTGCTTTGGTCGACATTGCTTCAGCCTCCGAATCACGCACTTGGTGAGGGTAACCATGGCCTTTGTAGCCGAAATGCGCGCCGGCATGCACACGGATTTTCTCCGCGCCGTGAGGCGTTTGGCGGCATCCGGCAAATCGGGTTAAGTTGCGATTTACTACGGAGGTCGGCCCGCATGAGCACCTGGAATATCGGAGACGTGAAGATTAGCCGCATAATCGAGAGCGAAGCGCCATGGCCCGGCACCTGGCTGCTCCCCGATGCGACCGCGGAGAATATCAAGAAGGAAGCGAGCTGGCTGTTCCCGACCTTCTCGGACGAGAAGGGCAAGCTGCGGATGAGCATCCATGCGCTCGTGCTGGAATCGCAGGGAAAGCGCATCGTGGTCGATACCTGTATCGGCAACGACAAGGTCCGTAGCAACCCGGTGTGGAGCAATCTCAAGCTGCCGTTTCTCGAGGACCTGAAAAAGGCGGGTTTCACCCGCAACGACATCGACTATGTCGTGTGCACGCATCTCCATGTCGATCACGTCGGATGGAACACGACGCTCGAGAACGGCAAATGGGTCCCGACCTTCCCCAAGGCCAGTTACATCGTGGGCGGCACCGAGTGGGACTACTTCTCCAAGGTCGAAGACAAGGACTCGCGCGCTCCCGTCGAGGACTCCGTGCGGCCGGTCGTCGATTCAGGCCACGCCAAGCTGGTCGATTCCAACTTCCGGATTACCGACGAGATCTGGCTGGAGCCCACTCCCGGCCACACGCCCGGTCATCACAGCGTGCGGATTTCATCGAAGGGTCAGGACGCGGTCATTACCGGCGACCTGATTCATCATCCGGTGCAGTTCCTCTACCCGGAATGGGACGATAGTTTTGATTACGATCTGCCCGCGGCCAAGAAGACCCGGCGCGCGTTCGCCGAGAAATACGCCGACAGCAACGTGCTGGTCTTCGGCACGCATTTCGCCACGCCGTCGTGCGGGAAGATCACCAAGAGCGGAAGCGCTTTCAAGTTCAAAGCTGCATAAGGGATCAGACGATGAAACTCGCAACCTTCACTCATCAAGGGAAAACCCGAATAGGCGTGGTGGCCGGAGACTCGGTGGTCGATCTCGGTGTCGCTGCCCCGGCGTTGCCACGCGAGATGGTCGCGTTTCTGAACGCAGGGCGAGAGGCGATGGACCTCGCGCGCAAGGCTGCGGATGGAACGGCCGGACGCATCGCGTTGTCGGTCGTCAAGCTCGAAGCGCCGATTTCACGTCCGCCGGAGTTCCTGGCGATCGGGCTCAATTACGCCGATCACGTGGCCGAGACCGGGCGCGAGAAGCCGTCGTTCCCGATGTTCTTCAACAAGCAGAACACTTGCGTGACCGGGCCGACCGATCCGATTCATCTGCCGCGCGCATCGAAAGCGCTCGACTACGAGGGCGAGCTGGGGTTCGTGATTGGCAGGAAATGTCGTCATGTGCCGCGCGATCGCGCGCACGAGGT
>DATJWT010000142.1:0-15344 GCA_035500975.1 Binataceae bacterium (SeqCode)
TCCATGGCTTGGGACCTTCTCCGCTTCATTCCTGATCGCCTCTACAAGGTAGCTGGTCGGGTAACGCTCCCGGCCTTCTGTCGTTTGCAGGACGATAACCTGCAGCTGGCTCGCGCCTATCGTGAGTTCTTTGGCTACCTCGCGCGAATAGTCATTCCTCTGGTCGCATGCGCATCAATCGCGGCTCCGGAACTTATCGGATTCGTATACGGATCCAAGTGGGTGCCGGTCGCTATTCCCATGAGACTGCTCGCCCCCGGCCTGATCCTGATGGGCCTGCGGGTAGGTATCGGCTCGATTTACTACACCAAGGATCACCCCGCGTTCGATATTTACCTGCACAGCGCGCGCCTGGCGATGATCATAGTGGTAGTGAGCGCAATGTCGTTTTGGGGCCTGTGGTCGGTAAGCGGAGGAATGAGCTTCGTGGAGGGTTCGATCAGTATCGCGGGGCAGTGGATGGCCGGATGGCTGATCGGCGTCGGAGTTTTTACCTTGGCCCGCGATGCTCAACCCGGAATGATTCTGGCCGCGTTGTGCTCCGTCGCAACCTTCGCGGGAAAAATCGCGGCGGCCGGCCTGGATGTTCATGGCGTGTTGGCGCTCGTAATGATGATTGTGCCACCCGGGATCGTATTTCTATGGCGTGAAGGTAGTGACGTTGCAGGGATGATCGGAAAGGCGTTCGGTGCTGGCTCATCCTCTCCAATCGACTTCACTGAGGGACAGGCATAACTATGGCCGCCGCCCCCGGATTCAGACCCTTGAAGATGGCCGGTGGTGCGGAACTCCAGTTCCGCCCGTTCGAGCAGTTCCGGTGCAGGTGGCGCCGCTTCATCGAAACCGTTCCGGAGGCGACGCTCTACCACGCCGAACCCTGGCTCCAACTGCTTAAAGCGGCGCATGGAATCAAGGTAAACGTCGCCACCCTCGAGGAAGGTCCCGAGATTCTCGCCGGATGTCTCTTCGCCCGATCCTCGCGCGTGCTTGGTGGGCGGCTGGTTTCGCTTCCGGATTCCGAGCACTGTCCGCTGCTGGCACGAGATGCTGCATCCGGGCGAGCGCTCCTCGATGCCCTCGCGTCTCATCCCCAGACCCGTGCGGGCTTCGAGATTCACGGAGCGGCGGCAGAGAAACCCTGGGAGACGGTCCAGGTGTTTGCGCACTGGAAGATCAATCTCGATCAGCCGATTGCCTCGCTGCAAAAGGCCCTGGACCGGGACGTCCGCCGCAACGTACGGCGCACCGTTGAATCGGGAGTGCGGGAAACGCACGGCGATTCCATCGACTACCTGCAACGTTTCTATCGTCTCCACCTGGAGACGCGCCGCAGACTTGGGGTTCCTCCCCGGCCCTTCAGGTATTTTAAGACGCTGCAAGGAATCTTTGGACCGCGCGGCAGCTTGAGCGTTTGGCTGGCGGTGCGCAATGGCGCCGATCTCGCGGGGCTCTTGATGCTCCACGAGGGCGACACGCTGTATGCCAAGATGAATGTTCGCGCCGCGGATTGCCCGCACGGTGCAAACCATCTCCTTTTCACCAGCGTTCTAACCGAGTTTGCCGGGCGCGCAAAAACCTGGGACCTCGGGCGAGTTGATATTCGCAATCTAGGCTTGATCGAATTCAAAAAACGCCTCGGCGCAACTTCGACTCCGCTTCCCTACGCATATCTTCCGCGCGCTCCTCGGAACGTGAGCGCGGAGTCGCTTGGCGGCGCGGCAGGGCTGATTTCGAAAGCGTGGCAGCGGCTTCCGCTGTGGGGAACTCGTGCGGTCGGCGCGGCCGCGTATCGGTTCTTGGTATGAGCAAGCGTGGCGGGATTTTGCTCGAAGACTGGTTACGCGGTTCCGGACGTTCCGCCAATCCCGAGCTGACCGGGAACGTATGCAGACATCAACTCCGACGGCCGGTTTACATGGAGATGCTATGGCGCTGAGCGCCGATATTTCCCATCCGCCCGAGATTCCGGCTGCTCCGGAATTTCCGATGCTAACAGACTTCAGCAACGATGCCTTTTCGTTCTGGAAGCTGCCGCAGGAACTCTATGCTTCCCTCGCACCGTCGACGCGGGAGTCGGAGCTCGTCATCCGCCGCTACCTGTTCGAGGAATATCTTTCCGAGCGTGATCGGCGCCCGTCTCGGACCCTAAGCGCGTATTACCTGATCAAGCGCGTGATACCGGTCGCGCTCCGTCATCGGATCAATGCGATCGCGATTCGCGCTCGAGGCCGGCGGGACTTTCCGCACTGGCCTTGTGAGACGGCACTGCTCGACTTCTGGCGCGATTGGCTGCGAGTCAGCCTGAATTCGCTCGGCCTCGACGATGCGTGCCACATCGGCTTTTGGCCCGATGGTCACAGATGCTGCATCGTACTGACCCACGACGTTGAAAGTCCTTTCGGCCTCGATCGCATCAGGCGAATGACCGATCTCGAGGAAAAGCACGGCTTTCTGTCGGCGCTCAATTTTCCCTTGGCGCAATACCCAATCGACTGGAGCCGGTTCGACGATCTCAAGCAGCGCGGGTTCGAGTTCGGTGCCCACGGCTTGCGCCACGACGGCAGGCTCTTTCGGAGCGAAGCGGACTTTGCCGCCCTGGCGCCGATTCTCGAACGGTCGGCTCGCGAGCAGGGCTTCCTGGGCTTCCGCTCGCCTTCGACGTTGCGCCGGGTGGAGTGGCTCACGCGCCTTTCCTTTGATTTCGATTGCAGTTTTTCCGACACCGACCCCTACGAACCGCAACCCGGCGGCTCCTGCAGCGTCTTTCCGTTCTTTCTGGGTGGCATGGTCGAATTGCCGTATACCGTCCCCCAGGACCATACGCTTATCCATCTCCTCGGCCGCGATCCGTTACCAATCTGGATCGCGAAAGCTCATTGGATAGCCGCTATGGGCGGGATGGTTCTGACCCTGACCCATCCTGACTACTCGGGAGAGCCTCCACATCTCTCCGCATACGAAGAACTGTTGAAGCGGCTGAGCGATATCGAGGGCGCATGGAGGGCGCTCCCGTCAGAGGTCGCCCGATGGTGGCGCCAGCGTGCGCGCCTCAGGCTGCGGATGGATGACGGCCGGCCTCGAATAGTTGGGGCAGGCAGCGAACGGGCGGTGGCTCGCATGCTCAGCCAGGAAGCACTGGCTGGCTAGGAGTGATCCGTGGCTCGCGCGTTGGTAATAGCCTACACGTACTACATCCACGACGGACGCGTTAAACGTCACGCCGAAGCGCTCGCCAGGCGCGGCGACGAAGTCGATGTAATCTGTCTGGACAAGCCCGACCGCCTTAACGGCGTAAATATCGTAGGCTTGAATACTGCGCGTTACAGGGGTTCTAGCCGCAGTAGCTATATCAGCAACTACATATATTTTTTCGCGCGCGCAGCAATCTTGGCCGCTAGAATGAGCGTAGGTAAACCTTACGACGTGGTAATTGCCTGTACGATGCCGGATGCCGTGGTCTTATGCACTCTAGCTCTCCGGCTGATGGGAACGAGGGTGGTACTGGACGTGCACGATACGATGCCTGAGCTGTACCGCGACAAGTTCGGCGGAAGACGCGGAGCGTTCGGCGCCCGGTTGTTGCAGATCCAGGAACGGTTGAGCGCGGCCTGCGCCGATCGCGTCCTGGCGGTCCATGATCCCCATCGTACACGTCTCGAACACTCGGGAATCAAGGCGGAAAAGATTCGCGTCGTGATGAATGCCCCTGATTCCCGGATCTTCAAGTTTCACCCGCGCAGGGAGGCCGAGCCCGGCGGTACCTTCACCATCGCGTGCCATGGAACCGTTGCACGCCGGCTTGGGCTGGATGTCGCGATTAAGGCGATGGCCATCCTTCGAGACAGAATCCCGGCGTTGCGGTTGCTGGTCGTCGGCGATGGCGACTACCTGCCGGAGGCGCGGGCTCTAAGCGCGGCGCTTGGCCTCGACCAGCAGGTCGCGTTTTTGCGACCGGTACCAATTGAGCAGCTGCCGATGCTGCTGCAACGCGCATCGGTCGGTCTGATCCCAAACCACGAGAGCAGCGCAACGGACCTGATGCTGCCGGTAAAACTGCTCGAATACTCCACGATGGGCATGCCGTGTATCAGCTCTCGCTTGAGAACGATTGAGCACTATTTCGGAACGCAATCGCTGCGGTATTTCGAGCCCGGCAACGAAAACAGCCTGGCTGACGCGATGGCGGACCTTTATTTCGATCCGCTCCTGCGGACGCGACTGGTGAATGGGGCGCGCGAAGTCGTCCGGGGCATCGAGTGGTCGCGCCAGCAACCCGAATTTTATGGAGCCATCGACTCGATCCTCGATCATCGACCCGGTCTTGCGCCGAATGGCTCACAATGCCGCGAGGGAGAGCCGCGCGAAAGGAAAGATGCTCTTCATTCGGAACCTCGAACTTCGATGTGGGGAGACAAGTGATGAACAACGGAAAACACGATCTGCTTGTGCCGGAAGGCCGGACCTTGGTGGTTGGAATTGGCGAGGTCGGAGGCGCGCTGGCGGAAGTACTCGAGAGCCGCGGCCCGGTGCTGAAACACGACCTCGAAAAGGTGGAGTTCGATGGACCCATCGGAGTAATGCACCTGTGCATTCCGTTTTCGTCGCGGGATCAATTCGAACGGGCTGCGTTGCAGTACATTGAGCGCTTTCGTCCCGCCTTGACGGTCATCAACAGCACCGTACTTCCCGGCACGACGCGAGAGATCGGCGCGAAGAGCGGGGCGCGAATAGCGTTCAGTCCGGTGCGGGGGAAGCATGTGCGGATGGCGCAGGATCTCCTGCGCTATACGAAGTTCGTAGCCGCGGTCGATCCGCAGACGGCTACTATGGCGGCCGGGCATTTCGAGAACGCAGGGCTTAGGCCACGCACGATGACCAAGGTGGAAACGCTCGAGCTGGCCAAGCTCGCGGAAACGACGTACTTCGGTGTCCTCATCGCATTTGCGCAGGAGCTCAATCGCTTTGCCGAAGCTCTCCGTGCGGATTATTTCGAAGCCACCGATTTCTTCGAGGAAGTCGATTTTCTCCCCCGCGTCCAGTATTTCCCCGGATTCATCGGGGGACACTGCGTCATTCCGAATATCAAGCTCCTCCAGCAGCTTCGTAGCTCCGATCTGCTGGATGCGATCCTGAAATCGAATGATAAGCGCGCAGGCGAGCCGGCAATTGATGGGTTCTCGAGGAAAGGCGCGGCTCCCGCCGAAGCGAGATCCCGGGAACCCTAGCGAGCCAGTTGAGAAGTCAGAAGCGACGCCTTCAGTGCCAGGCCGGAGGCTGCGAAGTAGTCGTCCTGGGTCATGGCATGCTGCGCGGAAGATACGAATCCGCTCGCCTGATCGTACGTGGCCAAATCGTTGCCGGTTAGCCTGCTGCGGTCGATTTTTGCCAGGTTCCGGTCTGCCGTGTCGACCGCCTGCTGAGCCTGCGCCCGCGAAGTCGACTCGCCCGCAAGCGTCAGGATCGGCGGAGCGGCTTCAGGAGCCGGACTGCTAACGGCCTCTGGAGCCTGGTGATCGGACGTGGACGTATGAGCACTCTTGCTGCCGGCTCTTTTGCTCTTGTGATGCTCGGGCTGTTGCGAAACCTCGGTTGGCGGCATCGAAGTAAGCGGTTCGGCGCGAGTTATCTGCGGTGCATCGGTTGGAGCGGGCTCCACCGGGGTAAACAATGGCCAGCATCCGGCGATGCCGGCGGCCGCCAAAGCCAAAAGCGCGCACAGGGCTAACCTATGCATGGTCGTGCTCCCGTTCGGACATCCACGCGGGGTCGCCCGCAGGCTGAACACCTGCAAGTGGAAGTCGAATCAGCACCTTGGTGCCTTCACCGGCTTGGGACTGGATATCGAGAGTACCCTGGTGCAGATCGATAGCCCGCATCGCAAGCGGGAGCCCCAGGCCGTTCCCGCCCTCCTTGGTCGTGAAATACAGGTTGAAGATCTGGGTCAGGTGTTCCGGAGCGATTCCGGGGCCTTCGTCGCTTACCGAAAGTTCGATCCACTCATCGCCGTGTACCGCGCTGGTCAGGGTGACGGTTCCCCCGGACGGCATGGCCTCGGTCGCGTTGGTGACGATGTTTCTCAGCGCCTCGCTTACCAAACCCCGATCGATAATCACCGGCGGACAGGCCGGATCGAGTTGGTAGTTAACCTGGAGACCGCTGTGCTCGGCATATGCACCGATGTCCTTGACGAGATCGTTGATCGAGGCCTCCGACAGTTTCAGCTCTTCCGGCCGCATGAATCGCAGCAACGCATTCATCACCTGGTCGAGACGCCCGATTTCTTTCCGCAGTGCGTCCAGTCGCGGCCCGACCGCGAGACCCGCGTCGGAGTCCTGGCTGAGCAATTCGATCTGCAAGTTCATCGCATTGAGCGGTGTACGAATTTGGTGGGCGACCCCTGAAATAAGGGCCGCAAGACGCGCCAGGCGCCCCGAGTGATTGATAACGCCCTCGAGCTTTTGCACCGGCTCCAGGTCGCGCACTATTACCAGCAATCCCGGCGGCTCGGGTCCGTGACCGAGCGACGAAATGGAAACCAGGAAATGGACGGTCCCGCCGCCTTCCCGAAACTCGATCGCCACATCGTGGACGTCGCTGCCCATCGAGTAGGCTGTCGCGATCATCTTTGAGAGCGGATGATGCTTCCCGAGGAGCAGGCTGAGGTTTTTGCCATCGGCCAGGCCGCCGGCGGGCAAACCCAACCGCCCGAGTGCCTCTGGGTTCGCGAACAGGATCCCGCCTCTTCGGTCCAGCAGCAAAACCGCGTCGGTGATCGAGCGAAAGACGTTGAAAAAGGTGTCGCGCTCCGTCTCCCACTGCCGCCGATCGGTCCGGATGCGCTGCGAGAGTTGGTTGAACTTGTCCGCGAGAGTGCCGAACTCGTCACGCGCCGTAACTGCGAGACTTACTTCGTCATTGCCAATAGCCAGTTCTTCCACACCTGAGGTGATTGCAAGTACCGGATGCAACAGCACCTGGCCGAGAAACAATGCGGCGATAATACTCAGTCCCACTGCAAAGGCTGCAATCTCGACGATGTCGATCAAGGACCGATGGATTTCGGCCGTGATCAAGTCGGTTGAGAGCCCGACCTTGATCACGGCGAACGGACGGCCGTCGATGTCCACGGGCTTGTCCTGCTCGTAGACGGTCCCGTGTGGCAGCAGCCATATGGGAGCCAATGGCCACCAGCGTCGTAGGCCCTTGCCAAGCTCTTCGAACGGGAGCGCGCCGGGTGGGGGTGTCGCATCTTCCGGAGCGGACATTATGCGCTGGCCCGCCGCATCCTCGAGGCGAACGTAGGAAACGCCTTTGCCAAATGCGCGCGACGATCTGAATAGTGCCTGCAATCCCGGATCATTCTTGAGCGCGTCAGCGGGATCGCGCGGGTCGCGCTGAAGAACGTCGCGCATTTGTTCGAAGGTCTGGGCAACCAGCAACGACCCGGAGGTCTCTAGGTCCTCGACCATCAAACGCGTCGCGCGGCCGGTCTCGAGCGCGCTGACGATAAAGATCGCCAGCACCGGCAGCACGAAACATACGAGCACGACTTTCCCGCGCAGGCTCAACATAGAAATCGTTACGATTCGAACGCCCTACGCCGTAGTGACTTGTCCTTTTGGCTGATACCGCTCGAGACGGTTGTAGAGCGTTTTCAGGCTGACTCCCAAAATCTCGGCGGCGCGGGCCTTGTTGCCGCGTGCGAACTCCAGGGTACGTTCGATCAATTGACGTTCGACGTCGTCAAGCGACGACCCAAGAGAAACTTCGAACGCGGGTCCGGATCCCGCCGGTCGAGTGACTTCGGGAGGAAGGTCGGCGGCGGTAATATGGGGTCCCGGTGTCACGATGACGGCGCGCTCGATAGCGTTGCGCAATTGACGAATGTTTCCCGGCCAGCGATAGCTCTTGAGAACCTCCATGCAGTCGGGGTGGATGCCGCTAACCCTGGCAGCCGGCGCCGCGAGATCCCGTAAAAAAAAATCCGCCAGCAGCGGCAGGTCCTCGATCCTTTCCCTGAGCGGAGGAAGCTTGATGCTGAAAACGTTCAGGCGGTAGTACAGGTCTTCGCGAAACCTTCCGTCATGGCGCGCCGCCTCGAGGTCGCGATTCGAGGCCGCGATGACTCGTACATTGGCGGCGATCTCGGAGGTCCCTCCGAGTCTCCGGAACCTGTTCTCCTCCAGGACCCGCAAAAGCTTGGCCTGGACTTCCACTTTCATCTCTCCGATTTCGTCGAGGAGCAGCGTTCCTCCACTAGCGAGCTCGAAGCATCCGGGCCGTCGTTGCTCCGCTCCCGTGAAGGCGCCGCGTTCGTGCCCAAATAGTTCGCTCTCAATCAGGGTTTCGGGCACGGCGGCACAATTGATCGCTACATACGGCTGCTGGTTCCTTCGAGAACGGCGGTGAATCGCACGCGCGACCATCTCCTTTCCAGTTCCGCTCTCACCCAGGATGATCACCGATGCTGAGGTCGGAGCGACCTGCTCGATCAGGGATCTGACCCGCGCCATGCTTGTCGAGCTTCCAACCAGCTCTTCATTCTGATCGGCGTCCGCTGGGTTTCGCCTGGCCTGCTGCCCCCGGCGTCCATCTGCGAACATGCCTTCGATGAGTTGTTTCAGGTGCGCGATGTCGACAGGCTTGCAGAGGTAGTCTGATGCACCCAGCTTGATAGCGCGGACCGCGTCCGGAATCTCGCCTTCCCCCGAGACGACGATTGTGACCACGGCGATACCGTGTTCGCGCAACTCCTTGAGTACCGTCAATCCATCCTTTCGGGGCAGCCTGAGATCGAGAAGGAGAAGGTCGGGTCGAAAGGAACTGACGACCTCGAGCGCCGCGACGCCATCCTCGGCGGTCGCCACACCGAAACCCCACGATGCGATGAGCTCTCGCCACGCTTCCCTGGTCGCGGCGTCATCTTCAACCACTACTATTCGTTTCGTAGCCACCGCCACGACTACATACTACCCGGGAAACGTGCTCTGGACATTAAAATAGTGGCGAAGCGACGACCCACGTAAACGCGGAAGTGTGAGAGTAGCGACAGAGTGAGCTATCAGCGCGCTCGATATTGTGTCGCTACTGCATGAAAAGTCATCTGATGAGAACTTTCGCGATGGCAGAGTGACATCGAACTCACCACGATGACACGCCGCACAAGAAAACAGTCAGCGCGCGGAATGCTATGTTAAGGTTGATCAGGGCTGCTGGATGGCTCCGATGTTGGGAGCGGATCCATTGAAAGGAAGCCCTATGTTCACGCCGGCCGCGATGCATGGGGAACCCGGTTGCAGGCTGAAGTCGCCGGTCGAAGGCGATGACCACATCGGATTCGCCGCAATGTCATGAGGGCCGCCTTCGAAGGCGAGCCATCGACTGAAACCGATCTGCGTGCCCAGGGGCTGGAACAGCGGTGAGACGCCCCAGTCGTTGTAGTCGTCGACGATGTCCGAGTTGCTGTCGCTGCCGAAAGCCACCGTCGTTGCGTTGAACGCGTTGTTCTCCATGGTGATGGTCGATGCCGACGGCCCGAAAAAGATTCCGGTCGCGGCATTATAGATCGAGTTGTTGTAGAGGGTTGCGGTGGCGGATACGCTGGCCTGGAACCCGTTGCTGGTGTTGTAAACGATGTTGCGCTGCCAGGTGACGGTCGTATACTCGGCGTAAAATCCGGCTCCCAATGACGGCTGATCGTGCGCCACGTTCTGATCGACCACGACGCCGACAGCGTTCTTGACATCAATCCCGTTGTGGTTCCAGGCTGACACGTCATTGCCGCTAACGAACGCGTTGTTGGCGCCCTGCACGTTGATCCCGTCGCCGTGCCCTCCCGTGTCATAGACGACGTTGTTCAACACCTGTGGCGACGTGTTCTGGCCCAAAGGTTCCTGGATGAAATTGATCCCGTTGTAGTACTGACCGCCGTCGATCTTCCCGGTGCCGGTCTGGCTGACGACATTGTTTTCGATGACGATGCCTGCCAGCGTCTCGGGCCCCGAAAAGCAGTGCATGTAGATCCCATCGCCTGCGGTGCGCTGGAACCAAAGCCCGTCGATCGTCACGTAGCTTTGTTGCGCGCAGTGCCCTGTGTCGGCGTAGTAGCCCGATATGCGGACGGCGGCCTCCATTGTGTGTGAGCTCGGGCTCGATCCGTCCGTCAGCCAGACGTAGAGGTTGGATCCATCCCAGTACCAGGTTCCCACGGTCATCGAGGCGATGGAACTGGCTGCGACCAGGCCCCAATCCGGGCCGCCGTCGCTGTATACGTTGTTCGGCTTTTGGCGGAGCGGGGCATCATAAATCTGCCCCTCCAGCGGCGACCAGCCGTTGACTACTTCGCTGCCACTGATGATTGGGGCTTGTCCGTCGCCATAGGTGGCAAAGGTCAATTGGTAACTGGGACTGCCGCCAACCACGGGCTCCAGCATCTCGCGCCACAACCCGCCGCGTCTGAAGTAAACGACGTCGCCGGGATTGAACGACTTTGAATTGACCCTGGCGACCGTTCGCCACGCGGCCCCCGGGCTGTTTCCGGAGTTGGCGTCATCGCCTGCCGGATCGACGTAGTAACCAGTGCCGCCCGGTGCGGGCGTTGGCTGTGAGCTCGCTGTAGGTGAAGGGCTTGCACCGGGGGTCGCTCGAGGTGTTCCGGAAGCAGTCGCGGTGGGGGTCGGCGCGCCGATGTCGTTCGCGACATTAACCGTGATCGAATCACTGCCGAGATTGACCTTCTTTCCGCGGAAGGCGGTGGCCGTAATGGTGTGCGGTCCGGCCGACAATCGCATCGAATTGATATTGAAGTGGTACGGCGGCGACGAAGACTGGAACGTGCCATCGACGAACAGGTCGATCCACTTCACCTTGCTGGTCGTCTCGCAGGTGACGGTGAAAGTGCCGGAGACAGTTGCCTGGTTCACGGGCTGCTGGATTGCCACGGGCGCCCCGGTGAAGACCGTTATTGAGGCGCTGCTCAACACTGCTCCCGAGGAATCGTAGCCGACGACGCTCAACTGATGCGTTCCCGGCTGCACGGAAGCCGAATTCCAGGTTCTTGTGTACGGCGGCGCCGTTCCCAACTGTACGCCGTCAACGTAGAGATCGACCGATCGCGCGGCCGGCCGACCCTTGACGATTATCTTTACGTTCCCTTTCACGAATGCGCCGTTCGCCGGCGCTGCAAACCGAAGCTGGCTTGCTCGTTGTCCGGCCAGGGCCGCCGGCACGATTAGTAATACGAGTAACGCAACGGAGCTCGCCACTCTGAACAGCGCTGCTAGTAAGGACCGCAAGGGAATGTACTCGACAGCCGGTAACTAATGAACGCTTTCGAATGTACAGTCAAGTATAGTTTGGTTAGGTTCGGGCGATTCGTCCCGAGTTGACTGTCGCCCGAAGCTATCCGACTATCCTCCGTACTGTCACGTACCGAACCGTAACACGGCTAAACATCAAATACTTCTACGTTTGCTGTCCGGCATCTACTAGTTCTCTTCAGACGTGCGAGGTCATTTGTCCCGACTTTAGTTTGCTGGTTCGCGCTTCTGAATGAATTACAATCGATGCGGGTAAGACTGTTCGTCGAGAGAGGACAGGGCGCTACAAACCATCACGTAGAGAACCGAAACCAGTGCTGCTGACTGAGCATACTACTTGCTTGATGTGCTCGTGCTCGCAAGTGAGAATCTTCTATAAAGCCCTGACGTCCAGAAATGCGGATAAGGTTGGAAGCCCGGCGCGCTTCTGTGTCTTTCAGAGGAGCGGCTGACGTGGACCGCTGGAGGTGGTCGGCGGCTAACCTCGCGTGTGGATCAGCGGGAGCTTGGAAGCCGGCTCGGGCCCAGTCGTCTCTTCTTGCCGACACGGGGAGAATCGAGCCGTGAAACCTGTGAAGTACGTCGCAATTACGCCAGCCAGAGATGAAGAAACGTTTCTGCCTGACATGATCGCTTCGATGGTCGCGCAGGTTCTCGTCCCGGCAAGGTGGATCATCATAGACGATGGTTCTGAAGATCGGACCGGGGAAATCATCGATGAGGCAGCGCGACGATATCCATGGATTGAGCCGAAACACCTGCCCAGGGGGCGAAAGCGGGAGCCTGGGGGCGAATCGGTTATCATGCGGTACTTGCCGAAAGCTATATGGCAAGATGCCGATTACATAGTCAGGTTTGATTCCGACCTGCTGTTTGAAGGTGACTACATAGAGCGGCTTCTCTCGCAGTTCGAGCGCGATCCAGGGTTGGGAATCGTCAGCGGTTGCCTGATCGAGCCGGTGGGCGGCGAGTGGCAGCTCAACCGGATTCCCTCGTTTCACACCCGCGGCCCAAGCAAGATTTACTCGCGAGCATGCTTCGAGGCGATCGCCCCGCTCGAAAGCGGCCTCGGCTGGGACACGATCGATGAAGTCAAGGCGATGATGCGTGGGTTCCGGACGCGCAATTTTCGCTCCATCACCGCATATCACCGTCGTACGACCGGGAGCGCCCAGGGGATTCTGCGGGGCCGTTTTGTTCAAGGTGCTACCGCCTACTACGTGGGCTACTCGCAGTTATTCTCGCTGGCGCGCGCAGCTCGAATGATGTTCACTCCTCCATTCATAAGCGGAGCGGCGGCGTTCCTTGGCGGTTTTTATTCAGGCTACGTGAACCGCCAACCCCGGGTTGGCAACCCTGAATTGATCAAGTTCATTCGCCAACAGCAGATCAGGCGGCTCACGTTCCGTGAGTCCGTATGGCAGTAGCCCCGCTGTTACCGGCCCCAGCTGTTGTTGGCCTGCAGCAAGTGTCCGGAGCCGTCACGGCCTATGAGCGCGCGGAAACCCGACGCAGTGTTTCCGTCGGCCTTGAGCGAAAGAGAGCGCGGGCCGAAGTAGATCACGGTGCCGGCATCTGTAATCCTGTTGTCTTCAATCGTGGCCGCCGCTCCGACCGATACCTGGAAGCCGTTGCTGACGTCGATCGCCTGGTTGTTGCGAAATAACACGTTCTGGCTGAACTCTGTGTAGAATCCCGAACCTACATTTGGTTGGTCGCGGGAGATGTTATTTTCGACCACGACGTCGCGAGAGCCCTTGATGTCGATTCCGTTATGGTTCCAATGATCCACCCGGTTTCCGGCTATATGCGCCCCGTTGGAATTCTGGATGTTGAGGTCGTTGCCATGGTTTCCAGCATAGGAAACCAGGTTGCCTTCGATTAATGGCGCAGTCGCATTGAGCACGACCACCGCGCTTCCGTAGCTGCCGTCGTCGATTTGTCCCGTTCCAGTCTCGCTGACAGCGCAGTCTCTGATCACCAGGTCCCTGATTCCGGCGCCGCCGCCGATGCCCCGGCTGCCGCAACATCCTGCCGCATCGGAACTCTGCAAACTGATTCCGCGTATGCCCGCTTGCCTGACCTCGATATGGTCGAGAACCAGACCATCGAGATCGCCGCGCGATGCGTAACCCTGGACGCCGTATTGACGCGTTACGGCCTCGACCGTGTGACCCGAGAGCTCGCTGCCGCCTGCCGGCCATACGTATAGAGTGCCGCCAGACCAGTACCAGCTGCCGGGCTGCATCGGACCGACCTTGCAGGTTTGACCACGGCTGAATGCCTTCGGATTTGTTGGTTCGCAGCTGCCGCCTGCAGGACAACAGGCGTGGAGCAACCCCCATCCGGGCTTTCCATCGACGAAGACGTTAAATACGGGCTTACTCTCGGGTGCGGAATAAACACCGCCGGAAACCGGAGACCACTGCGAAACGACGTCGCTACCTTTGATGGTCGGGAGGTCGCCGGATCCATAGGCAGTGAACGTCACTCGAGCAAAGTTGCCTCGGTCCGGTCTCAGGATTTCACGCCATACTGAACCGCGCGCCAGGTAGACGACGTCACCGGGCTGGAAAGGAAAGCCATCCACCTTCGCCAGTGAACGCCACGGCGCGCTCGTGCTGGTCCCGGGATTGCCATCATTTCCGTTCTGTACGTTTACATAATAATCGGCAGCCGATGCGTGCGAGACGCCCGCCAGCAAGATACCGATGCCGAGAACCGCGATCTTGCTGCCCACCGTAAGCCAGGTCGAAGAGCGGCTCTGCTCCGCTTCATGCTTGCGTTTCTCCCTCGATTCGATCCGCTGGCACTCGGCCAGGGCCCACGCAATAAAGAAGATAAGGCCCCTGACGCCGCGCGCCTCCGACATTTCGGATTCCACTATTCCCAGGACCAGGGCGGGCACCACTATAAAGAAGAAGATCTGCTTCAGGCCCAACGGATCGTCCTTTCGGCGAAACACCTCGACCCACGGCGCCAGCGCCAGGTAAAGGAACAGGAATGTCGCGGGCAAACCGAGACCGATCGCCAGGGACATGTATGAATTGTGCAAGGGGCTATTCGGCCCGTTGTCCCAGAACGTTTCCCAATTGGGAAATCGCCGATCCTTGAAGATCGCCCCCTCGACCGCGTAACCGTACCCGGTCAGCGGCCGCTCCAACATCTTAACGACTTCGAACTGCCAGGCCTCGGTCCGTCCTGTCAGGGTCGTGACGTCGCGATTAAAGGCAGCGCCGGTACCCAAACCGTAGATTTCGTATCCAACCAATCCCATCAGCGCGAGCGCCGATAGCACCAGCAGCCCGCGCGCGCGAAATTTCCAAACCACGTACGCCGAAGTGCCCACCACGATTGAAACAAACGTGGATCGCGAGTCGGCCATCGCGGCAAACACCATCGTGGCGATCATCACGAATGCGATAGAAGTGCGCTTCCAGCCCCGGTAGCGAGGCCATAGAACCAGCCCGATCCCCACCGTAACCAGCATCAGCGCGCCGATTTCGTTGGGCGTGTACGAATATCCCGTAAAGCGATTGATACCGGAGTCGTCAGCCATCCAGTTGTAGACCCCGGCGGGAACGTCTTCGTTGCTGCCTTGCCCGATACCAAGGACGTTCATCGGAAAGAAAACAGCGGTCGCAAACGCAAGGCCCGCGAGCACGCTGCATCCCAGGAAATACCGGGTGAAAATCGCGGTGACGTCTTTCGCGTCGCTGACCATCGATGCGACAAGAACGATGGTCAGAAACAGCAGAAAAGCCGGAAACAAGCGGCCTGCCGACGCGACCGGGTCTTCCGAATACACGATCGTGATCGCAGCCCATCCGAAGTACGCCAGGAACAGGGGCAGGTGCCCTTTCGTGAGAATGCCCGACTTCCACACGCGTGGCAGCGCTGGAAGACAGAAAGCAAACAGCAAGGGGTAACGCAGGAACCAGCGGCTGTGCGGATCGATGGGAATAAGGTTGGTGTACGGCAGCGTTTCCGCCAGGACCAACGCCAGCGCCAGCCATCGCGGATCGA